>CAZTBU010000014.1:0-43532 GCA_964612545.1 uncultured Clostridia bacterium | reverse complement strand
TGCCCTCGGTGGTGATGTACTTGTAGATATTGTCCTCGCCGCTCATATCGTAGAACGCACGCTCTTTTGTGTGAACCTCTCGTTGTGCTTGGGTAGCATTGCTTTTCAGCCGATACGGCGTATAGGCTATGTTGAATATTACCGGTTGTCCTATAATTTCTTCCTCCTCATCTTAATTATCGAAGGCGGGTATCCTCGTCAGCGCAAACTTCGCTTTTCAGCCGTTCGCTTTTGCAAACGGCAATCTCGCTCCGTTGCGCCTCCTCTTCAATGAAAATCTTTGCTTCGCAAATCTTTTCATTGATAAAATATGGTGGGTTTCCCACATATTCGGCTCTGCTTTCCTTGTGATTTTGCCGTCGCAGACTGCAAAATCTTAACCTGCTTCCGTTTTTCCTCGCTTTGCTTGGTTTTTGCTTCCCGCTTTGCTTCCTATCATGCTTCCTTCCATTCATTCAGAATTTGTTTGTAATGGGACAGGATTTTGTAGAGGCTCGTGCAATCTCGAAACTCGGATAACGGAAGACAATAGTCAAGCATCGACCAATCAATGTCGTTCGCTAAATGCAGACTTGAACGGTATAAGTCGTTCATGATCTTCGGATTACGGCACATAAATTCCTCAAAATCTATGCCTATTCCCACGTTCGCTTGCTCGGAAACTTGCCTGTCCGTAACCCTCACGCGCGGTGCATTCCCGCCGATTTTCCCAACCTTACTGCGCGTCTTGGAGAGCTGTAACTTCTGCTTTGCGAGCTTGTAATAGGTGTCCACGGGGGACGTAAGTTTCGGCTCTTGCTCTTTCAAGGCATAGTTATAGACCGCCTTTGCGAACTGTCCAACTTGCTTGTCGTCCATCAGCGGCAATGCCTCATAGAAGTTTTTGTAGAACGTAAAGTGTTTCATTTGTCTGTTCAAACCCTTTGGTGTCGTGCCGCTTTCTTGCGCTGTTTTATCCACGCAAAGGGTATCTACGATGTTTCCCCATAGATAGATGAGCTTCTTATCCGAGAGCGCGGACGGCGCATCCTCGAACGCATACGCACATATAGTGCGAAGTAATTTGCCGCGTTCTTCGTCCGTGAGCGTATCCATAAGCTCCGCATACAGATCGTAAAACGTGAATTTGGTGAGTTATGTTTTTCCTTCCATAATACTTCCTTTTTCATATTTTTGCGGACGTTATACGGCTGTCCGCGCGCCATGAGTTTGGGCTTCCTGTTCGGTCGCCATGCGGTCGTCCTGTTCGGACAATCAAAAAGCCCGACTGTTGTTCGCAGCCGAGCGTTCAAACTATGCTCCGTTTATGCGCTTCCTATTACGCGGATTAGGCTATTATTTACTTGTACCACTTTGCAACAGCTTTTTGTGCCGATTTTCCGTTTTTTACGCTTAAAATCAGGCGTTTTTGGGTGATTTTGAGTGAATAGTGCTTCGGCAAAATCACGGCATATACCACCATGCAACAATCAATTTCTCATTTTTCAGAGGTTTTTTGCAAATTTTTAAGTATAATATTCTTTCAAAACACTGTCTATTTAACTCTTGTGTTTTGCGCGATTTTGTACTATAATGATATTATGAACGAATTAAGCATTCAGCAGAAAAAGCTATTTGAGGACATTAAGCACATTGATGAATACGGCAATGAATTTTGGCTTGCGCGCGAGTTGCAGACCGTTTTGCAGTATGCCAAATGGGAGAACTTCCACAAGGCCATTAAAACCGCGATGATCGCTTGCAAGATAAGTCAACACAGCGTCGAAGATTGCTTTCCTGAGGTCAGGAAGTCAATCATTTCGGGGAAAGGACGAAAGACGGAAATTATTGACTACCGCCTCACTCGCTATGCTTGTTATCTTATCGTGATGAACGGCGATCCTCGTAAAGAAGTCATTGCACTCGGTCAAACATATTTCGCTGTCAAGACAAGACAACAAGAACTTGCCGAGCTCTACGACAGACTTTCCGAAGATGAAAAACGACTCTTTATCCGTGGGGACATACGGCAAAAGAATATGATCCTTGCCGAAGCCGCTCACAAGGCAGGCATTATTACGCAAAAGGAGTATGCAATCTTCCAAGATGCAGGCTATCGCGGCTTGTACGGCGGAATGACCGCGCGCGATATTGCCGAGCATAAAGGCTTATCCGAGGGCGAGGAAATTCTCGACCATATGGGCGGAACGGAGCTTGCCGCCAACCTATTCCGTATTACGCAAACCGAAGAAAAGATGCGCCGGGAAGAAACGGATACTCCCGAAAAGGCAAACGCCGCTCATTACGAAGTCGGCACTATCGTAAGGGAAGCGATTGAGCGCGCCGGCGGCACAATGCCAGAAAATCTCCCCACTCCCGACAAAAGCATCAAAGAACTTGAAGCCGAACAGCGCAAGAAAATAAAACCGAAAAAATACTGAAATATAGAGCGGCTATCCGACACAAGATAGTCGCTTATTTTTATATCTTGGCGAATTTTATGCCGTATAGAGAATAGTTACCGCGTTTATTTTCTATGATTTTTACGCGCTCCCGTTCAAAATAGTTCCAAACCAAATTAGAGAATATGGGAGGATTAACAAGAGCCGCATAGATACGCCAATCTGCCGCGCTGTTCTTCTCGTAATGGCGCAAAACAAGCATAAGAACATTTTTATTCATCAGCCACTTTGAAACTTCCATGTCGCGCCTTGCCTTTTCGTCTGCGATCCTTGCATAGAGGACTTCACGCTCCTGCGTATCCGCTCGACGAAGCTCCATATACAGACGGTTGATGTTTGCTTTTGCTTCATCGATGATCTCTACGATTTTATCCTTATGACGATATTCTGTTGCGTTTCCCGTAACAGAGCCGAGCGCCAAATTAGAGGATATAGGAATGTAATCGCTGCGGTTCTCTGCCTTTTCGGAAGTGGACTTCGCTTACCTGCTTGTAGATATAGTCCATTGCCGTTTCATAAAAGACATATTCTTTCCTTTGCTCGTCTATCTCGGCAAAGAATTTCGGCGCGGGGAAGGGATATTTTTTACGGAGTGCGGAAAGCTCTTTGCCCACGCTTACATTCTCAAAAGAGCGTTTCGCCTTGTCTATCTCCAATCCCGACAATACGGCAAGTTTACAGATGTCCTCATAAATAGATTGAATTTCTTCCTCGCCGTCTCCCTTATTGAGCTTATCCCATAAAAGACTATTGAGTTTCTGCGAGAGGTTGACAATCTCTCCGATTTTATTCTTGCTTGTATCGTAGTCGAGGGAAGAAAGCGTTTGATTTTCCTTGCTTTTGGTATGGATATTGCAGACGGGAACTTTGAAAAGGTCCTTGTGAGCCGTGGCGGTTTCTACCAAGAGCGCGTCGTCCGTAACGAGCATGGTATCCGAATCATAGTTTTTCGTTTATTGCGTTTACGCAGACAATGTTTTCTCCCAAGTCAAAGTAGTTCCAGATCGTGCCGCCGCGCGCATTCTCTACACAATATAGGTTTCCCATTGTGATATGCGGTGAGCGCGCGCAAAGAAGCTTTGCGCCGTCCTTAAATCGTTTACAGCGTATTTGTCCCTCTTTTAATACGCTCTGAATCGGCTTTCCTGCGATATACTTCAAGAGTTTGGGACCGTCCCCAAAAAGAGTAGCGTTTGTGCCATTGAGTAATATATGACCCTTCGACAAACTCAGGGTGACGAAAAAAGCAGTGTCATGGTAAGCCTGCCCGCCGTCCTTATTCGTCATGGTGAGCGTAGCCGAACCATCACCTCATAATAATGTGACCCTTCGGCAAGCTCAGGGTGACAACATATATATATATGGGACGGCGAGAGCCTTTTGAGCGAGAGTTTATTCGTAGGCAACTATGCGGACAAGCATATGCTACTTCTGCGCAACAAATTCTTTAAGTCTTGCGCTTTTAGGACCAAACTTCAAAAGTGGCTCAAAGATAAATTTATTACCCTCCGTGTTCGTAAAAATGCTCCCGAAGCTGTTTCAGCGTGATAGGTTTATTATCTGTGGGCTTATAGGTATAATTGAATTTAACATTAACCACGACGAGGGTATAATTATTTCCGATTTCGTCTTGAAAATAGAATTTTTTACGGCAGATACGCCTGTGTGCGCGTTCAATCTCGATAAGATCAAGGGAATTGTCCAAAAATATCTTGAATAGATGAAAATAGGCGTCGCCCTTGTCGAAAAGTATATACCCGACAGCAACGCCGTTCTCTTGTTCTTGTCCATATATATCCGCCGCCTAGACGGATATGATTCGATACCTTTTGCGCATGAGAGTATTATAGCACAAGGCAATTAAACAAAACGACACGATAGCTCCTGTCTAATCACTTTCAAAGTCATGTACTATTATGTTTTTTGTATCAGCGTAGGTTTTGTATGTACCGCCGACAAAAGATATATCCGTAATCCTGAACGTAATTTGTAAATCGGAAAAATCGGTGTTCCAAATTTCTCTCGCACGATCTCCTTTCGGCACGTTCAGCTGCACGGTCCACGTACCCTTCGCTCCCGCATCCAAAGACCCTTTTAATTCGATGTGCGACGTAGAAAGTGTATTTCCGCTTATATTATTGATATCCATATAACCATGAAGTTGTGTAATCTTATGTGGACTGTCATTTTGTGCTTCAAACGTAAACGTATAATAATATCCTGCTCCCGAATAGCCATCGGCAAGTTCTTCGTTATATTTGTCGTTGACCTTTTTCGTTACACGTATGCTGAAATTTTCAGCGCGATACCCATTGTTTCTTACGACAACATAGATGGTTATTGATAGAATGATTGCTATGCTTGCTACTATAATACCCAAAATGAAGAGGATTTTCCTGTTTTTCTTTTTTTTCGCCGATTCCCTATCCTCTTCCTTTTTTTGTTCTATTCTCAAAGACAATTCTTGAAGAAGGCTATCGCCGCCCTTTATCCCGAATTTACCGTTTTGCAATTTTGTCAAATGTTCATATATTTCCGTCAACTCGTTAAGACTTAATACGGAGGTGGCTAAAGAGGCCATCGCCTGTTTGACATAGCTTTGAGCGTTAATTCGGTTTTGAGAGATGATTGCCCTGTCGTACTCATCAAGCGCTTCTGTTGTTTCGTCTTGCTGCTCCGAATCAATCAACCCTTTGAGCGCGGCAATAAGCTCTTTCGCCGTCGAGCCGGTCGGAATACTTACGGCATAACCTTTCTGTTGCAGGTACTGTTCCCTGTACTTTCGTTTCTTATCTTCGACGATTGAAGCAAGTGCCTTTGTATCCTTATAGTCGGCAAGTTCCTCAATGTATAATAAAGCAAGTTCGCAGTCCTCATAAGAGTTGACGTGCTTTATAAATTGATATTTTGATTCTGTAAGATACCGCTTCGCTTCTTTATACTCTGCATTTGCCTCAAAAAACTTTATCAACGGAAAAATATCCGAAGCAGTATAACAAAAACTTTCTATCTCATCTGTTTCGAATATTTTTTGAGTATACTCCTTGTCTAAATCATCCTCGTTGTCCTTCGCTTTCTCCTGCATTTCCTCGGCGCAAACCTGTTTATCACGCTTCATAATTTTTTCAATCCCGAACAGGAGATCTTGCATTGCGCCTATTTTGGAAAAATCCTGCCCTTGAAAATTTTTTAATTCATTGGGCAGTTCAGAGGCCTTTATACCTTTGTAACACGGAATGAGTGCTTTTTCACCGTCGAGAAGCTCCAAAAATCTCGACCACTCGTTTTTTACCCAAACGGAATTACTGTTTTCTGCCGAAGTCGTAACGTGCAGCATGATTTTCGCACTTTTCAGAGCGGAAAATATATACGGCTCGAACTCTGTGCCGAGCTTGCCTTCAAGAGTAATTCTCGAAAAGAAAACTTTATAGCCCTCTTTTATAAGATTTTTGTATATATCGGTTGCAAGAACGGAATCTGCCGTCCTGTCTCCGCTTTTATCCGTTTCCTTGTAGCATATAAAAATATCATACGGGTCTTTCGATGATGAGATTCGCAAAATGCCCTTTTGCAGCTCATTTATTGCCGTCGCCTCGCTTTCATAAACACTTCGTGCGACGACGTCGGCATATTTTATTGCACTTAAATAATCGGGATCGTCGAATATCGATTGGTATTGCGTTCTATGACAAGTGGGGACCCTTTTGCCGTTATGTTCCACGTACTCTATGCCGTATTTACAAAGCAACAATCCCCAATAAGCTTCTGCTTCTTGGGGAAATTCTGCTACAATCATCTCGTAAAAACTGATTGCCCTGTCAAACTCACCTTTCAACCTCAAATTGTTGGCACGGTTGAAATATGACTGTTTTTTCTCGTTATCTAAAGTCGGAACGGTTTGCGTTGTGCCGCAAAAGTCGCACTTTATAATTGTTTGACCTTCGGTTACGTCCAATGCCCCGCCGCACATTTTACATTTGTAGTTCGCCATTGCCTTTACCTTAAATTAGCTTTTCGCTCTCGTATAAGCTTTGTCATTTCTGCTATCTTTGCTTCACATCCCGGTGCATTCCCTTCCGAAATACACTTTTTGAGTTCGTTCAGGCAATTCAGAATCTCGGCTTCGATACCGATTACCTCATCCGTCGAAACGGGATCGGTATACAGAGCCGCTTCATATAATCGAAACATCGGCTCTTTTATTTCATATATGACATTATTTTGCCATATGGATTTCAGTTCTTTACGCAAAAAATCAATGAAATTCGTTTTGGCTTCCTGCTTTTCGATATTGGACTCTATAAACTTCCGATATGTTGACCTCGTGAGCGAAAAAACAACGAGCATTCCACTAAAAAACGCCTCTATAATAAGCGTTATCCACCATTCAATCGCTACGTAATGACCTACTGCCGTTATAACGAGATCGAAGATAAGCTGAATTGCCACTGTAAAAAAGCCGATGTAAAACAATGGCACGCCCAACACTTTGGAGCGCAAATCTCTCTTGTAAAACGCCACCGCCGAAAGAATCCCCATAGCCACTAAAAATACGTGCGTAAACGCATACGAAATCCACATGGAAGCATTGCTTAAACTTCTGTCGTAGGGAATCGCAAAATAGCATACGTTATATATGATTATAACGGCAAGCAATATTATGACGGCAATGCCCGCTTTTCTATTTTTTGCGATCATATTACTCCTCCCTTGCCGCTCCGCAATTGGGACAGAAGTTGCCCGTCAGCCCCGAAGTTCCGCATTTTTTACACTCCCACGTCGCCCCGACCCAGCTTTTCCCGCATTGCTCGCAAAAATTACCTGTATTCCCTCTATGGTGGCAATTCGGGCATTCCCATCCGTCCACGTCAACTGTTTCCACAACTTTTTTGGCAACCTGCGCGCCTACGCCTATCCCGACTCCCGCTTTTACCAATTCGCCGACAATAGAGCCGTCGCCCGATTCATTTTCCGCCGCTTTCGACCCGACGATTCGCGCCGTTTCCATATTATAGTTTGCGCCCTGCGCCCTCAACGCCTCTCCGTGTCCTCTGCCAAGTTCAACTTCGGCGGTAGCTTTTCCCTGCGCCTCGATCAGCCTTGTTTTCGCTTCCGTTTCCGCTTGTACGATGGCGACTTCCTGAATTGCCTCCGCTTCCGCTTTTTTGATCCTCTGCTCCTGAACAAGTAAGTATCTTGCCGCGTGCTGCTCGCGCAATCTAACGTAGTTCGGATCGTCGTCGGGCGTTTGAATGGTGGTGATAAAGAATTCGGGCAAGTACATTCCGTACTCGTCGAGAATTTTATTGATTTCGCCCCGCAATATATCGGACAAAAGGTCGATATGCTCGTCCACTTCCAAAATATTGATATCGTTTTTTCTTATGGCTCTTGCCAAATTGGTCTTTACTTTGGAAATGATCATTCCCTTGAACAAGCCTATCGCCTTGCCCGTCGAATATCCGACCGAGCCGAATATCTCCTCTTGCTCAAACGAGAAGGCCGTGCCAACCACTTTTATCAGCAGCTTCCTGCCGTCAATTACCTTGATATTAAACGTGCCGCTTGCGCCGATCTGCAAGTATAAGCCCGATATGGGATCGAACATTCTTATTTTACTGTCCGTTCCCCACTTTACGCCAAGTTCCGTCGTAAGATTGATAAAGTATACTTCCGTATGGAAGATATTATCTCCGGCGAGTGCGTTTATCGCGTTCTTTACTATGGCAATATTATTTGTGTCTAACGTATAAAGTCCTGCGTTAAAACTTTCAAGAGCCTTTCCGTCCTTAAAGAAAACCGCTTCTTGCGACTCGTGTACGATAAGCTGCGTTCCGAGATTAAAGTCGGTTATCGGGTGCTTATATATGAGGGTTTGATTGTCGCCATCGTATTTGATTACGTCAATGATTTTTCCCATGAGAACTCCTTTCAGCTTTCGACGTCGCCGTTTTCAACCATTATGTTGTCGAGTGCAAAACCGATAACTTTATAATGAAGCCGTTTCGCGATCGATTCGTCTTTTCCGCGGCTTTGTCGATTCTCTCCATGAGTTTATCGGGCATGCGAATGGATACGATCGTCGAGCTGCCGTACTTTCTCGGCTTGATTTTTAATTTGGTTATATCGTCCACTACAGATTCACTTCCATAAATCTCGCTACCAATTAGATAAGTCCATTAGGTTCAACCATTAAAAGCATGTATTTGAACTCTTTGCCTTTCCCGTCATTTTTGTATGTATAATACGGCTCCCACTTAACCGTATATTTCTTATTGAAAGTTATTTTTTTGGAACGTGTAGGCTGCTGCTTTTGGAATGCGTCCTTCTCGCTCTTGTCTATTTGCCATTCGTAATCGCCCGGATTTATCTCTCTGCCGTCCGTCAATCTAAAGTTGTAGTATTGCGTTTTAACATTTTGATGCTGATTCCAATACCAAGCGTCGTTGCTTATCATAAGCACAAGACCACCGGCATAAGTCAAGTTTTTTACCTGATCAATCGTACAAGTTTTACTCTTGAGATTTTCGAGCCGCTCCACATCGCTCCAATAATCATAACAACCGAGATCGCCTGCGCTGTGACGTTGCAAGGTTATACCGCCGACGGTCGCTCTATCCGTCTTATATTTAAGCTCTATAGCAAAAAATTGATTGCCGTCTACAACGATCAGGTCAACATATTTGTTCTTTTCGTCTCCGTTAAACCGCACCTCAAAACGTACCTCCATATTTAATTCAGCGTGAATCTGCCACGCCAAATCGAATTGCAACTGCCGTTCGTTTTGAAATATTTTTGGGCTTTTTCCAAAGCCAAAAACAATCTCTTTTACTTTTTCGTAAAAGTTTTGCAATGTCATATTTATCTCCTATTTATCTCCCGCATTTATAAATTTTTACATCCCTTAAAAACTTCATCGCCAATATATTGTACAGTATCCAAAATGCTTGCGTCCGTAAGACTGATGCAATAATTATTTATTTCATCAGAGAGTATCACCAATTCCTAAAAGAATACCATTTGCCATCGCTAAAGGAGATGGACGTGATTTCAAACGTGAAGCTCAAATCCGAAAAATCCGCTTCGTATAACGTCTTGAACAAATCATCGCGCTCAATTTGATTCTCTTGGAGATATGTTTGGTAGGACTTGCTACTCCCTGCATCCAAATTCATCCCATCCAAAGAAGAGTTGATCGTACCGATTTCTTCTCCATTCAAACTTACGTGCGTGGTTATATCCATAGACGTTGCCCCGATTCTTGTGCTCGCCGTTACCTGATAATCAAAATAAACGTAATAGCATCCGTTTATGTAGGGCGATACGTCCGGTTTATATTCCTGCGTTTTGTTCGTTATTTCAATTGTAAATTGTTCGGGCGAGTGCAGGCTTCTATTGCGTGCACCGATCCCCATAACGATTGACATAATAAGCAGGATCGCCAATCCAATCGCACCGACTACGATCGGCACCACCTTGCCTCTGTTTTTTTTGCCCATCTTTCCTTCGGAAGAGAATGCTCTTCGCCGCGTATTGAACAGATCGAGCTCCTTATCGGTCAGCTCATCATAATTGTGTTCTTTCAGAGATTCTTGTACTTCCTGTAGTTTTAGTTCGGTGTTATCTTCCGACAGACTTCTTATTCTTGCGTTAAATTTTCTTTGATAAAGCACGTGATACGTGATTGCAGCGGCAAAAATCAAAGCGGGAAACACTATCAGCCAATACGCTACATTTGCCGCACAGAGCGCAAAGGCAAGTACAAAGAAGGCTGCAAATGCCCCCCACAACGAAAACATAATCGTTCTGTCTTTTTTTGTTTCTTTTGCGGCTATTGCCTTTATGTCCACGTTGTTGGGAGGAAGCTCGGCTTTTAAATTGCTTTCATTACAAGCAAAGCCCGTCGCATGATATGTTTCTCCCTCATAAATATAATCGACTTCATAGAAAGGAAGTTTATAACAAACAACCTCCGAAACATTGACTGACCCGTGACAACGCTCATCCCGATGACGATCTCCGGGGTAGCGAATATCGCTCCGGACCAAAAACTTACAGGTTTCTTTTGCGGTTTCCAATCCGTCGGGAGAAATCTGCGCCTCGCCTTTCTCTACGATATCCTTATCGGCAATAGATAGTATAACTTTCCTTAATTCGCTGTGTTCTTTATACCCCGATCGGGGTTCCCCATCGTTATATGCCTCGTTATACGCCAAACACGCTTCATCGCCGTTTATATGCCCGCTATACGGCCTCCAATCCGTTACGGTACGGGTTTTTTTCACGTTTCCCGAATAGTACGTCTCCTGGCGATCATATCCAACGGAGGCACTATAATCAAGCTCAACGTGGGCGGAACACAACAGAACCTCTTTTACACTCTCCTTGACTTCCCCGAATTGTGATTTCGCAATGCCAATCGGAGTATCGGGCGAATTCGATAATTGAATGATCAAATTTCTGAGAAACTGATCTTTGTCGATTTCTTTTTTGACAGAATACACCTTGTCAAATTCCATAGTTTTTCTCCTTTTCGTTATTCGATAAAGCGTCGATTCACCATATCGATGAACAAATCAAGTATCTTCTTGTTCACCTATGATAATAATTGGTGAACAAATTCCGCCCGTTGTTCATCTATCAATAGAAATTTGGAAATTTTTTCCTGCAAAAATCGACTTTTTTCGCTAAAATCCTTGACATTTGAATTGTTTTAATATAAAATGCAAAGGAAAAGTGTTCACCAATTATTATCATAGATGACAAAAAAAGGCATCGATCGACTTGATCGGTGCCTTCTTTCTTTGTCTTTATCCCATTAAAAAAGTTTTCCCACCTTATTCATCATTTCTTGCTTATGCTCGATCAGAGAGTGAGCATAGCGGTTAAGCGTGATCATGGGCGATTTATGCCCCAAAATCTCCGAAAGCGTCTTTACGTCCATGCCGCATTCGAGCGCGCGCGTAGCAAACGTATGTCTTAAAGCATGGAAGCCCCTGTGCGGGATATGGAGTTTTTTCAAAATCAACTCAAAGCTTCGTTGATAGGAGCGAACGGAAACAGCCTTTTTGCCGTTTGTGATTACCGTTTTGCCTTGTTTTTTCTGTTTCATCTCACGCAATACGGGTAAAATTTGTTTCGGGATAGGGATTATTCTTTTTGAAGACTGCGTTTTCGGCGGTTCAATGATTTTGCAATATATGCCGCTTGCATCTTTGCCGTCGTGACAGGACTTTGTAACGGACAACGTTCCCCGCGAGAGATCAATGTCATTCCATTCCAAAGCAAGCAGTTCCCCGATGCGCAGTCCGGTATATAGGCAAATGATGATTCCGCGCATTTTCTCTTTCCCCGTCTGCATGACAGCTTGTTCGATTTTCTTTTGCTCCGCAAGGGTGAAACAGGTGATCTCTTTCTCGTCTTTCCTCGGACGCACGATCATATTTGCGTTGTTTGCCGGCGTGCGTCCCGACAGAAAAGCAACCTTAATCGATTGCCGTATCACGTTGATGATAGAATTGACCGAATTGGAAGATAACGGTTTTCCGTTCTTCAAATTTCCGTTGACGGTGAGTCCCGAAACATATTTTTGCAACATCGACCGTGATATAGTGTCAATCTCATAATCGCCCAAACTCGGTATCAGATGGTTTTCCGCAATGGCACGGTAGCGCAGATAAGTACGCGCCTTGCTTGCGGGCTTTATGTAATTTTCAAGCCATTCATAGAGCCATTCTTGATATGTCATGGTGTTTTTCTCCTTTTTTGTATATTAAAATTATACACCACCCAAAATGAACGGCGTATGCGCTTATCGGTTCGTCGCAATAAAAAAGCAGCGAGCTTATCCCACTGCTTCATTGGCGAAATTGCTGTTAATTTATTTAATTTTATCCCCAAGGATATCTATCTTGCTATCCTTTACGTGCATATAGTGAACAATCCGTTTTGAAAACGCCGAAATAGCGCCACATATCCCAATCTTTCGGCTCGACGCGAGTGTTATCAAGGTCACCAAATAAGTTAAAGGCGAACCCGTTTCCGTTAGGAGACGGATTCGCCTTTATGGTATACTTTGAACAGAAAGAGGCCGGTATTATGAGAGCTAATAGCCCGAAACTGAAAATCCATCGGCTGCCGGTAGACATTTATTCTACTTTCAAGAAGCCAGACTCAAAGCAATTTGGCATGGCGAAGGTCTTTTCACCGGCGAGGAAGGAAACGGTGAGATACTTTCGCGCTTTGTCGAGCTTAATCACCGTTCCTTTGCCGAATTTGGCATGCAAGACGCTTGTGCCGACCGCAACAACAGAGCAATCAAATTCCTCTTTCGGCGGCGGGGCCCCTTGTTTCACCGCCGTGACAGTGGACGTGGGGACGGCTATACCCTCGGATATGGTTGTATCGTAGGGCGTTTCGTGAGACTGCCCCTCAGTCATGGGCGCCTCGTTTTCCGTCCCGGAAGTCATATCGTCGTCCGCGGCGGCGATTTCTTCCACGCTTTCCGCAGTTTCCATTGTCGCCTGTTGATTGTAGAATAACTTCTCGTATTCTTCACGGCGAATGACGGTGTCCCAGCCGCCCACTTCGTCCGAGGCATGTTTTTCGATCCCCGTATAGGAGAGTGAAGAATCCTCATACCGCTTGAATTTGAAAATCGCGTCGTTCATGAGGCTTGCATTGAACACACCGATCGAACACAGCAAATTGAAGTCGTTCACGTTCAACCCCGTGACCTTCTTGAACAGCCCCGGCTCGAGTTGCGTAATGACGTCTTTCAGCGACCGCTCGCGGTAGTCGGTGAGATACATAAAAACGGGCACACGCGTCGCAAATTTGATGAGCTTTTCCTGAATCTGCTTGCGCATGGATTTATATTCTTTTTCCTCTTCGGAAAGCTCCTTCTTCTCTTTCGGTGTGAGTTTTTCGCCCTCTTTCTTTGCCTTTTTGACGGCGTCGGACTTATTGATGATTGTCTCAATGTCTTGATTGAGGGAACGGAACCCCTCGATACGCATGAGCGCCTCCAAAGCCTCTTTATTATTGAGAAGACGGGAAAGCGTCTCGTTATCCACGTTGACGAGAAGAGCGGACTCCCAGCGCTTGGCAAGCAATGTCGCGCTTGTGCCCGCCATGGCGATGTCAAGCACGTCCTGCGCGCTCACTTGCTTCATCGTGGAACCATCGAATGCCAGAACGGGCAAAAACGAAATGAACTCCGCAACCTTTTTTTCGGGGTCATTCTCCCCGACGTTGAGACGGCAGGAATAATCGGAGATTTGCCGAAGCGCCCTGTCAAGCGCAAAGTCGAAAATATAGCACTCCTGTTTCATGATCCGTCGGTCGCCGTTGTCGTCGGTTATTTCCCACGGAGACTGTACGCGGAACGCCGCCTGAAAGTAAGTCTCGGGCGATTTCAGATTGCGCAGCATAAAAATGCCCGTCCACGGGCGGATGGTAACGCCCGTGGTCAATTTTCCGCAGGAAAGGGTGATGGTTTTCGTTTCGAGAGGATTCCCCATGGAATTTTGTACGGGACGAAGCGCATCCAGACCGATTCCCGCCGCCGCACCCGCGCATACGTTGATCCGATAGCTGTGATAGAAAGAATTTTGCTTTTGTTTTAAGAGATTCGCCATCGCCTGGCAGCTCGCCACATTGGGCAAAAACCATAACGTATGCGATAAAACGCCCAAAAGACGCGCGTCCGAATATGGCATCGGAGGACGCTTGTCCTGCCCCAATTTCAAGTCGTCAATGCTCGACGGAAGATAGGACCCGCGGATGAGGTCGAGCCACTTCTGCACCTCGTTTTCATAGACGAAGCGCGCCTCGTCGCCCTTTCCCTTTGCGGAGAAAAAGACGTTGAGATCGAACTCGTCATATTCCCCTTGCAATGCGATCCTGCGGATGCTCTCGGGAATGCGATAGGTAAGCATCACCATGCGCGGAAGAGAGAGATAGGGGTTGTTTGAGCCCACCCATTCGGCCTTGGCGCGCTGTTCGTCGGAATATGTCCAGTTATAGATTTGGTCCTCGATGAACTCGCCGCTGTTGATGGCGCGGAACGGCGTGCCGCTCAGATAGAGATAGTAGGTAGCCGAAATCGGAAGGAAACTTTCGTTATAGGCATTATCTGCTTCGGTTCGCTTATATTGTTCGAGGTCAAAGTCGGCGGTCTCCTCGTCGTCGGGATCCTCGAAGAGCTTCTTCGCATTCTCCCGCCATGCGCCGAAATGATACTCGTCGAAGATGACAAGGTCCCACGCTTCGGTATGAATGAACTCGTTTTTCGCCTTGATACCGCCGTTTTCGTTGGTGCCGAGAAGGTCCTGAAAAGAACCGAATACCACAATGGGACGGGATTTATCGCAGGAGGCGAACTGTGCGTCAATGTTTACGGCACGCTCGTGCGCATCTTTGTTGGAAACAAACTGCCATCCCCCGAAATCGACATGGTGAAGAAGATCGTCCCGCCACGCCGATTCCACAACGGGTTTGAAAGTGAGTACGAGAACACGTTTGAAATTCATGCGCTTTGCAAGCTCGTAAGCCGCAAACGTCTTGCCGAACCGCATTTTCGCGTTCCATAGAAATTTGGGCGATTTATTCGGCTCGTCCCTTTTGGCGGCGGTAAAATAGGCGATCGTCCTTTGCACGGCTATCGTTTGTTCGGGCCGCATTTTGAAGGCGAGTGTGCGGTTTTCTTCCGGGACGATGCCCTCCCTCAATTCCAGAATTGCCGAAAGGACATCTTCGGCGGTACAGAGAAACCACTCGTTTTTGTCCTCGCCCTCGTGGAGTTGAAAAAAGCCGCGGCTGCGCAAAATTTTGTGCACGTCGCCGTCGCGGAAACAGGTACCGTCGGGGCGCATGGCGGACTCTTTCAAAACGATTTGATACGGGATCCCGCTCGTATGTAACTGTTCTTTGACGCGGGCTTCTGCGTCTCTGTCGGTATAGCCGACTTTTAAGTATCCCTCATGCGACGGCACGCCTACGAGGCGATAGGCGTAGATCGTGGGGTTGACTTTGGGGCGGGGTTGAAAAAATTCGGACATATGGGTTCCTTCTTGCTTTTTGTCGGCATTTTTTCCCGCGGCAATGCCGCGGGAAAGGGACTTACTCCATAGGTCTAATCATAGACTCTATAAAATTTATTTCTTCATCGGATAAGCTATATTTCGCATACAGTTCCTTGTCTGTCCACGGTTTCGAGAAGTCCTGCATGGGGACAAAGTAAAATTTGTCCTTGGATAGGTTGATTGAAGATACGGCCTGTAGCAAAAGAAATCTTACAAATTTTGTGGATAAATAGTGTATAAGATTTTCAGCCAGCTTTCTTTCTGTAAATTTCCCGATTGTCAAATATGAATCGGTGCAAATTTCATAAGGCTCCAAAACTCTTATGGAAGAGATGACCTTAAATTGCCCGTTTTTGTCTGCTTCGCCTGCATGCTCACCTGTTACTTTGCTTATCATAACTTTATAGGAAAGAGCGATATCCTCATTGGGAATCTTACTTGTACTATGCAAATAGCTTTTCCCTTGACTTGAATATAAAGTATATGAATCGGCAAAATACTCTTTTTCTCCCCGCACGTTAGAACTAATCCCAAAAGGATTACGTGCGCTCACAATTTCGCCAATAGAATTATTTGACTTTTGCTTAACCTTTTTTATAATTTCAAGTGCCTCATTGTAACGAATGAAAACATTATATTCATTTAATTGCCTTTCCATTGAATTTGATGTACGATTATAGATATTCGTATACTTGCATAAACCACGTTTGTCTCTATCCCATAAAAAGTAGCAAACCCCGCCACCAATACTCAATTCGGCGAAACAGTCTTTTGCATTTGGGTAGTAAATAAGAGCGCGTATTCTATTATCGTTGAGCATAATTGCACGGAAATCATCTAATCCCTTCCCCCCGGCAAACCACCTTGCAGGGATAATCATGATTAAATAGCGTGGATTTAGTTTTTTTGCGGTTTCTACAAAATACTGATAAATGGGACTTGCGCTTGCGCCATTCCCGCCGTCCGAAAGGTGATACGGCGGATTGCTGATGATGACATCGAATTTCATAGGGAAAAGTTTCTCCGGATCGTCGGTATGGATAAATTCGTAAGCGTAGGTTTCCAACTCATCGCCGCGGGCATACTCCGTCTCGCTCGCCCCGCAAAAAACGCACTTCCCGTTCTTCCATGTATGCGGAATGCGCTTATAGCGGATATTCCCCTCGGCGTTCGGAAACTTCGTTACCGAAAATTCTCCGTTCGGATATTTGCTGCAATACAGCCCGCGGCGGGATAAAAGGCTTGTAAGCTCGGTAATGGCAATCCCGAAAAGCTGTTTATGAAAAATATGGTCCACACGCTCCTGCAAATCGGGGAACTGCCGTTCCAACCCCTTTATGAGCCGTTTTGCGATCTCCCGCAAAAACACCCCTGTCTTGCAAGCGGGATCCAAAAAGGTCGTGTCGGGATTCGAAAACAACTCCTGCGGCAGCAGATCAAGCATTTGATTGACAATCGCGGGCGGCGTAAACACCTCATCGTTGCTGAGATTCGCGAGGCAGGACAGCACGTCGGGATTATAAATTTTTCCGAACAGGGAATTATCCATTTTCCCATATCCTCCTGTAATTCGCAACGTATTTTTTCAAAAACGTACCTTCCCCCGCGCAGCCGGCAGATTGCCGCATTTGCTCTTCGTTTTGCGCCAAAAGTTCGGCAAAAGTGTAGTCGCTCCGTTGCAAATTGCTCCCCGTCACGAAAGCCCATTCCGAAAAGACGATGGGTGTTTCGGTATCTTTGGCGTTTTCATCCACGCATTTGAGCGTGAGCGCGTTTCCGCAGACGATATTGCGCGAAAAAATGAATTTTACCGCCTTGCGCGTTTCGTCGTTTGCCTCTTTCCTGCAGACGGCGGTATATTCCTTGTTCCAGATTGCGAACATCCGCTCCCGGCAGGCGAGAACATTATCCGAAAGAATATCCACGCCGTAGATCGAGGAAGCGGCAAGCACGGCGTTTTTCTCATAGTCAAGCGCGCTCTTGCCGTATTTCCTCTTGACAACAGCAAGCTTGCGCGTGAGGATTTCGGCAAGAAAATTTCCGTCTCCGCAGGCGGGTTCCAGAAAGCGGCTGTCGATGCGTTCGCACTCGTTGCCCACAAGATCGCACATGGCTTTCACTTCCCGCTCGGCAGTAAATACTTCGCCGTGCTCCCGCACGCGCTCTTTCGATTTTGTTTGCTTGAACTGTTCCATACTTCGCAATTACATCATAATTATAATGCAATTACATTTGAAAGTCAATATTTTTATTGAGTAATTTCCCCTGTAAATACATATTATAATGGTGTCATGGATGTTTTGACAAAAATCAGAGTTTTGCAGGGAGAACGGAATTGGACGGACTATAAACTTGCGCAAGAAGCGGATATTCCGCAGGCGACGCTTTCCGCGATCTTCCAGCGCGGCACGCCGCCAAAGGTGGACACATTGCAATGTATTTGCAAAGCATTCGGGCTTACCCTTGCGCAATTTTTTTTGGAGGATGAGGCGATAGAAGTTTTGAGCGAGCCCGAAAAAGAGATGCTTGCCGTCTTCCGCAAACTTTCCCCGAAACAGCAAAAAGCGCTTATCGATATTTTTACAGAGTAAACACCAACGGCTTTACAGAGTAAACACCAACGGCGGGCAGAAACATAAAGTTCTGCCCGCCGCGCCGTTCATGAAAACTTAAAAGTCTTAATTTTTTTTATCCGTTTTCAATGTTTTGTTATTCAATTGTGTTTTTCGCCCGGTTTTCCATGAAATCGGCAAGAGCATTTATTGCAATAAAAAACGGGCAAGAATCTTGCCCGAATTTGTTCATGGATTATGCTAATCCATGTACATTTTCAAAGCGAAAAATTCGTAAAAAATCAACGGAGGATTTATATGAAAAAGAAAATTTGGCTGATCCCGGCGGCGCTTGCCGCAACCCTGTGCCTGTGCTTCGGCATAGCCGCCTGCGAGAAAGAACCGTCCGACGATAATCAACTCGACTTTTACTGGGGCAAGGATAAGTCTTACTACATCGTAGAAGCAGAGGCCGGCTTTTTGGGGGAGATAGAGATACCCGACGAATGGCACGGGGTGCCCGTAAAAAAAATAGCGAATTCTGCGTTCAAGGGTCACAGCAGTCTTACGAGCATTGTAATTCCCGACAGCGTGACCTCAATCGGAAAGTATGCGTTCTATGGTTGCAGCGGACTTACGAGCATTGTAATTCCCGCCAATGTGACCTCGATCGGAGATTGGGCGTTCTCGGGTTGCTATAAACTTACGATCTACTGCGAAGCGGACAAACAACCCGCGGGGTGGGATTATTGGTGGAACTCCGACAGGTGTCACGTGGAATGGGGATACAAAAACAGCTGAATCGGATTGTTTTAACCCCGACAAAAAACTTACTTAAAAGAGAAAGAAAACACAAACTCCCCCGAGGCAAATAATGCCTCGGGGGTTTCGTTTTGCGTGCGAAATCCCTATGCCCCGCGCAGTCAAACGTTTCAACCCGCACGTTGCAAAACAAATCTCATTGCCGGCACGGACATACACGGCTGTATTGCAAATACATCCGTATCATGACGGCAAAAAATCTCCGCTTCCGCTTTCTTTGTTTCAGACGGGAAATTCCGTCTCCACATCCCAGGAGTAACCGTAATCTTTCGCTTCGGACCAAGTCATTAAATTTTCGAGAATTTCCACCATAGCGCACTTACGGCTATATAAAACGGGCGTCAGCTTTCCCCCTTCTTCGATTCCGTTGAGTTCCTGCAGACATTCCGTAATATAATCCATTGTTTTCAGAATAATCTCCGAAGCTTCATTCAATTTTTTCATTGGTTTATTCGATTCTTCCATCTCTATACCCTCTTTGACTCAGTATAGCATAAAATATTTAAATTGTCATGAAAATTACATATCAATTTCATAAAATTTCATAAAATTTTATAGAATTTTAGAAAATACTGATTATTTTTTATAATTTTTTATAATTTTTTATAGAAAATTTTCACTTCTTGTAGCCGCTTCCCGTCCGTTCTTTCTGGCGCTCCAACGTTTGCCAAGTTGTTCCTGTAAAATTGTTTTTCACGCATGAGCACGGCGACGCTTTCGGCATCCGCAAAAGTGCAAAATAGATTAACTATGTTTTTTTGACCGAACGGTTCTCTCTATTTTATCGGCACAACCTTCCAAATCATTTTTAATTTCAAAATCCCAAAATCTTAAAACTGTCCACCCCTGCTCTATAAGCATAAGGGTTACATCCATATCCCGTTCACGGTTATGCTTGATTTTTTCTGTCCAATATTGTTTGTTGCTCTTTACTCTTTCCTGAAGTTTTTCAAACTCATACCCATGCCAAAAGTCACCGTCGACGAAGACTGCGATCATCTTCCTCAAAAATACAATATCAGGTTTTCCATAAACCGATAGGTAGTTTTTGCGGTAGCGCAGCCCCCGATGCCAAAGTTCTTTCCGCAAAAGAACCTCTGGTTTCGTGTCTTTGCCCTTGATCATTGACATATTGTAACTGCGCGCTGTCATGCCTTCGGATCGTTTATGCTTTCCCATACGGAATCACCTTGCTTATTTAATTATAGCATAGAAAATCCAATTTTGCAATGAAATATGAACGCAAATGTGACGCATAGTCCGTTGTTAGATAAGTCACAAAATAGTATAATAAAAAATGAGGTGGCGATATGGATATAAAAATTGCCCTTGGGATGCGTATCAAATATTTGCGGAATGAAATCGGAATCAGTCAAGAAGAACTTGCCGACAGGGCGGGAATAGACCGAACTTATATTACAAGTGTAGAGTGCGGGAAAAGGAATATCTCGATAGTGAATATTGAAAAAATAGCAAATGCGTTAGGGGTTTCTTTCTCAAAACTTTTTGACTTTGATTAAAAATAATGGAGAAAAAGAATATGACGCAGGAAGAAATCATCAAGGAATATTTTATTTCGAATCCTAACCGTGACATCAAACATCCCGAAGTTGTTGATTGGGTTACAGAAGAATACAAAAAGCGTACGGGTAAAGTTCTGCGCGATCCCGATAGAGCAATCCGTAAAATGGCGCAAAGCGGATTTTTGATCAAGATTGCAAAGGGCATCTACCGCTATGATCCCGACCATGTGGAAAAGCGGGAACTTGAAGATTTTACCGAGGCGCAGAAGGAAGCGATCAAAAAACGCGACGGTTATAAATGCGTTATCTGCGGAATGGGACCTGCTAACGGCGTTGAAATACAAGTGGACCATATCCGCCCCAAAGATTTGGGCGGAAAAGCGGAAATAGATAACGGGCAGACACTATGCGCAAAACACAATTTCCGCAAGAAAAACTATGGACAAACAGAAATGAGTAAAAAGATGTTTGTCAATATGTATAATGTTGCCCAAAAACTTGGCGATGCCGAAACATTGGCATTTTGTACTGAGATATTGGAAGTTTATGAAAAGTACAATATGGATACGCATATTGCTTGGGAAAGATAGGCGTTTTTGTTGACTATACGCCACATATCGGGTATAATGATGTTATGTACAGAGTTTTCTTTGAAGAACCGAACGCAAAAATCATATATGGCAATACTCTGACAACAAAATTGATTGAACCTGAAAGTATTGATTTGATCGTCACTTCCCCGCCGTATAATTTAGATATCAAATATAAATCAAGCAGTGACCGCTTACCCTATGATGATTATCTGTCATTTACAAAACAATGGTTAAAACGGGCGTATGGCTGGTTAAGATCCGACGGCAGAATGTGTCTGAATATCCCGTTAGATAAAAATAAGGGTGGACATCAAAGCGTCGGTGCTGATGTAACAGAAATCGCAAAGAAAGTCGGTTTCAAATATCATGCTACTATCATTTGGAATGAGGGCAACATCTCGAAATCATCTGCTTGGGGTTCGTGGTTGAGCGCATCCTGTCCCTATGTGATCGCTCCCGTGGAGCTTATCATCGTGCTTTATAAGGACAGCTGGAAGAAAACAAGCGGCTCACGTAAGTCGGATATTCTGAAAAACGAATTTGTGAGCTGGACGCAGGGAGTGTGGCCGTTCAGCGGCGAAAAGAAGTCAAAAATCGGTCACCCGTCACCTTTCCCGGTAGAGCTCCCGAAGCGGTGTATCAAATTGTTCAGTTTTGTTGGTGACACGGTGTTAGACCCCTTTATGGGAAGCGGCACAACGGTCATTGCGTCAAAGCAAAATAACCGTAACGGCATCGGAATTGATATAGACCAAGACTACTGTGCTTTGGCAATGAAACGTGTTTTGAAGGAAACAAAATGATGAAAAAATATACTTATATTGACTTATTTTCCGGCCCAGGCGGCCTGTGTACAGGGTTCATCAGCGAGGGATTTATCCCCCGCATCGCCGTTGAATGGAGCGACACGACCGTTATCACTTACGCAAAATCCCACGACGCCGAGATTTACGAGTTGGAAGATTTGCTTAAAAACCTTGGGCATTTGGAAGACGTGCTTTTGAAGACGGAAAAAACCTGTCTTATTCACGGTGATATCAACCAGGTTTCCAATAAGATGATTTTGGAAATCTTGAAAAAAAAGTTTCATGAAAGTACAGTTGATGTCGTAACGGGTGGCGCGCCATGCGAGAGCTTTTCCATGGCGGGGAAGCGGCTCGAAGACGATGTCCGCAACGACCTTTTCTCCAATATTCTAAGGATTGCCCACGCGGTGGACGCAAAGTTCACGCTTTTTGAAAATGTGCCGGGTTTACTCACAAAAAAGCGGGACGGCAAGAGAGGCGGGCAAATTGAATATGTCTTCCGGGAGTTTGAACGCCCCGATGAAAAGACAGGCGTGTACTACCGCATTGCAAGCAAGGATGTGAACGTTTTTAAGTGTCTGTCGGCAGATTACGGAACGCCGCAAAAGCGGGAGCGCATTTTTATCGTGGGTTGCAGCAGTAAATATTCTGAAAATCCGTTTGTTTATCCTGAAAAAACGCACGGTCCGAAACGGAAATTTCCCTATGTCACAGTAGAAGATGCTTTCCGCTATCTTCCCCCGCTCCAAAGCGGTGAAGGCGCAGAGGAAATGCTGTACTTTCCAACCTATGAAGAAGATTATAAAAAGGGTTTGATTTCAGAAGCAGCATATCTTTATTACAAATTTGTTTTTGATGATAGTCATTCAGGCAACCGTAACTATTCGCCGTCCGTTGTGACCTTCCATAAGGCGTTAAACCATAATAAAAAAATGCTCCGCCGCTTGCATGAAATCAGGCAGGGCGAAGGAATGCAGACGGCGGTTGACCGCTTAATTGCAGAGGGGCGGGAAGATGTCGTCAAGGATTGTTTCCCGGATAAGATTTACGGCTCGCGTAACCGTCGGTTAAAGAGCGATGAACCAAGTTTTACGGTCACATCCCATTGTTTGGATGAAATGATCCATCCGCTCTACGACCGTCAGCCCACGCCGAGGGAAGTCGCCCGCTTACAGGCATTTCCCGATTGGTATTACTTCAATGGACCGTATGTCAAGTTTCATAGTGACCCGTTGCAAGATAAATACGAGCAAATCGGCGATGCGATCCCCGTCCTCATGGCAAAAGCCCTTGCGAAAAGTATGCGCGAGGCATTAAAAAAATTAGATAAATAAAGAGGTTAGTAATAGAGAATTGGTACGAAAAAGAAATTGATTTTGACGAAGAAGATTATAGCGTTACCGACTATAACATCACGTCTTTGCTGGATTTTATAGAAAATTTAAATTCTTATGCTCTGATCATAAATGATTGAAATGGATGCAATACAAAAAGTGCATCCGAATTTTTCTGTCTTTTACGGCTTAAACCCTTGATAATATGATAAATATATGCTATAATGTCCAATAAAGAATAGAAATTAGTTGCATAAGGTGAAACTATGGCAACCTCTTTGACTTCTAATTCAATATTGCATGAATTAAACTTGAGCCGATCAACCTTCTACTATTTGCTTAAAAATAATCTTATAACTGTTCCGACAACTGCTTCGGGGCGTTATATTTGGGATTCGGAAACGCTCGAAAATCTCAAGGCTATGCTTTCGGAAAGAAGTCAAACGGATGTTGCCGCAGAGAAACCCAAAGTAAAGACGACTACAATCAATAACAGGCGTTATTTGGGTAATAAATATAAGCTCCTTGATTTTATTAAAGGCGTTGTGGAAAGGGAATGCAAGAGCATAAATACCGTTGCCGATATTTTCGCGGGTACAGGATCGGTGGCATCTGCCTTTATCGATAAAAAACTGATTACGAACGATTTGCTATACTTCAATTATATTTGCCATGTGGCTTGGTTCGGCGCAGAAAAATATGATGAGGAAAAAATAGCTAATCTTATTTGCTTTTATAATGCCGTACAACCGCAAGAAGAAAACTATATGTCGGAGAATTTCGCCGGCACCTTCTTCTCGTCGGAAGATTGTCGTAAGATCGGGTTTATCCGCGAAGATATAGAAAATAATTACAATGCCCAAAAAATAAACGCGAGGGAAAGAGCTATTTTAATAACTTCGTTACTTTATGCCATGGATAAAATTGCCAACACTTGCGGGCATTACGATGCATATATTCGCGGTGCAACTTTCGATAAGCATTTAGAGTTAAGCCTCCCGCTTGCAAGCAATCATAATAACGAAAACAATCAGCAATACAACGAGGATGCCAATCATTTAGCCGAAAGAATAGAAGCGGATTTGGTGTATATCGATCCCCCCTATAACTCTCGTCAATATTGCGATGCCTATCATTTGCTTGAAAATGTTGCAAAATGGGAAAAGCCGTCCGTCACAGGCGTTGCCCTGAAAATGGATAGAAGCCGCTTAAAAAGCGATTATTGCACTTCCAATGCAACCAAAGCCTTTGAAGATTTAATCTCGAAAATATCGGCAAAATACATACTGCTTTCCTATAACAATATGGCAGAAAAGGGGAATGGCCGCTCGAATGCCAAAATCGGCGATGATGATATTCTGCGTATTCTTTCCCGAAAAGGAAAAGTCAATGTCTTTTCAGCGGACTATAGGGCATTCAGCGCGGGCAAGTCAAATATAACCGACAATCAGGAAAGATTGTTCCTCTGCGAATGCTATGATTATGCTACGAAAGAAATTATCCAATCACCGCTCAATTATACAGGCGGTAAATTCAAATTATTGCCTCAATTATTACCTCATTTCCCGCAAGATATTGACCTTTTTGTCGATTTATTCTGCGGCGGCGGAAATGTGGGTATCAATGCGCCTTGCAATAAAGTTATTTTTAACGATAACAACGAATTGCTTCGCCGTATGTTTGGAACATTCCAAAAGATGGATAAGCAGTCCGCTTTTGAGATGATAGATCAAATCATTGAGAAGTACGGTTTATCCAACACCGAAAAATACGGTTATGAGTATTATGGCTGTAACAGCGCAGACGGGCTTGCCAAGTATAATGCAGGACCGTTCAAGAAGTTAAGAGAAGATTTTAATCATAAAACAAGCTCCGACTATAGCTATTACATAACGCTATATGTTTTGATTGTCTATGCGTTCAATAATCAAATACGATTTAACCGCAAAGGCGAATTTAATTTGCCCGTAGGGAAAAGAGATTTTAATAAGAAGATGCGGAATAAGCTGTCATCTTTTATTGACAGGCTTAAGAGCGGCGATTACAGGTTCGAAAGCTATGATTTCCGAAAACTTCCAAATGATGATTGGGATAACGGAACTTTTGTTTATGCCGATCCCCCGTATCTTATCACTTGTGCAACCTATAATGAGCAAGACGGCTGGAACGAAAAACTTGAAAGAGAACTCTTAAAATATTTGGATAATCTGCATGAACGCGGAATAAGATTTGCGTTATCAAATGTTCTTCATTCCAAAGGCAAAGAAAACAAGATTTTGAATGAGTGGATCAACCATAATATTGGTAAATACCGGGTGATATATCTCGACTATACATACTCTAATTCAAATTATCAAACAAAAGACAGAACTTCCGAAACCGATGAAGTCCTCATCGTCAACTATTAAGGAGGGAGGACAATGGATTTATTATGGAGTGCCTCCACTACAATGCGAAACCCCGAAAGGACCTACTCGTTCTTGAAAACGATAAAAGAAATCGAGGGTATGCCGTGGGACAATGAAACGCAAATGCGGCTACAAAGCCTATTGATTAAAAACCGTTTTTACACGCCGAAAAATGAAAATCTATCGCACAGGCAAATTGATATCTTGAATGACTTAACTTATCCGATGTCTTATGCCGAAGCAAGAGATATTTTTGAAAGCAAGAAATATGAGGACCCGCCTATGCGCGGCAGGACTTCCTTCGAGCCAATCGAAAAGTTGGGTCTCGTTTCGCTTGAGTTTGATCGTGAGAGTCATGGGCATCGCGTAAAAATAACCGAACTCGGCCAATTATTCCTTGATAACAAGATTGCTCTGGAGGATGTCGTCTTTTCCAATTTGCTAAAATTTCAATATCCCAATCCTTTAAGCCCTAATTGCAAAGATTACAATACAAAGCCTTTTATCAATACCCTGCGCTTAATCAAGAGGGTCAATGAACTTTGTGAAGAAAGAGGATTAAAAGCCAAGGGTATAACGAAGGATGAATTCGGCATTTTTGTTTTGTCTATCAAATCCTATGATGAAGTGGACGGCAAAGCAGAAGCCTTATTACAATATAGGGAACAAATGAGTTGCCTGACGGCCGATGAGGAAAAACAGGCGTATCGCACGGCCTTTGTCGAAAGTTATTTGCCTACTTTCCAAAAACCTGTTTCCAATACGAGAGAGTATGCCGATAATATTATTCGATATGTACGCCTGACGAAATACATCTACATAAGAGGCGGCGGTTACTACATCGATTTGGAGCCGCGCAGAATGATAGAAATCAATGCCTTATTGGAAAAAGATAACGGCTCCGCCAAGAGCTTTACTTTGGAAGAATATAAAGAATATATCGCGGATTATCATGCGTATGCCCTTCCCTTTGAAACCGTAGAACAACTGACGAAAATCGCCGAAGATATCGTTGCAGAAATCAATGCCCTCGAAGCAGAACTCGGATTGAACATTTCCGAGGTCAATATAGCCGATAGCGTTGATAATCTGAAAGCGCAAATTGATGTTTTGCGCGATAAGCGGAATGCTCTGCAAAATCTAAAATTGAAAGCGGATTATCAAGAGATCGATAAGATTGATTCGGCAATTTCCGCACTGAAAAATATCAGAACGCTCGGCATGAAGCCTTCGGTAGCATTGGAAAAATGGGCAAATGTTGCGTTGAATATTATCAATGATGCTTTGTTAATTAAGCCAAACTCCCCTTTGGGCGACGATAACGAACCAATTTTTACGGCGCCTGCAGGTGTGCCCGATATCGAATGCTTATATGACGGATTTGGCGCCATTTGTGAAGTGACTATGCTCACGGGCAGAAATCAATGGTTCGGCGAAGGACAACCCATTATGCGGCATTTGCGCGGCTTTGAAACTGCACATAGCACAATGCAGAATTACTGTCTCTTTGTTGCTCCCTCACTTCATCAAGACACAATAAATACCTTTTGGAATGCCGTCAAATATGAATATCAAGGAAGCAAGCAGAAAATTATTCCCATAACGATTTCACAGCTTGCCGATATATTAGAGGGCATTAAAACGGCAAAACTCAATCATAGACGAGTGACAAAAGACGATATGAAAGCCTTATATGAAGCTTGCACACAGCTTGGTTCAATCCCCGATTCTACGAAATGGAGTCTATATATCACAAAGCAAATTTCCGATTGGCAAAAACGGGTAGCCTCATAATAGGATTCCCGATGATTCCATTTGAAAAATGGGTTTTGAAGACTGTTTTTAAGAAAAAAATCTATAAAGGTTATTACGGGGAGTTTCAGACGGGGAATTCCGTCTCCACATCCCAGGAGTAGCCGTAGTTTTTCGCTTCGGACCAAGTCATTAAATTTTCGAGAATTTCCACCATAGCGCACTTACGGCTATATAAAACGGGCGTCAGCTTTCCCCCTTCCTCGATTCCGTTGAGTTCCTGCAGACACTCCGTAATATAGTCCATTGTTTTCAGAATAATCTCCGAAGCCTCATTCAATTTTTTCATTGGTTTATTCGATTCTTCCATCTCTATATCCCCTTTGACTCAGTATAGCATAAAATATTTAAATTGTCATGAAAATTACAAATAAATTTCATAAAATTTTATAAAATTTTTGGAAGATACTAAACTGCGTGCGGCATTGGCCACTTTCCCCGCAAGGGGACGGCAAGTTGAGGGCTCGCCGTCGGGCTATATAAAAAAATCGCCCCGAAGGGCGATTTTTCACACATATTATTCGATTTCGATGAGGTTCTTTTCCTCTTTTTTCTCAAGATCCTTCTTGGGAACGTTGAGGGAAAGAATGCCGTTGAAGTACTTCGCCTTGATTTGCTCGCGGGTAACGTCGCTGCCGACATAATAGCTCCTCGACGTCTGCTCGCGGATTTCCCTGCGCAGATACTTCCCGCTTCCCTCTTCCTTCTTCTGCTTTGCCGCGCTGACGGTAAGGTACCCGTTTTCAAGGGACACCTTGATCTCGTCCTTGCCGTAGCCGGGAAGTTCGAGATCCAATTCATAAGAATCTTCCGTCTCCCTGATGTCCGTCCGCAGTTCCTTGGTCTCTTCGAAGAACATGGGCTTAAAGAAATCGTCAAATACGTCGAAAAGGTCGTAGTCGTTCTGTCTTGTCTGAAGTTCGTGTTTCATAATATATTCCTCCTAATCTTTTTCGGAAGGCTGCGGTGGTCCGGACCGGCCGACGCCTGCCGCTTCCTTGATTCACTTCTATTATACCGCTTTTCGGGGACTTTCAAACGGCTTACGGAATTTTTTCGAATATTTTCCGCATACTGCTTTTCGGGAGAATACTATGATAGAACACGATACAATCGAACTTTACAGGGAATGCGACGCGGGGATCCAAATGGGAATTTCGGCAATCGACGAAGTCAAAGAGCATGCCTGCGACGGACGGTTTGCGGAAATGCTCGACGGTTACCAACGCGAATACGCGGACCTACAGAATGAAATACAGGGCATTCTGCACTCCTGTCACGATGAGGGAAAGGATCCCAACCCCGTTGCAAAGGCGATGGCATGGCTTAAGACCAACGTTATGATGGCAGTGAAGGATACGGACGCGGAAATCGCCGATCTCCTCACCGACGGGTGCAATATGGGAATCAAATCCTTAAATAAGTATCTCAATCTGTACGCCGCCGCAGACGGGCGCGCAAAGGACCTCACCCGCCGCCTCATTGAACTGCAGGACCGCCAGCTCAAGGAATTGCGCAGATATTTATAAATATAACATATGTTATGTAACATATGTTTCATTTTGAATTCGGGGCGAGGCTGCACGCGCACACGCAACCTTTCCCCTTTTGTTTGTGATTGCATCACAAAATCAGAATAAAAATATCAAAAAACTATTGCAAAATACATTTATTTGATATATAATATATCACTAGTCCAAATTCAAGGGGAAAAATTTATGTTACAAGTCAAATTCAACGATCAAACGCTTTCCGTAGAGGAAGGCACCAGAGTTCTCGACCTTGTCGATAAGAGCGAGAGGAAAAACCTTGTCGTGTGTCAGGTGGGTGCGCAAGTTAAGGAACTCAACTACCGTCTTTCCGAAAAGAACAACGGCATGTCGATACGGTTGCTTAATCTGAGCAACGAAGAGGCGGGCAAGGCGTACAGTGCCACGTTGCGCTATGTTGTCGCAATGGCTTTCTATAACCTCTTCCCTGATGTCAAAATCCGTTTTTCCTACAATATTTCGCGCTCCATCTCCTGTCAGGCGCTGACGAAAAATTTCAATATGTCGCATGCATTTGACGAGATCGTAGCGGAGGTCCGCCGTATTATCGACGAGGATCTTCCCATTGAGCGCGTCACCGTGACCGTCGGGGAGGCGACGGAAATCTATAAGAAATTCCACCTCGATGACAAGATCGACATATTAAAATACCGTCCCGAAAACACGGTACACCTCTACAAATGCGGGGAATATTACAACTATCTGCATACATACATGCTGCCCTCCACGGGCTGCATCCACAATTATACCATTACGCCCTACAGCCCCGGCATCATAATTCAATATCCCCGCCACGATTTCGACACGAACATCCCCGAATTCGAGGAGGAATCCGTCTACTGCCGTTCGTTGCAGAAGGCCTACGATTGGGCCGTTAAAACGAAAGTGCAGACGGTTACGGACATCAACCGCAAGATCGAGCGCGGCGAAACGCTTGAATTTGTGCAGATGTGCGAAGCCTATCATAACCGCCAGCTGACGCGTCTCGGCGACATGATCGAAAACGACATCGAAAACGTGCGCCTCGTTGCGATAGCGGGGCCGAGCTCGAGCGGCAAAACCACATTTTGCAACCGTCTCCGCATCGAACTCCTGTCTCGCGGCATCAACCCCGTGACAATCTCGATGGACGACTTCTATTTCGAAAAGGACAGGATCAGCGCAATACAGGGTATGCCCGCCGATCGGCTCGATCTCGAGCACATCAACTGTCTCGACATCGAACTTTTCAACAAGTGCCTGTTCGACCTCATCAACGGCGAGGAAGTCACGCTTCCCCATTTCAATTTCCAGACGGATAAGCGCGAAGCCGGCAAGACGATCCGCGTAGAACCCAACGTCCCCATCATCATCGAGGGAATTCACGCGCTCAACGAGAAGCTGACGAAATCCATTCCGAAACATCAGAAATTCAAGATCTACATTGCGCCGCATGCCCAGCTCAACATCGATAACCACTCCCCTCTTTCCGTCACAAATTCAAGACTTATACGCCGTATCGTGCGGGATATGCAGTTCAGAAACTGCTCCGCGGCAAACACGATCGACATGTGGCAATCGGTCCGCAACGGCGAATTCCGCTGGATCTATCCCAATCAGGAAAATGCCGACTTTGTATTCAATTCGAGCCTCGGCTATGAACTTTGCGTACTGAAAAAGAAGGCCATGGAGGCCCTTACAAAAATCGATCCGTCCGCGCCGCAATACCTTACGGCGAACCGCCTCATCAAGATTTTGAAATATTTCCGCGAAATCGAGGACGATTCGATCATTCCCTGCAGTTCTCTCATCCGCGAGTTTATAGGCGGAAGTTGCTTTGACGTATAAAATCCGGCAATTACAGCGCAAAAAAGCGGCCTTGTTCTCTGCGAAAGGCCGCTTTTTTGCGTAAATTTTCAACCGCGGAAAGAGTTAATGTTCCCGACCGTCTGTTCCCCCCTGAGAGGCGCCGCCGCGAAGCGGCCGGGGAGCGTTCCGAACAATCAAGCTTTGGCTCCGCGGGCGGAGGGCTTCGCAGGCAAGACCCGCCGTGCGGTAAACGCACGGCGGGTCTTGCTTACATATCTCCCGTTTAATCGAGATAAGTGCCCGTAGAGCTGTTTCTGACGCGGAATATTTCGACCTCTGCGCCCGTATCGGCATCGAGATAGACGATGAACTGCTCTTCACCCGCATTGCAGGCAAATTCGTAGCACAGCTTCCTTTCTCCGCCGACGGGGATCACGGCAAGATTCGTCGCGGTGACATTCAGCTCGCCGGAGAGGAGCTCTTTCGCTTCCGCCTCGGAAAGCCCTGCCTTCGTATGATTTTTCTCGTCGTTGAGGAGATACCCTCTGGCATCGATTCCGACGACTCTGCCCTTGGATTCGCAAACGCGCACGCGGATGATTTCGGGATAGATTCTCGCGCCGCCCTCCTTGGCAACATAAGTGATGTTTGCTACCATACCCGCATCGGAAAGCCACACGGCCTCGACGTTTTCGATGCCCAGTCCCGCCAAAAATTCCTTGGCAAGATTGTCGCAAGTGTCAAGATCGAAGTTTTTTTCCGTACAGTTTTCATAACAATCAAAGAATGCAAGCTTACCGCCGTTTTTGGTGATCTCCGCAAAGATCTCCATGTTGTTTTCATCGGTCAGGGTGAAATTGTAGCAGGTAACGTCGCGCGCGGTTGTCTCCCCCGTAAAATTCACTTTCTGTACATGGTATGCCGAAAAGTACTCTTTCGCCTTTTCTTCGGCCTCCGCTTCCGTAATTTCGGGCAGTTCCGCAAGCTTGTTCTCGCCGATGTTGCCCTCTTTTGCGAAGGGAGCGTCGTAAATCTCTTCGGCTTTTTCGTGAAGTCCGTTGCCCATGGAGCCGAAGCTCTCGGACATGGCGCCACCATTTCCCATGATGAAGTCCATAACCTCGTTCGAAGTCATGTGCGTTGCAAGCTCGTTGAGTTCCTTGCAGAGTTGCATATTGACGCTGTAAAGGTTTGAAATTTTCTCCTTCTCATTCGCCGTCAATGTCTTGCCCTGAGAGAGACGGGTCAGCATGCTGTTTGCAAAATTGTTTGCTTCATTTACAAATCCAGAGATATCCGTGCCCGTTGCGGCGTCCACGGGAAGGCGCTCGAGGGCGCTTTCGATGAGGGCGCTGTCTACGAGAATGGAGGTCAGAAGTTTCCTCTGCTCGTCCACACCGGAGGAGACGCGGAGTTTGGAAAGTTTGTTGTCCATATCTTCGGTAACGGAAACGAGTTCATAGAGCGTCGAGCGCGCGCCCGTCTCTCCGATCACGGCCATGTCGTTAAGACGGAATGCCCCTGCCGTAACGACGGTGCCGAGGACGAGAGTGGCAACGCCGAGAGAGATAACGGCGGCAAGCCATCCTCCGAAGCCGCGGCGGTTTTCTTTTCTCGCCGTCTTTTGTTCGCGCTTGTGCTTTCTGTCCTCCGCCTTGCGCTCGTGCGCCGCGCGGCGCGAAGCGATTTTGTCTTCCCTCGCCTTTTCGCGGGCAGCCGACTTCTGGCGCTTAAGGGCGATGCGTTCTCTCTTCTCGCGCTCGATCCTCTTTTGCCGCTCGGCATTCGTCTCGTTTCTCAAAAGTTCCCTGCGTGCGGCGCGTTCGGCCTTGCGCTCCACTCTCTTTTCTTTGAGCGCGGCCTTCTTGTCGAGCCTTTTCTGCTCGCGCTCCGCCTTCTTCTCGGCGACCATAGCCTTCTTTTCAAGCTTCTTCTGCTGTATATCCGCCTTTTTTTCGAGTTTCTTTTGCTTTAAGGCAATCTTGTCCGCCTTTTTCTCTTCCTTGGCCTCTTCCTTTTGCTTCGCCTTTTCGATGCGTTTTTTTGCAGCCTCCTTTTCTTCCTTTTCGGCCTTGGAAAGGGCCGCGCTCTTCCGGGAAGCCGTTTTTGCCTTTGCCGCCGGCTTCTTTGCCGAAGCCGTCTTTTTTACCGTTGTCTGTTTCTTCGCGGGTTCGCCGTTCACTTGATCCGCGGTATATTCTTCGACGGCCTCTACCTTTTCCGCGCCGCTCGAAATATTCTTTCCGATTTTATTTTCCATGATTTCCCTCCTTATATGGCAAAGACATGCTTGCCGATGACAACCACCGTCTGGCGGTTAAAGATCCACGAGCTCGTTGCAACGGCGGGATTATAGTAGTACAGGCACCCGTAAGTGGGGTCCCAGCCGTTCATGGCGTCCCGCGCCGCGTTGTAAGCCGTTTGATCGGGCTCTAAGTTGATTTGTCCGTCGGTGACCGCCGTAAAGGCCCCGTTCTGATAGACGACACCCGCGATCGTGTTGGGAAAAGACTTGCTCCTGACGCGGTTCATGATGACCGCGCCTATGGCGACCTGCCCGGTGTAGCTCTCTCCCCTGCCCTCCGCATAGATGCACTTTGCAAGCACATACAGATCGGAAGAGGTGTAGTTCGAACTTCCCGAAGAAGAACCGCCCGTATTGCCGCCCGACTGCGAACCGTTGTTCAAAGCATTGTAGCTGTCGTTCATGCCGAGCGCCGCAAAGGTTGCTTTGCCGACGATGCCGTCCGCCGTAAGACCGTTTTTCTTCTGAAAGGCAATGACCGCCTTTTTGGTACCCGCGCCGAAGATGCCGTCCACGGCGCCCGTATAGTAGCCCCACTGTTTTAATCTGCGCTGGACTTCCTTCACTTCGCTGCCCTTACTCCCCTGACGGAGAACGGCGGCGTCTACGGCAAGCTCAAGCGCCGTATCGGCTGTGGGACGGGCGGTGAGTTTATACGCCGCAACGCCCGTTGTGACTGCCGCAGTGAGAGCGAGAGCCACCGCGCCGATTGCCAAAAACTTCTTCATAAATTCCTCCTTACGCACAATGTGCGCAAGGTGAAAACTTTTATGCATGTTTCGGTTCCGGGCATTTTCAAATCGGCATTTTGGGAGAAAGAAAAGAGAGACTCCGAAGAATCCCTCTTCCGACGGAATACATCATTAAAGCGCGGCGCCGTCCGTGAAGGCCATGATGAAATCATACAGCGCCTTGCGCTGAGGCCCGTAAAGCGCACGAAGACCGCGCACCAGCCGCCATTCTTCGGCAGAGAGCATGCTCCTCCCGATCGGCTCCAACCCGAGAAGTTCCTCCAGCGTAACGTCAAATACCCCGCACAGCCGCACAAGCGTGTCGATGTCGGGTTCGCTCGTCCCGTTTTCCCAGTTACTCACATTGCGCTGTGAATTCCCGATCTTCACGGCCAATTCCCGTTGCGTCATCCGCGCTTCCTCACGCAGTTCCCTGATCTTTAATTCCATTATTTTTCCTCTATTCATAAATTTACCAAATTTTTTTCTAAAATTCCTTGACATAGAATAAATAATGCTATATAATATTATTGTTTAGAAATATTTTTACTATGCGGAGAAAAAATATGGATGAAACGGTAAAGGTCAGTCTGGAAAAAAAGCTATCCCAATTTGAGAAATACCTTTTGCTGGCGCAAGTCGCCGAATGCTATTCGGCCGACAAGGCGGCCGTCCGCGCGCTGCGGAAAGTGACGTGCCGTGAAATCAAGTCGCTGAAAGAGTCTTGCTTTCCGATGGAAAGCGGGGATCTCCGGCAGCTCTTTGAATCAATCGGGGGACTGAAAGACATTCTCACGAAATTCGTCAAGGCGAAGCGGTATGAACTCTACCGTCTTGCGGAAGAGCAACTCAGCGAATATATTAACAGGCTGCAAAAGCAGATTGCGGATACAAAAGAACTTCTGCGCCTGAAACCGGGCGTGCAGGAGACGATCGATTCTACCGTCAGCAAGGCAATAGAGCTGAAAAACGCAATCGGCAGAGGTGTGGAACATCTAAAAAAAACAGTAAAAGACCTGAACTCAAAATAGGGATCGTATATTCGGGCGGGATCAGCAAGGGAGCATACCAGATCGGATTTACGAAGGCTTTGCTCCGCTATGTGGAGAGAACGGAGATTAAGATGGTCTCGGGCGCCTCGATGGGCCTTTTTTGCGCCTACGCGCTCGCCGCCGATAAGCTCGATGTCTTTGAATGCGCCTTTCGCCGCATCGATATTTCCAAGGGACCCGAGCTCTTTTACAATGTCTTTTTCAAAAATCTGCTCCGTAAATCCATCGCATCCATTGCGGCGCCCTCCGACGTTCTGGAGATTCCCGTCGCGTTTCCCGTGTGTTATATTCCCGTTTTTTCGGTGAACTACTATTGGATTTTCGGGAAATACAACGCCTGCTGGGAAAAATATTTCCGCGCGGCCGTGAACTTTCCCTTCCTCTGTATCCTTCCGGCGGTTCTGGAGCACAGGCTTGCGATCGACGGCGGCACGGCAGACAACATTCCCCTCTATCCCCTGCTCAAAAAGAGCGCCGTCGATCCCGGCGGGGAGGATTTCGATCTTATCATCGTCCTGCACTTCGATGCGAGGTACGATTACCGTGCGGAATTTGACCCCGAAGTCCCCGTTCTTGACCTCGATCTCGGAATTTGCAACGATTTTAAGAAAAACCACTATGACTTTTCAAGCGAATATGTGGCGGAAATGATCGAAAAAGCGGAAAAGTACGGGGAACGGATCTGCAAGCGCATCTTTTCGGGAGATCTCACGCGGGAAGCGCTCACGGAGAAAGTCAACGGAATCTTTTTGGAGGAACATTCGCTCAGGCAGAAAAACATTTCGGCGGACCGCCTCATCAGCATGCTCAACGCCGCCGGGAAGGCCTTCCGCCAAGATAAATATTGCAATAAAAAATTATATTAAAGGAGAAATTCATATGGAAAACACGCAAGTGGAACAAACACAAGTGGAAAAAACACAGGAGACCCCCGTCTCTCCGGTCAAGCACCGTAATATTGTTCTGGCCGTCATTTTCAGCATCATTACGTTGGGAATCTACGGCCTGTACTGGTTCGCCTGCCTCACGAACGACACCAACAAGCTGTCGCAGTACAAAACGGCGGGAGGCGTTACGGCGATTGTCTTTACCGTGCTGACTCTCGGCATCTACGGCTTCTATTGGAATTACATGCTCGGCAAGAAAATCGACGACATAGAAAAGAATTCCTCCAACGGAATTCTCTATCTCATTCTCTCGTTGGTCGGGGTCGGTTTTATCAATTATATCCTCGCGCAAAACGCTCTCAACCGCGTTTGATTGCACATCCGTCCGTGAAGGCGCGGGAAAGCTCCCCGCCCGCTTCGGCAAACCGGGCGGCCGCGCACCGCGCTTCACCATACCTCCAGAAAAAGGGACTTCCGCGGAAGTCCCTTTTTTGCAACATATGTGCGATATTTTAATTGTCGTTGGGTCCGCGCATGGTAAGCGAAATGCGCCTCTTGCGCTCGTCCACGTCAAGCACCCATACCGTCACGACATCGCCCACCGATAATACCTCGGACGGGTGACGGATGTATCTGTCGCAAATCTTCGAAATATGTACGAGGCCGTCCTGATGTACGCCGATGTCCACAAACGCGCCGAAGTCGATGACGTTCCGCACCGTTCCCTTCAGCTCCATGCCCTTCTTCAAATCCTTGATGTCGAGCACGTCCGTCCGGAGAACGGGCGCGGGAAGTTCATCGCGGGGGTCGCGGCCGGGCTTCATGAGTTCGGTGACGACGTCGCGGAGGGTGGGAACCCCGACGCCGCATTCGGCCGCCGCCCTCTCTTCGCCGTAGCCCGCAACGCGCTCGCGCAGGCTTCCGATCTGCTGTGCCTTGACCTCGGCCATCGTATAGCCGCAGATCTTCAGAAGTTTTTCCGCGGCTTCGTAACTTTCGGGATGAACGGCGGTGTTGTCGAGAATCTCCCCGCTCTCGGGGACGCGCAAAAAGCCCGCACACTGTTCAAACGCCTTCGCACCGAGGCCCTTGACCTTCATAAGCTGTTTCCGCGAGGAGAAGGGGCCGTTTTCTTCCCTGTATCTGACGATATTTCCCGCCGTGCCGCTGTTGAGTCCCGACACTCTCGAAAGGAGAGGCGCGGAGGCCGTGTTGACGTCCACGCCGACGGCGTTCACGCAGTCCTCCACGACGCCGTCAAGGGCCTGTGAAAGGCGCTTTTCGGGCATGTCGTGCTGATATTGCCCCACGCCGATGGACTTGGGATCGATCTTGACAAGCTCGGCCAAAGGGTCCTGAAGCCGCCTCGCAATGGAGACGGCGGAGCGCAGATTCACGTCATAACCGGGGAATTCCTCGGCGGCGAGTCTGGAAGCGGAATACACGGACGCGCCCGCCTCGTTCACAATGGCATAGCTCACTCCCGCGTCTTTCCCCAAAGAGGCGATAAGTTCCACGGCCATCTGCTCCGTTTCGCGGCTCGCCGTGCCGTTACCGATGGCGATGTGCCGCACCTTGTCTTTTTTGATGAGAGCGGCAAGTTTTGCGATGCACTCCTGCTTTTGCCTCTCGCCGTAAGTGGGATAGACAACTGCCGTGTCAAGCACCTTGCCCGTGCCGTCCACGACGGCAACTTTGCAGCCCATGCGGTAACCGGGGTCAAGGCCCATCGTAACGAACCCCTTGACGGGCGGTTGCATGAGGAGAGGGCGGAGATTGAGCGCGAACTGCCCGATTGCGCCTTCGTTCGCGGCGTCGGTCAGCGTATTTCTCACTTCCCGCTCTATGGCGGGAGCGATAAGCCTGTCATAGGCGTCGGCTGTGCATTCCCGTATGAACTGCGAGGCCGCGCACAGCGGTTTTTTTACGGTCCTGCGGCAAATAAGCTCGACGATCATCCCGCGGTTAATTTCAATGCCGATTTTCAGGATTTCCTCTTTCTCCCCGCGGTTCATGGCGAGGACCTGATGCCCCGCAACCTTTGCGACGGGGGCGTTGAAATCGTAATAGGTACGGTAGACGGTGTCCTCCGGGGCTTTTTTGACCGCAACGGAGGTAATGGCGGCATATTTCATGTAGAAGTCCCGCAAAAATTTGCGGATCGCCGCATCGTCGGAGATCTGTTCGGCAATGATGTCGCCCGCGCCCGCGAGGGCCTCTTCGGCGGTGCCGACGCCCTTTTCACCGTCGATGTACTTTTCGGCCTCCTTCAGGGGGACGGGGCAATCGGGGGCCTGCCCGAAAAGAATCCTTGCAAGCGGCTCAAGCCCTTTTTCTTTTGCCGCCGTGGCGCGCGTGCGGCGCTTCTGTCTGAAGGGGCGGTAGAGATCCTCTACTTCTGTAAGGGTCACGGCGCTCAGGATCTGCCGTTCGAGTTCGGGCGTCATCTGCCCGCGTTCCGAAACCGTCCCGATCACCTCTTTCTTCCGCTGTTCGAGCCCGCAAAGATATGCGTAGCGGTCGGCAAGGAGGCGGATGGTCTGGTCGTCCATACTGCCGTGCATCTCCTTACGGTAACGCGCGATGAAGGGGATGGTGTTCCCCTCTTCGATGAGGCCAATGACATTCCTTACGTGCTGTTCGTTCAGATTGAGTTCGGCCGCAATGGTTTGAACAATATTATCCATGATAAAGAAATTATATCACAAACTGTATTTTTTTGGCAAGGGCTTTTTCAAATTTATTTTGCCGCGGCGGCCGTGCGCTTACTTTCCGAAAAACTTCTTTATAATCTCCGAAATCTTAGACTTATAGACGATATTCCCGTTGCCCGCAGTGAAGCAAAGAGGCGGATAGACGACGCACCACCAATTGTCGCCGTCCCCCGAGCCGAGCTCCACGATAAGCGCATCGTATACGCCCGCTTCGAGCGTAGCCCCTTCATAAACGCGGGTGGGAAATTCTTCCTGCCTCAGCCCCGCCTTCGCGCCGTAGAAAAAGCCGTTTTCCCGCAACACCTTGTCGGCAACGCCGGAAATCGCGGAAAGTTCGGACCCGATTGCCTTCATTGCCTCTTTTTTTGTTTCGCATGCGGCTACCGTGGGCGTAAGAAATTCCACGATTGCGTCGCGCACCTTGTATTTAACGGCCTGATCGGTTTCCGAATTCGAATTCGCACGGATATGGACGCGCAAATATTCCGCGTTTTGCGTCTCTCCCGTTCCCATGCCCAAAAAAGCAACTCCCGCGATTGCGGCCAATAACAATAATATGACTGCAAATTTTTTCATAAAAAATAACCTCTTTGCCCTGAGGTTATTGACGGATGAAATAAGTTTTATACAGTAATTTTCCGAATTGCCCCTTCGGTGCGGAAGGCGCAGCCGTTATGTTCTCGGGGTGCTCCCGATCACGCCGCCGCCAAGGCACTGCGTCCCGTCATAAAGAACCGCATACTGCCCCTCCGTGACGGCGCGCTGGGGCTCGTCAAATGTAATTTTAAGAGAATTATTGCCGGTTACAGAGACTTTCACCCCCTGTTCTTCCTGTCTGTAACGGAACTTCGCGCGGCAGGCAAATTCCTTCTCCCGCGGCGGAAACGGAATAAAATTGAAACCGTGCACGTAACATTCTCCGGAGTACAGCGGACTCTCGTCGCCGTGGGAGACATACAAAATATTATGCTCCAAATCTTTTTTGACAACGAACCATCTCCCCTCTTCGCCCTTTCTGCCCCCGAGATCGAGGCCTCTGCGCTGGCCGATGGTATAATACATGAGCCCCGCATGCACGCCTACTTCCTCTCCCGCAAGCGTGACGATCTTCCCCGGCCGTGCGGGCAGATATTCTTGCAAAAATTTACGGAAATTCCGCTCGCCGATGAAACAAATCCCCGTGGAATCCTTTTTCTTTGCCGTAGAGAGGCCGTTTTCCGCGGCAATGCGCCGCACTTCTTCCTTCGTGAGATCCGCCAAGGGGAAGAGGACATTTTCGAGCTGCGCCTGCGTAAGCTGGTTCAAAAAATAGGTCTGGTCCTTATTGCGGTCGGCCGCCTTCAAGAGGCGGTGCACACCGTTTTCGTGCAATATCCCGCAATAATGGCCCGTTGCGATATAATCCGCGCCGAGCTTTCCCGCATACTCTTTGAAGGGCCCGAACTTGATTTCGCGGTTGCACAGGACATCGGGGTTGGGAGTCCTGCCGGACCTGTATTCCTCCAGAAAGTAGGAGAAGACGCGCTCCGTATATTCTTTGGAAAAATTGACGGTGTAATAGGGAATGCCGAGGAGATCGGATACGCGCCTGACGTCCTCGAAGTCCTCCTCCGCGGTACAGGCGCCGTTTCCGTCCGTCTCCTCCCAGTTTTTCATGAAGAGCCCGATGACGCGAAAGCCCTGCCTCTTCAAAAGGAGAGCGGCAACGGAGCTGTCGACCCCTCCGCTCATTCCGACGACGACTGTTTTTTGCGGCATTTTTTGTCTCCCCGAAAATTTTTTCTCCATTTTACCATAAACGGACGAAAATATAAAGCATTTTTCGGAAAGATGTGCTATAATGTTATCTGCGGCGGTTTGCGGGCACAAAGCGCGGATTGCCGCGGACGGCTTTATATATTTTTATGCACTCGTAGCGCAATTGGATAGCGTGTCGGCCTCCGACGCCGAAGGTTGTGGGTTCGATCCCCGCCGGGTGCACCATAATTCCCGTTTGCCTCACGGCAGACGGGATTTTTATAATGTGATGGTTCGGCAAGCTCACCATGACGTGATTAGAACGCCATTTCAAATTTGTCACCCTGAGCTTGCCGAAGGGTCACCGCTTTAATAAGGTGATGGTTCGGCAAGCTCACCATGACGTGATTAGAACGCCGCGCGGGACACCATGACGTGATTAGAACGGCGGGCATTCTTTTTCTCGTCACCCTGCCCCGCCCGCACGTTCTTTCGCTGACTAAGGGCGGCACGAGCCCGTAGGGCGAAGTAGCGTAGTCGAAGGGTCACCGCTTTAATAATGTGATGGTTCGGCAAGCTCACCATGACGTAATTAGAACGCCATTTCAAATTTGTCACCCTGAGCCTGTCGAAGGGTCACCGCTTTAATAAGGTGATGGTTCGGCAAGCTCACCATGACATAATTAGAACGCCGCGCGGGGCACCATGACGTGATCAGAACGCCGCGCGGGGCACAAAAAGAGTAACCGAAAAAAGAGAGGCAAGCCTCTCTTTTTTCGGTGCGGTAAAAAAGACAAATGTCTTTTTGGGATAAGTAAAATTATTTCTTTCTTTCTGTCTTGCAGTCATCCGTCATGGCGTTGCCTGTCTTGAAAGCCTCGCGATCCACTCCATCTTCCAATCTTCCCACAAATAAATCATAATTTGGGTTCAATGCGCCTGTAATCTGTTCTTTGACATCACAGGGCATCACGGTTTGGTCCAGAGTTACCGTAACATCTTCCATGCTGTTGCCGTTGACGGTAAATGTTTTTGTATTCAGGTGGCCGATCAGCCCGCCGACGTCGCGGAATGCGGAAACCCGTACCCCGACGGCCTTGCAACCCGTGACGGTGAAGTCTTCGCCTGCCAACTGTCCTCCGAGTGCGCCCGCCTTGTCGCCCGTGTAACGGGCGCCCTCATTATACTCCCATTCATTGTGGGGAAGGCACACAAGCGTTGTATTTTCGACCTTGCAGTCTGTGATCCTGCCTCTTGCGCCGTTGAAATATCCCACCAATCCCGCAACCCAGTGACTGCTGTCGACGGTACTGTCGGATACGGTGACGTTGCTTACGCCGAAATCTCCGCCCATGACCCAGCCGGCGAGCACGCCAGCCGCTCTGCGGCCCGCAACCGTCGCTTGGTCGATCGAAAGGTTGGAAATCGAGCCCTTGCCCCAATTTTCATTGAGTTCCACGCCTTCGTTTTCGGCCGTCAGGGTATTATCGATCAAATAGGACGCATTCGTTCCTACATACCCGAAAAATCCTACGCCCTGATTTTGGTCCGTATATTCGTTGGGGTCCTCGGCATTTTGGGCGCCGCGATGCACATCCGATCCCCGGTCGATGACGACGTTGCTTATGCTGTGCCCCATACCGTCGAATACGCCCCTGAAGTAATGTTCATAATTGCCGTATTTGTTGTAAAGCTCATTTGTTTTCGCGTCCCTCTTTTGATAATATCCTGCAACGCATCCGATCGGAAGCCAGTTTTCGCCGCCGAAGTCGACGTTTGTATGCAAACTGACCGTGACACCCGCAAAATCCGCGCCGATGTTTACGGCGTCGCGGAAGAACTCGAGACCGGTGCGGGTATACAGCTCTGCCGTGCCGCCCGCCGTATTCAAGGTAGCTTTATTGTGAAATTTGTCTTCGAAGTGATAAAGCTTACTCCAAAAGATATTCATCCCCACGTCTTCCGTGTTCATCTTCAGGCTGCTGTCTGCAATCCTGACGACCGCCTGATACTTCACGGGATCGTGACCGCTGAGCCCGTAATAAGCCGTTGCGGCAAGGCCGCTTCCCTTGAACAGCTTGCCCTCGAAGGAGCAGTTTTCAATCGTGTATACAATCGACTCTTCGGGAATATCGCTGTGTGCGGGGGAGCCGCTTCCGCTGTTCCAATTCCCCTTATCGGGCACGCCGATAATGCCGCCCACCGTAGCGCCGTAATCGGGATAATCTGTTTCCATCGTAATGCGCACGTCTGCCCTCACGCTGCAGCCCGTGAACTTACAAGCTGTTTCGGCGGCCTGCCCGGCGATACCGCCCGCATAGACGGGCGCCGTGATCGTAATGCCCGTTACCGTGCAATTTGCGACATTGCCGCTCAGCCAGCCGACGATACCGCCCGCCGTATAACTGCCTCTGCCTTCGATGGTGACCGATCCGCTTCCCTCGACACTGCAATCCGAAATATCGGAATAGGCATGGCCGACAATGCCCGCAACATATTTGCCGTTGCCCCTGACGGTGATATTCCCCGTGACGTGCACGCCCGAAATATTTCCGCGCAGGTTTCCGGCCACCGATCCCGCGTAATCTTTGGAGGAAAACACGTCGGCATTTTCAAGATTCAGATTTTCGATTGCCCCCTCATGTCCGTCACCGAATTTTCCCACCATTCCGAACAGTCCCGAATATTCGTTCCCGTCAACCACTTTCAGATTTTTTATCTTATTCCCCTGTCCGTCAAAAACTCCCGTAAAGGGATCCGCGACCGTGCCGATGGGGTCCCAAGGTTCGTTTCCGAGATCGACGCCGGCGTCAAGACAGACCGTTTTACCCTCGTAAGGGTTGCCGCCGTTGACGCTATCGCGGAAGGCTTTCAAGCCCTCGGCGGACGAGACCCCGTAGCTTATCGCCGTCTCTTCCCCACTCTTGTGGTGCTTTTCAACGAAACCTTCGGCAAGGTCGTAGATTATGTCGTTTTCGCCCTTGAAATTCACTTCGCCTTCGCCCACGAGACTGTTGCCTTCGTTGCCGCTCTCTTCCGTCTTCACGCCTTTCACTTCCACGTCGACCTCTTGCACGGTGATCGTCCCCGCGGCCTTGCCGACGAGGCCGCCGACTTTGGCGCCGCCGTCTTTCGCCTCGACGCTACTGCTCTCCACCGTGACGTCCGTAAACGTTGCGCCGTTTGACCCCGCTTCGCACACAACCACTGCGCCGTACGAGCCTTCGCCGCTCGCCGTCACTTCCGCGTTCGAGAATTTCAAATGTTCGATCGTTGCGCCGTCGACGTAGCCGAAAAAGCCTGCTCTGCCGTTTGTTCCCGTTGCCGCGGCAGTTAAGTTGGAAATCGTATGCCCTTCGCCGTCGAACGTGCCCTCGAAGGGAGCGTCGCTC
>CAZTBU010000013.1:0-49155 GCA_964612545.1 uncultured Clostridia bacterium | reverse complement strand
GGGCTCGTGCCGCCCTTAGTCTGCGAAAGAACGTGCGGGCGGGGCAGGGTGACGAATTGGGACGGCAGGGTGACGGATAGAATTCCGCACGCACTTGACGCCTCGAAGAATTTCTTTTGCAAAGCAAAAGAAATTCTTCGAAACACCTGCTTTTATTGTTTGAATTCCGTATCTCCGTCGGAAGGACCGCTCCCGGAAGGACCGCCCTGAGGGTTCGATTGCTGATAAAGCTTTGCGATCACCGGCGCAATCTTTCTCTGCAATTCATCCGCCGCCGCGTTGTATGCCGCTTCGTCGTCACCGTCGAGCGCCTTCTTCGCTTCCTCTGCCGCTTCCTTCAGGACCGTCTTATCGTCCTCGGTGAGTTTGTCGCCCGCGTCGCGCAGGGTCTGTTCCACGGAAAAGATAAGCCCGTCGAGTTTGTTCTTCGCTTCCACCTTTTCCTTGCGTTTCTTGTCCTCTTCGGCATACTGCTCCGCGTCTTTCACCGCCTTGTTGATCTCGTCCTCCGAAAGGTTCGTGGAAGAAGTGATCGTGATGTCCGTCGATTTCCCCGTGCCGAGGTCCTTTGCCTCGACGTGCACAATGCCGTTGTGGTCTACGTCGAAAGTAACTTCGATCTGGGGAATGCCGCGGGGTGCGGGCGCAATTCCGCCGAGGGTGAAACGGCCCATCGTCTTGTTGTCGCGGCAGAACTCTCTCTCGCCCTGCAGAACGTGGATTTCAACGGTCGTCTGGTTGTCCGCCGCCGTCGAAAACACCTGCGATTTCTTGACGGGAATGGTTGTATTTCTGTCGATAAGTCTCGTAAATACGCCGCCGAGGGTCTCGATGCCGAGCGAAAGGGGCATGACGTCAAGAAGGAGCACATCCTTGACTTCCCCCGTCAGAACGCCGCCCTGAATGGCCGCGCCGACGGCAACGCACTCATCGGGATTGATGCCTTTGAAGGGCTCCTTGCCCGTGATTTGCTTGACTTTTGCAACGACTGCAGGCACACGGGTGGAACCGCCGACGAGAATCACCTTGTCTATATCGCTGTAAGAGAGGCCCGCATCCTTCATGGCGAGACGCATGGGTTCCGCCGTCTTTTCCACGAGGTCCTGAATGAGAGCCTCGAATTTCTGGCGGGTAATCTCCATTTCGAGGTGGGCGGGGCCCTGCGCCGTCATGGAAATGAAGGGAAGAGAGACAGAGGTGGAAGTCATGCCGGAAAGCTCGATCTTGGCCTTCTCCGCTGCCTCCTTCAGCCTCTGCATCGCCATCTTGTCGAGCGAGAGGTCCACGCCGTGAGACTTCTTGAACTCATCCACCATATAGTCCATGAGGCGTTTATCGAAGTCGTCGCCGCCGAGCATGTTGTTGCCGTTGGTTGCAAGGACTTCGAACACGCCGTCCGAAATTTCGAGAATGGAAACATCGAAGGTGCCGCCGCCGAGGTCATAAATCATGACTTTGGAATTCTCCTTCTCCTTGTCGAGCCCGTAAGAAAGAGCCGCCGCCGTGGGCTCGTTGATGATACGGAGCACGTTGAGGCCCGCAATCTTGCCCGCATCCTTCGTTGCCTGACGCTGTGCGTCGGTGAAATAGGCGGGACAGGTGATGACGGCGTCCGTAACCTTTCCGCCGAGATAGGCCTCCGCGTCCGCCTTGAGTTTGGAGAGGATCATGGCGGAGATCTCCTGCGGGGAATAGGACTTGTCGTCGATTTTAACCTTATAATCGGAGCCCATTTTGCGTTTGATGGAGCTGACCGTCTTTTCGGGGTTGGCGACAGCCTGACGCTTTGCAACCTGCCCGACGACGCGCGAACCGTCCTTCTGGAAGGCCACGACGGATGGCGTGGTTCTCGCCCCCTCGGCATTTGCGATGACGACGGGTTCGCCGCCCTCCATCACCGCAACGCATGAATTCGTTGTACCCAAATCAATACCGATAACTTTTGACATATTATTTTCTCCTTATATTCTCCTTAAAATGTTTCCGGATCAATGCGGCGGATCACTTCACCACCATAACCTGCGCAAAGCGCAACACCTTCCCGTCCTGCGCATACCCTTTGAGGTACACCTGTTTCACCGTGCCGCTTTCTTCGCCCTCCGCGGCGTCCACCGCCATGATCGCCTCGTGCCGTTCTGCGTCGAAAGGCTGTCCCAAAGGGTCAATGACCTCGATCTTTTCTTCCTGCAAGAGTTTCTCATACGACGCCAACACCATCTGCAGGCCCTTCTTTGTGGCTTCGTCGGAACAGGAGGCAAGCGCCCGCTCGAGATTGTCGCCGACGGGGAAAAGTTTGGCAATAACGTCGGCCCGCCCCTCACGGTAGCGGAGGGCACTCTGGGAGGCCGTGCGCTTGCGGTAATTTTCGTACTCCGCGGAGACAAGATACCATTTCCGTTTGTAGTCCTCCGCAAGCGCCTTTTCCTTTTCGAGTTCCGCCTTGAGCGTTTGCTCCGCAGTGGGCGCCGCAGGCTGTTCGGGTTGCGCCTTTGCCTCCCCCTGCTCCGCCTGCCCGGCCTGCCCGGCCTGCTCCGCGGGCTCCGGTCCGGCCTCTGCCTCTGCCGTCTCTTTCTTTTCGGATTTTTTGCTCATATCGTACCGCCCTATTGTTTTCCTACTTTATATAAAATAATTTTTGCCCTCTCAAACAAATTTTACAAAAAAACACACCGAAAGCGAATAATTTTTTTCGGCAGGCCTTTACAAAAATACCGGAATGTATTAAAATAAGATAAAAGATAAGGGAAATGAGGGAAAATATGGAATCAAGAGCATTCGAACTCTATGCTAAACGCAACAGCACGGTAAGTGTCCGCGTCATTCCCGGCCACTTCGCCACCCAGCATTCGCATGTGAATTATTGTATCGACATGACGAAGGTCAAGACGGAGATGAACGTTGCAAAGGCCGCCGCAAAACTCCTTGCGGAGAACTTTTCAAACGTGACGGTTGATACGATCATCACGCTCGAACGCATGAAGATGGTGGGCGCATTCCTCGCCGAGGCCCTTTCGGGCGGCACGGGGCTGAACATGAACCGGGAGATCGCCGTCATTTCTCCCGAAGTCACTGCCGACGAAAAACTTATCCTGCGGGACAATATGCTCCCCTATGTCCGTTTCCGCCACGTGCTGATTCTCACGGCAACGGCCACGACGGGCATGACCGCGATGAGCGCATGCCGCGGAATCCGTTACTACGGCGGCGAAGTTGCGGGCGTCGCGACGGTGTTCGGCGGAAAGTTCGAGATCCCGGGCGTTCCCGTCGTAAGGATCGTCGGGGCGGAGGATCTGCCCGATTACTCTTCCTACCGCGCAAACGAGTGCCCGCTCTGCCGCGAGGGCAGGAAAGTCGATGCCGTGGTCAACTCCTACGGGTACAGTAAAGTGTGAAAAATGCGCATACCGCGGGCATTTGCCAACCGCACGGCGGATATTCCGCCGCCCTGCCGTCCCCGGCGGCCCGCAGGGCCAAAAGGAACGTTTTCCGTTCCCGGTTTCATGACGCCGAAAAAGTCCTCTGTGCGAGGACTTTTTTTCTATCGGCGGGAACATTCCCGCGCGCCGTTGCGGCCGCCGCGGCTCCACGCCGCGAAACGGCCTTATATCGCCTTTTTCCTGTAAATAATAACGCGCTGGCCTTCTTTGACGGGAAATTCAACGCCGGGATTGGACTTTTCCACATCCTCCGGGGACTTTTTCAGACGCTTTGCAAGCTCCCACAGGCCGTCGCCCGCCTTGGGGATGTAAACGCTGATCGCGCTGTTGCTTTCGGCAATTTTCTCCCCCTCTTCCGCACCCGCCACAAGATGCACCGTGTACGTCTTTTTCTCCTTGAGAAGGACCTTTACGGTTGCCTCGGCGTCGATTTCCCCCTCCTGCTTTTGGCGGGCCGACATGCCGCAGACCATAACTTCCGCCTCCGCGTCCGCCGCTTCCACCGCAACGGAGAAGGGGAGGCTGATCTCCACGGCCCGATATTCCCCCTCGCCCGACTTCACAAGCAAGACCGCGTTCGCGACGCCCTCGGCCTTCGTGCCGCTTTCCGTTTTGACGATTTCCGCCTCGGAGCGCTGTAATGTGACGGCCTCCAGCGTATCCGAAAAATTGATGCTTCCCGCGAGGATCGCCTTGCCGCCCACCCGCTCCGTCACGCGCCTGTATTCACCGACGCCGGTAAAAGTCCCGTCGAAATAGCCGAGTACGGCTTCACACTCCGTGGAGAAGGCGTCGACCGCGCCGTCAAGGGCGGCTTCTTCATATACGCACCCGTCTGCGGAGAGCGTAAAACGCGCATATATGTTGCATTTTCCGTCTTCTTCTTCGGAATGAATGGAAGCGTCCGCAACGCTGACTTTCACCTCCGCATTGCCGCCGGCGGAGGCCTGATCGCAGGGGATCTCCACGCGGAAAGGCACGAGCCTTTCGAAGGAAACGAGCCCCCCGTCCTGCTTCAGGGCAAGCACGCCGAGATTGATCTCTCCCTCTGCCCTGACGAGACCCGTCTCGCATACAACGTCGGTGACAGCGGCCGTTTCACAGTGCTGTAAAATGTCACCCAGAATGTCCGTTTCGAATTCGTCCTCCACCTCCGACGCCCCGCCGCACAGGTGCGCAGTGACGGCTTTCACTGTCTCCCGCTTCATCACGAGGTCCCCGCCCGCAAGATAATCGAAGCTCTCCTCCCCGTAGAGGGAGATGTCCGCGCCGAGGAGGGCCGCCACATAGACGCTCGCGCCCTCCCGCCGCACGGAAACATTTTCGACGGCGACGGTTGCCCTTGCGGTAAGGGCGGGGTAAATGCTCCCGTCCTTTGCGGTTGCCGCGAACTCGACCCCTTTTTCGGCGCGGCAAATGTGCTTTTCCGCATCCTCATAGACGATGGAGAAGTGCGCCTTGCCATAGTAGCGGACTTCGCCGTTGCCCGCGTCGGCCCCCGTAAGGACGGCATGGGCATGCGACGTCAGGACGGTCTCCACCTCCCCTCCGAAGCGGCATTCCACCGCGGTCTGTGCGGAGATCTCCTTTTTCTTGCCGAAACTGCGGAAGGTCTGCGTCTGAATTTTCATGGTATTTTACTCCTTGCCTTGATTTCTCCCTTCATTCTATGCCCGTAACGGGCGTCTTATGCGTCGGCTTTTCTGTCCTGAAAAGGTTTATTTTCCGAAAAAAACGGCAATCATTGTCATATGATTAAACCGGGCAACGATATTTCATCCGTCAAAAAGACGATTTCCGATTATTTCCAGAAACAGGTAGACGTTACCGTGAATCTGGGAAGAAACAAGATCCTGCGCTATTGCGGAAGGCTCTCCGGCGTCTACCCCGCCCTCTTCACCGTCTCCCCCGACGACAAGAATTTTTTGGGGAAGACTTCCTACTCCTATGCCGAGGTCCTCTGCGGCAATGTAAAGATCAGACCGCTGTGAGAGTAATTTTTTTCGATCAATGAAAAAAATGGCACATCGGCCCCCTTTTTCCCGAAAACCGTGATACCATAGAATTGCGGCGGGAAAAGGACGGTATATTATGACGGTCATTGAGCTTTACGGCGCTTTGCAGCGCTACGGCGTGGATGTCTTGCTTCTCGCTTTCGGAGTGACGCTCCTGACGTCACTCCTCAAAAAAACGGTCATGAAGAAGGTCAGCAAAAAAGTGTTCGTCTTCCTGCCCTTCGGCCTCGGGATCCTCATCTATACGCTGTACAGCATTCTTTCGCGGGGCGGGCTTTGCTTTACTGCGGAAGAAATTGCGGCACTTTTCAGGCAAGGGTTCTCCACAGGATGCGCGGCGACCCTGTATTACGCCATCTATGAACAATTCCTGCGGGGAAAGTTCACGGCGGATCCCCTCGGGCCTCTCTTGGAATGCGTACCTAAGGAGAAGAGGCAGGAAGCCTCCGCGGCCATTCTCTCCGCCTGCGAAAACGCGGGAGAAAAGGACCCGGAGGAAGTCATTGCGGAACAGTTGAAAATTTTTGCCGACCCGCCTCTTCCCGAAGAAGAACTCAGCCTTACGGCCCGCCTTCTGAAGGAATACATATCATCCGTTACATGACGTTTTCCGCCCGCAAGGGCGGTTTTTTTTGCATGTTTTTCGAAAAGCCGCGGGTACGCTTCCCGCCGCCTATGCCGCGCGGGTCAGCTTTACCGCCAGAACAGTCATGTCGTCCTCCGCCTTGCCCTTGTAGCGGCCGAGAGCGTTCTGCAAAATCTCTTCCGCGAGGGACTGCGGGTTTATGGGCTTCAGCGCGCTGAGGTAGGAGCACAGCTCGGCCGAAGAGCCGAACGCCGAAGTCACGCCGTCGCTCATGAAGATGAGGAAGTCCTCCGCCTTCATCGTCACCCGCATTGTGGCGGGATGAACGGCCTCGAGCATTCCGATGGGAAGGCTTTCCCCCTCCAACACCCTCAGTTCCTCTCCCGAGAGCAGAAATCCCATCGGCGCGCCGATCTTTACGATGTCCGCATTTCCCGTGTCGAGGTCCACCGACGCAACGTCGAGGCAAGAGAACGTCTCCTCTCCCGAAAGAGCGATGAGGCGGTTGACGGTGGAGAGCACGGTGCCGGAGGGCATTTTGGCCTTGTAACAGCTTTCGAGCAGGGAAAGCGTCCTGTCCGAGACGGACCGTGCGCTGTCCCCGCTCCCCATGCCGTCCGAAAGAGCGACCATAAAGCGCCGTTCATCGATCTTGAGGACGGAATGCGTGTCGCCGCTTGCACTTTCGCCCGTCTTGGGGCAGGCCGCAATGCCGAAAACGGCGTCATAATCGGGCTTTCTGCGCAAAATATAGCAGGCGCGGTCTGCAGTCAGGGGGACCTTTTCGGAGAGGGCGAGCGGAACTCCCAGCGCATGGGAAGCAACGCGGCAAAGTTTTTTGGAATCGACGCCCTCGGCAAGCGTCATCGAGGCCGTGAAAAGGTTCCCCTCGCCGTACAGAAAGATTTCCGAACTCATGATGCCGGCCGCGGAAAGGGCGTTCGAAAGCAAACGCTCCTCGTCCGAAAAAGCAAACTCCTCGCTCTGTTCGAGGGCAATGTCTTTGAGAATTTCGCTCACGCCGTGCGCCTGTTCGGCAAGCAATTTCCTGCCCGACCGCGCGGCGTCAAGCTCCTGTTCCATGCGGCGGTAGTCTTCAAGCAGTTTATTGAGAGCAAAGAGCAATCCCGCAGAGTTGCGGCAGGATGCGGAGAGCTCCTGCGGCAGATCGATGAGATTGACTTTTCCCTTCGCCTTGCCGACGGCAATCAGTTTGTCGAAGCTATCGTAAAGTCCCGTCTCGCGGCACTTCCGCCGGTCCGGACAGGAGGCGCAGAGGCACGCGATGAGTTTTTCCTTGAAATGCACGCCCTGTGCCTTGTTGCCGTCGGCAGTGAAAGCCGTCTCAATCTCGCGGAAGAGGGAAGATACCTCATAGAGCTGTTCCCCCACGGCACGGCGGTTCCTGTTGATGGCGATGCGGGGCAACGCGCGCTCGCGGTAGAAGAGAAGGGTGCGGCGGAGCTTCTTCACCGCCTTCTCGGGCAGAAAGCATATGACGGCAAACGGCACGAAACAGACACAGACGGTGACGGCAATCGTGGCGGCGCTCCCGTAAAAAAGCCCCTCGAAGAACTGCACGCCGAGGAAAGCAAGGAAGGAAGAGAGCGCGGCGGCGAGATTTCCGTAAGGCGCAAACAGCAGGCCGGCACAAGCAAGAACCGCGTACTCGGCGGCAGGGACTGCGCTCATCTTTGCGGCGCAGAGCGGAAAAGAGAGCACAAGGGCAAAGGGCACAGCGGCGGCGTTTTTCAAAAGTACGGCTGCGCCGAGCAAAAGAAACAGCGTCACGGTATAGAAGGGCACAAGGCCGGCAAAGTTGTAGAGGCCGAGGCCCGTAAAGAACCATAACAGGGCGATTTCACCGATCTCCGCGGCCACCAGACGGCAGCGGAAGGCGCGGAAAAGGAGAGCCCGCACCGCGCCCGTGAAGAGAAAGGCGAGAAGAACCGTAAAGGCGGAGAGAATCACCTTCTGCCAGAGCACGGGAATGGAAAAGAGCGCGTACCCCGCATGCGGATAGAGAAAGATGAAGGGAAGCTGGGCAAAAACAAGAAAGATGGGCTGAAGCCACTTTTTCTTCGTCCGCATACGCGCGCAGAGAGCGAAACAGATACAGAGAAAGGCCGCCTGTATCAGGCAGGAAAGCGTTGCGGCCGCCGACAGAGCGGCCGCCGACGAGAGGAGATACCAGGCGCAGATTACAAAGGGATTCAGCCCGCACATCAGGAGTGCGTAGCAGAGGCAGAGGGCGAGGGGCTCCTTCATCGGCATGGCGAAGTTCAACAGCACCATCACCGGCAAGGGAATGAGATACAAAAAACATGTTTTCCAAGTAAGTTTGGGACGGGGCTTTGTCATGGCATGCACCTCGGTTTTTTTTCGATTATAAGAAAAATCTCCGCCCATATCCGCGGAGATTCCGTCTTGTATTGTCGAATAAACCATAAAATAATTAAGGTTTTCCTTTCACAAAAGAAATTACCCCCGCGCAACCGCACGGGGGACATTCTTCGATTCAGTTGGAGGGCGTTGCCCGTTACGGGGCATACCGGCTTTTTCTCATCATTGGGCTAAGGAGCCCCTGCGGCAGATACTGCCGCGCTTCACTTCAAAGCCTCTTTTCCGCCCTTATCATAAAATGGTACATCGGTCTATTCCTCCTTTTACGGATCGCTCCCATCCGGGGAGTGTGATCACATCGCTGTACCTCCCGATATGGATTTTTTCGGAAGCCATGACGTCCCTCCCGGCCTCCCTGCGGGGTGCGGACTTTTCCGTCCGCCGATCTTTCATGAAAGATTCTCACAAAAATTGTTTCTTTCTTTCCCTTTCTGGCCTTAGTATATCATAGATTTTCGATTTGTCAATAGGTTTTTGAAAAATTCTTCAAAAATTTTTTCAATACCCGCCGATCCCCCGAATGACATAATGCCCGCAAAAAAAGCGGTTGCCGTTTGCGGCAACCGCTTTCCGCGTTATTCTTCGCAGTTCTTTTTCAGCGCCGCGAGACTTTCTTTGAGCTCCTTCGGAAGTCTGTCGCCGAACTGTTTGTAATATTCTGCGATCTCGTCCGCTTCGGCAGACCAGCGCGCCTTATCCACATAGAGAATTTTTTCGAGCGTCGCCCTGTCGTAATCGAGCCCCTCGAGGTCAATGTCCTCCGCATAGGGCACATAGCCGATTGCCGTTTTACGGGCGTCCGCCGTGCCGTCGCAGCGCTTCAGGATCCACTCGAGGACGCGCATATTGTCTCCGAAGCCGGGCCACAGGAATTTGCCGTTTTCGTCCTGACGGAACCAGTTGACGTTGAAAATCTTGGGCGGATATTTAACCTTCTTTCCCATTTCGATCCAATGGCTGAAATAGTCGGCCATGTGATACCCGCAGAAGGGCTTCATCGCCATGGGATCGTGGCGGAGGACGCCTACTGCGCCCGTTGCGGCCGCCGTCGTCTCCGAACTCATAATGGAGCCCACGAACACGCCGTGGTTCCAATCCCATGACTGATAGACGAGCGGGGTCGTCGTTGCCCTTCTTCCGCCGAAGACGATGGCATCGAGCGGCACGCCCTGCCTGGAATCGAATTCGGGGGAAAGGCAGGGGCAACCCGTTGCGGGAGCGGTAAAGCGGGAATTCGGATGGGCCGCCTTGGTGCCCGTGCCGGGCGTCCACGGATTGCCGAGCCAGTCGATCAGGTGGTCGGGCGCCTTTTCGGTGAGCCCCTCCCACCACACCGTGTTGTCGGCAGGGTCGATGGCGACGTTCGTGAAGATGGTGCCCCGCTTCGTCGCCGCAAGGGCGTTGGGGTTGGATTTTTCGTTGGTGCCGGGGGCGACGCCGAAGAAGCCGTTTTCGGGGTTCACCGCCCAGAGCCTGCCGTCCTCACCGGGGCGGATCCATGCAATATCGTCGCCCACGGTCTCTATCTTATAACCCTTTCTGAGGTAATGTTCGGGGGGGATGAGCATGGCGAGGTTGGTCTTGCCGCAGGCCGAAGGGAATGCGGCGGCGAGATATTTTTTCCTGCCGTCGGGGAACGTCACGCCGAGGATCAGCATGTGCTCCGCCATCCAGCCCTCTCTTCTGCCGAGGCAGGAGGCAATGCGGAGCGCAAAGCATTTCTTGCCGAGGAGCACGTTCCCGCCGTATGCGGAGTTGACCGAAATTATCGTATCGTCTTCGGGGAAATGCATGATATAGCGCTTTTCGGGGTCCACGTCGCATTTGCAGTGGAAACCTTTGATAAAGTCTCCGTCCTTGCCGAGATAGTCGTAACATTCGGTGCCAACCCTTGTCATGATTGCCATATTGAGAACGACGTAGATGGAGTCCGTGACTTCTATGCCGATCTTGCTGAAGGGGGAGCCCACGACGCCCATCGAATAGGGAATGACGTACATCGTGCGGCCCTTCATCTTGCCGCGGGCGATCGCGCCGCACAGCGCGTACGCTTCCTTGGGGTCCATCCAATAATTGATGGGGCCCGCGTCGTCCTTATCCCTGCAACAGATAAAGGTGCGTGCTTCCACGCGGGCGACGTCGTTCTCCGCCGTGCGGTGATAGTAGCATCCGGGAAGTTTTTCTTGGTTGAGTTTGATCATCTCGCCCGTCTTCACCGCCTCTTCGCGGAGACGTCCGAGCTGTTCTTCGCTGCCGTCGATCCAGACGATTTCGTCGGGCTGTGCAAGTTCGGCGCTCTTTTGAACAAATTCGAGAACCTTTTTGTTTTCGGTCAGTGCCATTTGAATAATCCTCCTGATTGGTGACTTATAAGTGCGGAGCGGCCGTCGGCGCTATTCCCCTGCATTTTATATTATACCACAATTTTCCGCTTTGCAAACGGAATCCGTATATTCGCAGGAAAATAAAACATGCGCGCACGGGGCACATGAAATTTCGCGCCGTAATTTTTGATTTCGGATTTTAAATTTTTTATTTTCACTCATACTTTTTTTATGAAAAACATTTCGGGCAATCTCAAGCGGGATACGGAGGCGCTGAAAAAGCTTCTTCCCGCGGAAGACATTCTGACCTTCGGCTTCATGTCGGAAAAGGGCCTCGCCTTCACCGTGGTCTTCGCCGACCCCATTACGGACAAGGAACTTTTGGGCGACCAAATCATACGTCCCCTTCTGCGCTATGACGGCGAAAAAAGCGCGGATATGATTAAAAAAAGCGTTCTTTCTCCCGAAATCCGCCTTCAAAAAGAGATCGGAAAACTTGCCGAAGAGGTCCTTGCGGGCAACCCGGTGCTCCTGTGGGAAGATATGGACGAAGCCATCGTGGCGGGCACGAAAAAGGTGTTTGTCCGCGCCATTTCCGAGCCATCCACCGACGTGGCCGTCAAGGGCCCGCGCGAGGGTTTCATCGAGGACGTCAAGATCAACACCTCCCTCGTCCGCCGCCGCCTCAAGACGCCGGAACTGCGCATCGAGAACATGGAGATCGGCCGCCGCTCCAAGACCGCCGTCGCCCTGTGCTATCTCGACGGCACCTCCGTGCGGGAAACGGTGGAAGAGGTCAAGAAAAAACTCGGCGAAATAGATATAGACATCATCGCCGATTCATCCTATCTCACCCACTTTCTCTCCTCCCGCCCCTATTCGCTGGTGAAACAGATCGGTACGACGGAAAAGCCCGACATTTTCTGCGCGAAGATTGCCGAGGGACGGGTGGGCCTGCTCGTGGACGGCTCGCCCATTGCCCTGACGCTCCCCTATCTCATCATCGAAGATTTTCAGTCGAGCGAAGACTACTTCGTCCCGCCTTACCGCGCGACGTTTACCCGTATCCTGCGCTTTCTTGCCCTGTTTGCCGCGATATATCTGCCCGCTTTTTATGTGGCGGCGCAACTTTTCAAACTTCAGCTCTTCCCCGTCAAACTTCTTCTGACGATCGCGGGAAGCATCCGCGATATTCCCTTTTCGCCTTCGCTCGAGATGCTGCTCGTGCTCTTCGTTCTGGAAGTTCTCAACGAGGCGTCCATCCGCATGCCGAAGTACGTCGGCATGGCGCTCTCGGTCGTCGGTGCGCTCGTTCTGGGGGAAACGGCGGTCTCGGCGGGGTTTGTCTCCACGCCCGCGATCATCATCATCGCATTCTCCGGAATAGGACTGTACGCCGTCCCCAATCTCATCGAACAGACGAGCGTATTGCGGCTTATAATGCTTCTCGTTGCAGGCAGTGTGGGGACGTACGGCATCATTCTCGCAACCGCTTTCATCATTTTATATCTCGTCACGACCGAAAATTTCGGCGTCCCCCTTCTCGCCCCGTTTGCGCCGATGATCGGGCGGGACCTGCGGGACAGCGTGGTAAAATACAATCTCGGCTCGCTGAAACTGCGGCCCGAAAGCATCGGGAGCAAAAACAAGAGGAGGCTGAAATGAACAAAATTTCCACCCGCCAGCTATATTTTTTTCTCGCCTGCGTCATGCCCGTGGGAAAGCTCGTCTTTCTCCCTTCCCTTCTCGCGCGGTACGCAAAAAACGACCTTCTGTTCCCCATGCTTATCAGCTATCTCGTGCAGGCGGCCGTCGTTTTTGCCGTGCTCCTCGTCTCCAAAAACAAATGCAGTTTGTATGAGCTTCTGAAAAATACATTCGGCAAAGCAGCAAGTATCGCGATCCTCTCGGTATTGTCCGTTTTTTACTTCTATGCGGCCCTCGTTCCCCTGCTCGAGCAGAGGCTGTTCGTGCAGAGCGTGTTCTACGATACCCTGCCCTCGCTTGCGGCGTTTGCGCCCTTCTTCGTGTTCAGCGTGTATCTGTGCGCAAAGCCGCTCGGCTCGCAGGGGCGGGTGTGGGATATACTCGGCCCGATTGCGGTCACGGGCCTCGCGGGGATTCTGGTTTTATCGATAGCCTCAACCGATTTCGGCGCTCTCCTGCCCGTCGGGGGCGGCGGATTCGAGGGGAACCTCAAGGCGCTTTCCGCCGCTTCGGGCTGGTTCTTCGACGGGGCAATCCTTCTGATGCTTCTCGGGCGCATCGACTATAAAAAGGGCACGGCGTGGAAGGGAACGCTTTTTTATCTCGCGGGCGGGGCAGGCGTGCTCCTGTTCCTTGCGGTGTTTTACGCCGTATTCGGGGATTTTGCCGCGAACCAATATTTTGCCATCGCAAAAACTTCCAAATATTTTTCGGGTATCACCGTGCTCGGGAGGATAGACTTTCTGTTTATCTATGCGCTTGCCCTCGTTATGGCGTTCTGGGCCGCCGTTCCCCTGCAGGCGGGAATCGACTGCTATTTGCAGCCGTTCGGAAGAAAAAAACATCTTGCGACGATTCTCTCGGTCGCGGTAAACGGCGTCTTTCTCGCGCTTATGTATCTTTTGGACAACCGGTTCGGGAAAGTCATGGAATTCATCACGGGGCCCGCGGTCTGGATCTTTCCCGCCTTCTGCATCCTGTTGCCGCCGCTTTCCCTGTTTTTGAGGAGGAACCATGAACGCGCATAAATTTATAAAGACGATCCCGATGAAACTCTATCTTATCCTGCTCGCAATCATTTTGTTTGCCTTTTTTTCGAACGATTTCGGGCTCGTGGACGTGCAAAAAACCGCCGTCATACTTGCGGCGGGCATCGACAAGACGGAAGATGGCTATACCCTTTCATCGCAGATCGCCGTCCCCAAGGGGAGCGACAGAACGACGGGGGGCACGTCCTCCGTGGAGATAGAGACGGAAGGCAAAACCGTCTCCGACTGTATCTCCATGCTCTATACAAAGACGGGCTGGGTGCCGAAACTCGTTTTCTGCAATCTGCTTCTTCTCGGGGAAGAAACGGTAAAAGAAGACGTCTACGGAGGGTTGGATTATTTTTTGAGAAGCGAATATATGCCCGATTCCTGCTATCTTGCCGCATGCGAGGGCAAAGCGGGCGAAATGCTCTCCTCGCAAAGCGCGATCGACGACACATCCTCCCTTGCCATCACGAAACTCTTTTCGGACGCGGCGGTCAAATCGGGAAAAGTCATGCCGAGCACGCTGAAAGATTTTTCGGTCTCCTATTTCGGCGTTGCAAAGAGCGGGTATCTTCCCTTTGTACGCATGAGCGAACAGGAAGGAGCGCAGGAACCGGGCGGCAACGAAAGTCCGGGCGGCTCCGGCGGACAGGAGAAAAAGCAAATGATCTACACCGCAAACGAGACGGGAATCTTCCGTGAGGGTAAAATGGTTGGACTGCTCTCCCCCGAGGAAACTTTCGCTTTCTCGCTCCTGAAGGGCGAAGTATACACGGGGACCTTCAACGCGATGGACAAGGAAGGACCTGTCACGCTTACGGTGCTCGAGAACAAAGGGGGCGTTTCGCTCGAAACGGAGGAAACCCCCAAAGTCAGGTTTTCCCTCTCTCTCACGGTACGGCTGTGCTGCCGCGGAATCTCCGCGGCCATCGACGACGTTTCGTCGGACGAAGTGCCCGAAGAAGCGTTGCGCTCCGCCGAACAAATTTTATCGGACCATATACGGAAACTGTGGGACGTCTGCCGGGAAAAGGGCTGCGATCTGTTTAAGCTGAAACAGGATCTTTACCGCTCCTCCCTGAAAAAATACTCCCGTTTCCAAGACATTGTTCCGTTCGGCATCGGCGCCGAAATCGAGACAAACGTGCGCACCAAGAGCTGACGGGCACGGCAGACCGTCCCCTCAGACAATCATCATAACAATGCTTGCGAAATGGAGCACGGTCCCCAGAATCGTGAACAGGTGCCAGACGGAGTGGAAATAGCGGACCTTTTTGCCCAAGGCGAAAAACCCTATCCCGACGGTATAGGCAATGCCGCCGAAGAGGAGGAGCAGGACGCAGCTGAGCGAAACGACCTTTAAAAGCACGGGAAAAAATACAACCGCAAGCCATCCGCCCACGACGTAAAACACCATGGAAATGCTCTTTACAACCTTATTGTTCATGGCAATGGCATTCATCGTGATCCCCGCGGCGGCTATGCCCCACTCGACGGCGAGAACGGTCCACCCTACCGTTGTGCCGTAGAGCGGGATAAGGCAGTAGGGCGTATATGTGCCCGCGATAAGCAAAAAGATCGTACAGTGATCGAATATGCGGAACACCCGCTTGCCCCTGCCGCTTGGCAGAAAGTGATAGAGCGCGCTCATCGTATACAGGACGACAATGCCGAAGCCGAATGCCGAAACGGCAAGCATACGGACTGCGTTCCCCCATGTCAGATAGAGAAGAATGCCCCAGACGGCGAGCCCGATCGCGCCGCCCACGATGTGCGAGACGGCGTTGAAGATTTCCTCTCCCTTGGTATAGAAAGGCTGAGACTTTTTTTTATCGGCGACGGCTTCCATATATGTTACCTCCGGATTTCATGCTCCGATGATAGCACGGGGGAGGCAAAAAAGCTACCTATTGTAACGGTCCTCTCCGCTACTTTGATTTTTCCCTTTTCTACCCGAAAAATACAGACTCTATCCGAAAAAAATGCCACTCTACTCACGGTAGAGTGGCGGAAAAAGCAAAAAAAGGCCCGCGGCCGTGTGCGCTTTACGCTCTCGGGCTCAGCGGTACAAGACCGCGATCAGAATGACGGCGATAACGCCCGCGATGCCGACGGCCCAGCCGACAGCCTTGAATACCTTTAACTTTTTGGGGTCCATGGGCCTATAGCCGCGCGGAACGAGAGCGCCGCCGCACTTGGGGCATTCCGTCAAATGGTCGAGAACTTTCCCGCCGCAATGCGGGCAGGTCACGAGATGTTTTTCGATCTGTGCCTGCCTCTTTTTGATGCGCTCCTGTTTTTTGCGCTCTTCATCCTCGTAAACCGTTGTTTTTTTGCTCATGATCCGAATTACTTTGCAATGTCGAACTTGTATGCGGCGGTGTAGGAGTAGACTTCCCCTGCATCCAGAACGGAACTTCCCCTCGCGGCGTATTCCCCGACGTTGACGTTGTTGGGGATCATCTCCGTTTCGAGGCAGAATCCCGCCCGCTTGCCGTAGTAGTTGTGCTTGCCCTCCTGCCGGAGCCCGTTGCCCGAATAGAACTGCACGGCGGGCGCATCGGTGTAGCAACTCATGCGGATCCCCGTCCTTCTGCTCTCGGCGGCGGCATAAAGCACATATTCCCCGTGAGGATTCTTCAGGACGTAGCAATGGTCATACCCGTTGCCCTGCTTCAGGTCGATGTCCGCCTCGCCGATGTCCCGCCCGATTTCCTTCTTTTCGGAGAAGTCGAACGGCGTGCCCTTTACGACGCGGTAGCCGCCCTCGGGAATCATCGCGGGGTTTGTGGGCGTGATCATGTCGGAATCGATCCAAAGAAGATTGTTGAGGATACTCCCGTCGCTCTCGCCGTTCAGATTGAAATAGGCGTGGTTCGTAAGATTCACCACCGTCTTTTTATCTGTTTCCGCGCGGTAACGTATCTTCAGCTCGCCGTCCCTGAAGGAATATGTCACCTGCACTTTCAGGTTGCCGGGGTAATGCTCCTCGCCGTCGGGGGACAGGAGGGAAAGGACGAGGTCGTCCCCCCGTACTTCCGCATTCCAGAATTTTCTGTTGAACCCTGCCTTGCCGCCGTGAAGGTGGTTTCCGCGGTCATTGCAGTACAGCTCGTATGTTTTTCCGTCAACCGTAAATTTTCCCCCGCCGATCCGGTTGCAGAACCGGCCGATGAGGGCGCCGAGATATCCGCCGCAACGCTCGTAGCCCGCGGCATTATTATATCCGAGAAGCACGTCCGTCAAATTTCCCTTTTTGTCCGGCACAAAGAGGCTCTGAAGAATGCCGCCGTAATCCAGAACGTTTAAGCGGGAATCGCCGTCGTGCAACGTAAACATCGTGACGTCCTTCCCGTCCAATGTCTTTGCAAAAAACTTTTGTGTGATCATATGTATACTCCATAATCATAATCTTCGATGGATTGCCGTATTTTCCATCATCCACGGCCCCGGTTATCAATACAGAGAAAGCCGCGGAGGACGGGACGCCCGCCCCGCGGAAAATCTGCCCGCCGCACAGGCCGTAAGGCAAGGGCTTCCCCTCACCGCGATAGCTTTACCCTGCACAAAGCGGCACTTTCCCCCTCCGAAAAACGCCGCATGGGTAAAGTATATCACAAACAAATCAAAAAGTAAATAATTTACGGAAATTTATTCAAACTTGAGTTATGCAAAGAAGATATATACCCGCAATCATGCTGTTCGTCGCACTTCTTTTGTTGCTTGCAGGGCTCGGCGCACGGATGACGGCCGTCCCCGCCATCTCTTACGCCGCGGCGGAAAAAGAAATCTACCTTACATTCGACGACGGGCCGAGCACGTCTGTCACCGAAAAAGTTTTGGACATCCTGAAGGAGGAGGACGTGAAGGCCACCTTCTTCATTGTGGGAGACAGGGTAAACGGCAGAGAAAAAACCCTGCGCCGCATCGCGGCGGAGGGCCATACCCTCGGCGTCCATTCCCAGACGCATGTGTATTCTGAGATTTACAGCTCTGCGGAGGCCCTTCTGAAGGATGCCGATACCTGCGCGGAGACGATACGGCGCGTCACGGGGGTCCTTCCCCGCGTCTACCGCTTTCCGGGCGGCGGCAAACATCCCGCCTCCGAAAAACTTCTGCGGCGCAAAGGCTACACTATCGTCAGCTGGAACGCCGTCTGCGGAGACGAGGAGATCCGTGGCGCGGACGCCCAAGCCCTCTACGCCTCCGCCGTCAGGACGGCAAAGGGCAAGGATCCCGTCGTTCTCCTTTTGCACGATTCGGCCACGCACAAACCGACCGCAGAGGCCTTGCCCTGCATTATTGAGCATTTCCGCGCCGAGGGCTATACCTTTTCGGCATTCTGAACTCCCGCGCAAGCCGCTCCGCCCCGCGGTATACCGCCCCGACAAGGAGCACGGAGAGAGAGCAGCACGCCACCGCAAGCCACTGCGTGCCGCCGAGCGCAGTGAGATCGAACACCTCCCTGCACACGGGCACAAGCACGAGAAGCACATTGAGCGCAATGCCGAGAAAAGCCGTAAAGAGCAGGATTTTGTTGGAGAAATAATCCTTCGGACGGATCGGCAGGTCCTCCCCCCGCACGTTGAAGGCGTGCAGGAGTTCTAAAAGGGACATCGTGAGAAAGGCCATCGTCGAGGCGACGCCGTTCCCGTAGCGGAGGCCGAATACGAAGAGCCCGATGACGACCGCCGCCTGCACACATCCGAAAAAGAGCATGCGCAGAAGGGACGGAGCCGAAAAGATTTCCCTGTCCGAGACGGGAGGACGGAGCATCGCGCCCTCCGCCCGCTCGACGCCGAGCGCAAGTACGGGAAGAGAGTCCGTGATGAGGTTGATCCAAAGGAGCTGGGTGGAGGTCAGAAAGTCGTATTTCCACAGAAAGAGGGAAGCTATCAGCACGCACAGAACCTCTGCAAGATTTGTGGAAAGGAAGAAGGAGATCGTCTTTTTGATATTGAAAAAGACGTTCCGCCCCTCCTCTACGGCCTTCACAACCGTGGAAAAATCATCGTCGGTAATGACCATGTCCGCGGCGTTTTTGGTGACGTCGGTACCCGATCCCATCGCAACGCCGATGTCCGCGGCCTTCAGGGCGGGCGCGTCGTTCACCCCATCCCCCGTCATTGCAACAACTTCGCCCTTCGCACGGAGCGCCTTGACGATTTCCTGTTTGTGGCGGGGCGAAACGCGCGCATATACCGAATATTTTTCCGCCTGCGCCGCATACTTTTCGCCGAGCGCGTCCATCTCTTCCCCTGTGATGACCTCCTCTTTCCCCTTCGCAATGCCGAGGCGGGAAGCAATGGCAAAGGCCGTCCCCGCGGAATCGCCCGTGATCATCACCGTCTTGACGCCCGCTCTCCTGCAGGCGGCAACGGCCTCTCCTGCGTTTTCTTTGGGCGGGTCGAGCATGGCGGCAAGGCCCAAAAAAGTAAGCTCCGCCTCTTCCCGTTCCCCTTCCGCAAAGGCAAGGACGCGCATGGAATCCGCGGAAAATTTTTGCTCGCGGGCAAAAATCTCTCTCCTGTCCGCCTCCGAAAGGGGGACTTTTTTATTGTTTTTCAGCACATAAGCGCACTTTTTCAGAACGACGTCCGCGCCGCCCTTGGCATAAAGACGGAGGCTACCGTTCTCCTTGACGAGCACGCTCATCATCTTGCGCTCGGAGGTGAAGGGTGTGCCGCCGACGGTCTCATGCGATACTGTCACGCCGCAACGGTCGGCAAATTCCACGAGCGCGATTTCGGTAGGATCGCCCACATAGTTGCCCCTGTTTCCCTTGACGGTGTGGCAAATCCGCATACAGGCGAGCAATTTTTGTTGCCGCTCCGTACCCGTGTATCGCTCCTGCGGGACGGAAAAATCGGTGGCGATCTCCTCCACCGTCATTTTGTTTTTGGTCAGCGTGCCCGTCTTGTCCGAACAGATGACGGAGCACCCGCCGAGCGTTTCTACGGCCGAAAGTTTCCTGATAACGGCCTTGTCCGCCGCCATGCGTTTGACGCCCATCGCGAGAATCACGGTGACGACGGCTCCCATGCCCTCGGGAATGGCCGCCACGGCGATAGCCACGGCGTTCATGACATTCTGCAAGAAACTCAGCCTGCGTGTGAATAAACCGCCCAAAAATAGTACGGCCGCAACGGACAGAACGGCCGCGGTGATGATCCTGCCGAGCTTTGCGATAAGCTTGTCGAGCGGACTCATGGATTGTTCGTTTTCAGACAATAAGTCCGCAATTTTTCCCATTTCGGTGTTCATGCCCGTGCCGACGACGATACATCTGGCATTCCCCCGCACGCAAAAGGTCCCCATGTGCACGGTGTTGCTCCTTTCCGAAAGCGCGGAAGAAGAGACAACACAGTCAAACTTTTTCACGGGGCGGCTCTCGCCCGTCAGCGCAGATTCGTCGGCGCGGAAATCTTCGGCGGAAATCACGCGGCAGTCGGCGGGCACACGGTCCCCTTCGGCAAGCTCCACGACGTCTCCCACGGCAAGTCCGGAGGCGTCGATTTCGATAAGCCGCCCGTCACGCACAACTTTTGCGGTGCTCTTCGACAGCTCCTTCAAATGTTCGATGGCGCGGTCGGCACGGTACTGCTGCAAAAATCCGACGGCGGCGTTCAACAGGATGATACAGAGGAGGATGGCCGTGTCGGCCATTTCGCCCATGTCCCCCGTGACAAAAGCCAGCGCGCCCGAAAGACAGGCCGCGGCGATGAGAATAAGCGTCATCAGGTCCTTAAACTGCGAAAAAAAGAGGGCGAGTTTGCTCTTTTTCTTTCCCTCTTTGAGTATATTTTTACCGTTTTGCAGGCGGCGCTCCGCCTCTTTTGTGCTCAGGCCCCCTTCGCCGCCGCCAACCAGTCCGAAGACCTCTTCCTTTGGCCTTGTATATTGTTCCATACGATAGCGTATGACGGCAACGCGGAGAATATGCTTACCGCGCTTTCTTCGGCAAGGCCGCGCAAGGCAGGCGGAAAAACGGGCCCGCCGCGCGTCCGCCCGCGGCGCAACCATTCCGTCCCTATAGGACCCGCGTAAGAGAAAACCTTGTCTTATCGCAAGAGGTCAAAAAGTATTCGACGCCGTCCTTCTCGCACTTCAGGGGAAAGTATATGCTGCCGTGAAGGTGCCCGAAAACGACAATGTCCACGCGGTTTTTACCGAACAGGTCGGTGAAGAGCGTATCCTCCTGCTTCAGCCCCATCGGCGGGAAATGAATGAGCGCAATCAGTTTATCTCCTTCCTCCCTGACCTTTTCAGCCTCGCGGAAAGCGAGGCGGAAACGCTCGGCCTCGCGCATATACAGCTTCCTGTCCTGCTCCGTAAATTCCGCGCTCCCCGGACAGGTCCAGCCCCGCGAACCCGCAATGACGACGTTCCCGAATTTGACGCAATCATTCTGCAAAAAATAAAAACTGTCATCCGGTTTTGCGGCCCTGACTTTGGAAATGCCGTTCCACCAAAAGTCGTGATTGCCGCGGATAAAGACCTTGTTCCCCGCGAGGCCCCGCAGGGAAGCGACGTCGTACATACCTTCGGAAAGCTTCATGCCCCACGAAGTGTCGCCCCCGAGGAGGACTATGTCGTCCTTCCCGACCTTGCCGCGCCAATCGGCCTTGATTTTGTCGAAATGCCCCTCCCAATCGGGCCCGAACACGTCCATCGGTTTGTTGGAGAGCCCCGAAAGGTGCAAATCGCTGATCGCCCAGACTTTCATGCATGCAGTATACCATACTTTCCGTAAAAAAGCAATATTTTCGCTCCCGGCGGCAGCGGGCAAACCCGTGCGGCACGGAAATATAGAAATTACAAAACAAAAAATGAAACTTTTTTCCGTTTTCCTCTTGATTTTTCGCAAATATGGGGTATAATGGAAAGGAAATCTGCCTTATAAAAGGCAAAAATCCATCAAGGGGAACGAATATGAGCGTTACAGCTAAAAACATTCGCAACATCGCCGTCGTCGGGCATTCCGGCGAAGGTAAAACAACGCTGTGCGAGGCAATGCTCTTCAATGCAAACGCCATCGAGCGCATGGGCAGGATCGAAAACGGCACCACGGTGTGCGACTTTGACGAACAGGAGATTGCGCGGCACTCTTCCGTTTCGCTCGCCTGCGCGTATCTGACTTGGAAAGGCGTCAGATTCAACCTTCTCGACGTGCCCGGCTTCTACGATTTCGAGGCGGAATTCAACTCCGCAATGCGCGCATGCGGTGCGGCTCTCGTCGTGATGGGGGCAAACGGCGCCGTGACGGTCGGCGCGGAGAAGGCGCTCGACTACTGCTTCAAACACAAAAAACCGCTCTTCATCTTCATAAACGGCATGGACAAGGAAAATGCCAACTATCACGGCACGGTGCAGGCCTTGCAGGAAAAATACAAGGGCAAGATCGCGCCCATCCAGATCCCCGTCATGGAAGGCGAAAAGATGACGGGTTACATCAACGTCATTACGGGCAAGGCCTATAAATTTTCCGATAAGGGCGTCTCCGAAGAGCCCGTCCCCGCAGCTTATCAAAGCGAGCTTGAAGAGATGCAGGCCGTCCTTCAGGAATCCGCCGCCGAAAACGACGAAGAACTCCTCGATAAATACTTCGATGAGGGCTCCCTCTCCGAGGAAGACACCGTCAACGGATTGCGGAAGGGAATACAGACCATCAGCGTTGTTCCCGTGATCGCGGGCAGCGCGCTCCTCAACAAGGGCGTCATCAACCTGATGGACGAACTCATCAATTACGTTCCCGACGCGGCGGAACGCGCGGGCCTCTCCGCAACCGATCTCAGGACAAACGAGCCCGTCCTCGTGGAATGTTCGGAGGACGCACCCTGCGCCGCGCAGGTATTCAAGACGGCCGTCGACCCGTTCGTAGGGAAAATGAATTACATCCGCGTCGCCCGCGGCGTGCTCAGGACGGGCACGGACGCATACAATCCCAATACCGATACCACCGAACGCATCAACTCCCTCTATATTGCGCGCGGCAAAAAGCTCGACCCCGTCGCCTCTCTTTCCGCGGGCGACATCGGCGTCGTTGCGAAACTTACAAATACGGGCACGGGCGATACGCTCTGCGATCCCAATGCCCCCGTGCAGTTCGAGCCCATCGTTTTCCCGGAGCCCTCGCTTTCCATGGCGGTCACCGTGGCGGTGCGCGGCACCGAAGACAAGGTATTCGGCGGCCTTAACCGCCTTGCCGAGGAAGACAAGGGGTTTTTAATACGCAAGAACCACGAGACGGGCGAAACCCTCGCCTGCGGACAGGGCGAAGTCCAGCTCGATATCATCAAGAAGAAATTAAAGTCCAAGTTCGGCGCAGAGGCGGAATTCAACACCCCCGCCGTCGCTTACCGCGAATCGATTACGGGCAAGGCCGAGGCCGAGGGCAAGCACAAGAAACAGACGGGCGGCGCGGGGCAGTTCGGCGTCGTCGATATCCGCTTCGAACCGGGCGCCGCGGACGGCGTGTTTGAGTTCGTTGACGCCGTTGTCGGCGGCACTGTGCCGAAACAGTTCATTCCCGCCGTCGAAAAGGGCCTCCGCGAAGCCATCCAGAAAGGCGTGCTCGCAGGCTACCCGATGGTCAACCTGAAAGCGACGCTTTTCGACGGCAAATATCACCCCGTAGACAGTAAGGAAGTCGCCTTCGTCTCCGCGGCAAAGCTCGCGTACGAAGACGGGATCCGCCGCGCAAAACCGGTGATTCTGGAGCCCATTTGTTCACTCAAAATCACCGTTCCCGAACAGTACGTCGGCGACATCATGGGAGACCTCAACAAGCGCAGGGGCAGGATCATCGGTATGGACACGGTAGACGGCCTTCAGGTCGTCACGGCAGAAGCGCCCGAGGGGGAACTTCTGACCTATGCCACAAGCCTCCGCTCCATGACGCAGGGCCGCGGCCGTTTCACGCAGGAATTTGCCCGCTACGAGCAGGCTCCCGACAGCGTTCTGCAGAGCCTGAAAAAATAAAAAAAACCGTAAAAAGACTTCTCTTCGGGGAGAAGTCTTTTTTTTGCCGTGCGCCGCCGCGCACGAATATCAGAATCCCGCATTCTTTTTGATCTCCAAAATGTCATCCGCGGAACAGCCGATAAAATTGCAGAGGCGGGAAAGATTGGCGAGCGTCGGTTGCGCCCTGCCCGACAGGTATTGGGATAAGGAAGATTGCTTGATCCCCAATGCCCTTGCTATATCGGCTTTGGTCTTTCCGCAGTGCTCGATTTCAAACTTGATGTTCGCCGTTATCCTATCATCAAGATTCAATTCCATATCTATATTATTAGGCAATGCTTAAAAAATTTCCTGATATTTAGTTGCTGACTTTATTTGAAATTCTGCGCCTGATTTATGTTTTTCATACCAAAGCCCGCACGCGCCGCCGCACGGATGCCGAAGGCGGCGGCGCATTCCCTGCGCCGCCGCCGTCTATCATCGGTTTTATCGCAATTCCGCACCGAAATTCCGGCTGAGATGTCCCACGATTTTTTTGAAAAATCCGTCCACGGCTTCGGGGGAAAGGCCGTTTTCCGCATCGGGAGCGGGCGAGAAGGTCAGACGGAAGGCCATGCTCTTCTTGTTTTCTCCGATCCGCCTGTCGAAATAAACGTCAAAGAGGTCCGCCCTCTTCACCGCCTTGCAGGCACGGAGAATGCACTCCGTCATCTCGGCACAAGTGACTTCTTTATCCACGACGACGGCGAGATCCCGCTCCACATCGGGGAATTTCGGCAGATTGTGATAGGATATGTCGCGCCCGAACTTCTCCTTCATGCCGTCATAGTCGAGTTCGGCGATGTACACTTTTTTATCGAGCGCGAGTTCCTCCGCAATTTCGGGGTGCAGTTCGCCGAGGAAACCGGCCTCCTTTTCCCCCACCGTCACCACGGCGGAGACCCCGGGGTGCAGGAAAGGCTTTTCGGCTTTTACAAAATCCATCCTGAAATCAAAGGCCTCGCCTACCGCTTCGACCGCTCCCTTGAGGTCGAAGAAATCCCCCTCTCCCCAAAGGGCGAGCACGGCGCGGGTGCGCTCCTCCGGCAATTCCTTTAAGGGCAGCTCCTTCGCAAGATACACCTTGGCGAGTTCAAACAGCCTCCCGCTCCCGTTGCCGCGGCGCACGTTTCTGACGACGTTCTGTATCATGCCGGGCAACAGAAGCGTCCGCATGACGGAAAGTTCCTCACTGATGGGGTTTAAGATTTTAATCGCGTTGCGTTCGGGGGCATCCGGGGGAAGGCGGAGCATATCGAAGTCCTTGGGCGAGCAGAAGGAATAGTTGCAGGCCTCCATAAAGCCCTCGCCGGCCAAAGTGCGTTTGAATTTGAGTTCGGTCTTTTGCGCGGGGGTAAGCCCTCCCACCGTAACCGCCGCATTTTTCAAAAAAGTCGGCTTTATGTGCTCATACCCGTACATACGGATCACTTCCTCGGCGAGGTCGGGCCAACCGTCGACGTCGCTCCGCCAAAGGGGCACACGGACGGACAGTTCCTTTTTGCCTTCGGGTTTTTCCGTAGATTCCGCCACGGCGGCGGATTCGAAGCCGAGCCTTTCCAGAATGCCGTCCACCTCGTCCTGCGGGACATGGATACCGAGCAGGCCGTCTATCGCGGCATAAGAGGTAGTCACGGTTTTTTTCTGCGCGGAAACGGCGCAAACATCGGCGTAACAAGAAGTGGGAACGCCGCAACCGAGTTCCTCTATCAGGTGAAGGGCGCGGGCCATGCCGGTTCCGGGTGACCAAAGGGGTTCCACTCCCTTTTCGAAACGGGCGGAGGATTCGCTGCGCTGGCCGAGGGCGCGCGAAGTCTTTCTCACGCTGTCGCGGGCGAAAGAAGCCGCCTCGAAGAACACTTCCGACGTATCTTCCCTGATCCCGCTGTTGAGCCCGCCCATGATACCCGCAAGCGCAACAGGGCGGTTTTCGTCGCATATAAGCAGATTTTCAGGGTGAAGGGCAAATTCTTTTTCGTCCAGCGTGACAATCTTTTCCCCTTCTTCGGCCCTGCGGACGACGATCCCGCTTCCCTTCAGAAATTTTCTGTCAAAGGCATGCATGGGCTGCCCGATTTCCATGAGAACGTAGTTGGTAATATCGACAACGTTGAAGATGGAGCGGATGCCGCACAGGGCAAGCCGCCGTTTCATCCACAGCGGCGAGGGTCCGATCCTGACGTCCTTGACATAACAGCCGATGTAGCGGGGGCAAAGATCGGGTTCTTTGACCGTGACGGAAATTACGGCGTCCGTTTCGACCGCCGTATAACCGAGCGCGGGAGAGCGGAGCGGACGTTTGAGCACGGCGGCCACTTCGCGGGCAATCCCCAGAACGCTTTGGCAATCGGGGCGGTTGGCCGTGACCGCGATATCGAAAACGTAGTCATCTATGCCGACAACGGGCCTGATGTCCGCGCCGGGGACAGCGCCGGCAGGGTCCAGAATGAGAATGCCGTTGACCTCCGCTCCCGCGTAAAAATCGTCATTGATGCCGAGTTCCGCGCCCGAACAGAACATGCCCTCGGAAGTTACGCCGCGGAGTTTGCCCGTCTTGATTTTACGGATACCTCCCCCTTCTTTCACGGTGGCCCCGTCGAGGGCGACGGGAACGAACGCGCCCGTAAAGACGTTGTCCGCAGCCGTGACGATCTGCTTTTGGCCGTATTGTCCGCAGTCCGCACGGCAGACGGTAAGCCTGTCGGCATCGGGATGTTTTTCGCAGGACACGATTCTGCCGACGGCTACCTTTTCGACGCCTTCGCCGGCATAACAGAGCTTCTCCACTTCGAATCCGCAGGAAAACAGCTTTTCCTGCAATTCCTCTGCCGGAATATCTATATCCACATATTCCTTTAACCAAGAAAAAGGTACTTTCATAATATCCCCTCAATCCTTGAACTGACCCAAAAACCTGACGTCGTTTTCCGTAAGGAGTTTAATATTATTGATACCGTATTTGAGCATTGCGATGCGCTCGATACCCATACCGAAAGCAAAGCCCGTGTAAACTCCGGAGTCAACGCCGCAGTTTTCGAGCACGTGCCTGTTCACCATTCCCGCGCCGAGCACCTCGATCCAGCCGGTGCCCTTACAGAGCGGGCACCCCTTGCCGCCGCACACGTAGCAGCTCACATCGACCTCAACGGAGGGTTCGGTAAACGGAAAGTAACTCGGGCGGAGCCGCGTCTTGCTCGTTTCGGAGAACATCGTCCGCACAAATTCATCCAGCATGCCCTGCAGGTCGCACAGCGTAATTCCCTTGTCAACGACAAGGCCCTCCATCTGGTGGAACATGGGAGAGTGCGTTGCGTCGTCATCCGAACGGAATACGCGGCCGGGGCAAAGCATCTTAATCGGCGGCTTTTTCTTTTTCATGAGGCGGATCTGCCCCGCGCTCGTCTGCGTGCGGAGAAGAAACTCATCGGTCAGATAGAAGGTATCCTGCATATCGCGGGCGGGGTGATCGGCGGGCGTATTCAGGGCAGTAAAGTTGTAGTAATCACTCTCGATCTCGGGGCCCTCGAATACTTCGAATCCCATGGCCGAAAAGATGTCTATAAGCTCGTTTTTGACCCGCGTGACGGGGTGAAGGGTCCCCTTTGCGGCTTTGCGGCCCGGCATGGTGACGTCCACATGTTCTTCCGTAAGCTTCTTTGCGAGCTCCTGCTCCTTCATGAACGCCTCGTGCTCCGCAAACATCACTTCGAGGCGGGCTTTCAGCGCGTTGACCTGTTTCCCGAAGGCGGGACGGCGCTCCACGGCAAGTTCCTTCATTCTCTGCATAAGAAGCATGAGCTTACCCTGTCGGCCGAGAAAGCGCATTTTTGCCTCATAGAGCGCCTTAATGTCCGCCGCTCCGGAAGCGGCCGCTTCGGCCTCCTTTACGATCTCTTCGTTTTCGTCCATACCTGCTCCTTTTTCAAAAAATCAAGCCCCGCCCCGAATGCCCGGAGCGGGGGGCGCGTCTTGCCCGCATCCCCGACTTTGGCTGTAGTTTAGCACGGCAATGCAAAAAAGTCAAGCGAAAACCGCCACTTATGTGACGGTTTCCGTTCATTGCATCTGCAATTTATTCAGCAGGGAAGGATTGCCGAGCACCCTGCCGCCGCCGAGCACAGCCGCCATTTCGGGATCGTCCGCCACATGGGCATCCATCTGGAGACGTCCTGCGACGTAATCCCCGAGCCCCGGCATTTCACATACGCCGCCCGTAAGGTAAATCCCGCTCCTGCACATGTTGGCGGAAACTTCTTCGGGCAGTTTGCGCAAAACGAGCTCCGCATATTCCACGATCGTATTGATGTAGCCCGAAATGGGGCGCACGATGTCGTCCGAATAGACAACAACTTGCCGCGGTTTGCCCGTCGTGATGTCCCGCCCCTGCACGACGGTACTCTGATGGTCATGCGGGATGAGGCTTCCCACCGTGTTCTTGAGTTTTTCGGCCGTGGAGAGGCCGATCTTCAGATTATAGGCCTGGGCGATATGGTCGATGATATGCACGTCCATATTGTTGCCGCCGACGTTCATGTTGAGCCCCGCGATGATGCCGTCGAGGGAGAAGGCCGCAAGCGACGTTTTCCCCGCGCCGATGTCTACGGAAAAAGCCGGATTGGATTCGGAGACGGGCACGTTCATGCCGAGTGCCGCAAGATAGGGGACCTCCGCAAAGCTGACCTTCGAGAACCCCGCGCGGCCGGAAACGCGCAGATAGCAGGCGCGGTCTTCTTTGGAACAGCCGCAGGGGACGCAGAACAGGGCCTCCGTTCCGCGCATTTTACCGATCTTCCCCATAAAGTACGCGAGCAGTCCGGCGGCAAGATCTTCATTGACGATTTTCCCCTCGTATACGGGAAAAATAACGTTCGTCTCCGCCGTCTTGCCGAGGATTTTTTTCGCTTCGTCGCCAAAACCCTTGATCTCCCCCGTCAGTTTGTCTACGGTGACGCAGGTCGCCTCCGCGAGCACGACCCCGTTGCCGCTGCCGAGCTGAAAGATCTTCGTAACGGCCGTCCCGAAATCGATCGCAAACTTTGTCATATGAGATTCCTCCCCAAAAGAAGGGAACGCGTTTCCTCCACGGGAAGGCCCATGATGCCCGTATAACTTCCCGCGTAGCTTTTAACGAGCGGAAACCCGTCCTGTATTCCGTAGGCGCCCGCCCTGTCGAACGGACGGACGCTTTCGATATATTCGCCGATAAGTTCGTCGCTGAGTTCATTGAACGTGACCTTTGTCTCGGTATAAAACCTGTCTTCCCCGTTTTCCGTGACAAGGCACACGCCCGTAAACACGCTGTGCGTTTTTCCGCTTAAAAAATGCAACATTTCCGAAGCGCATGACGCATTTCCCGGCTTACCGAGCACTCTGCCGCCGAGGGCGACTACGGTGTCCGCGCCGAGCACGGCGGCCCCGGGAAAGCGGCCGAAGACCTCCTCCGCCTTTCCGCGGGCAAAGAGCAGAACGGTTTCGCATGCGGAAAGCCCCCTTGCCGCTTCATCGTACAAAGAGGGCACCACGGTAAATTGTTCGCAGATTTGCGCGAGCAATTCCCGTCTGCGCGGGGAATTACTCGCAAGGATCAGTTTCATATTTTTATCCGAAAAAATTTTTGAACGGGGTAAACAAAAAAATGTTCCGAAAGATCAGAGTATCTCCAGATTTTTCCTGAACTGTTTCTTGAACTCGGGAGCGGCGAGCATTGCCTGGCGGATCTCCAGCGCCGCGTCGCCCGACGGCTCCGTTTTCATGATGACGGAATCCCCGAGCACGTCGCAGTTGATTCCCTTCACCGCACCCTTGCCGCTTCGGTCGAGACAGTCCGCAATCCTGAGCAATATCCCGAGTTTTTTCACCACATCGAGGTCCTCTTCCATGACGATGTCCTTATATTTCGCCCACTCGGAGAGGTTTATGTCTTCCTTCTTGTGGCAACCCGCAACAAAGGCGGCGAGGACGATTTCGCGGTGGGTCGCGCCGTACAGCCCCGCATTCAGAATGAGATAGCGGCTGTGGTCCTGATGATTGTAATAACGCACGCACCGGCCCGCGTCGTGCAGGCTCGCCGCAATCTTCAGGACCTTCAGATAGATCCTCGGGAACTTATGCAACACGCGAAGCTGTTTGAAGAGCTGGATGGAGAGATGGACCGTGTTTTCCACATGCTTCGCGTCACAGCCGTAAAACTTCACGAGCGTATTGAGGGAATACGAAAGCACGTCGGAAATGGGCCGCTCCGCCGTGATGGGAACGGCACGGTTGAACAGGATCCCCTCCCGCAACCCGCAGCCGGAGATCGTGAAGGACTCGATGTGCAGATAATCCGTAAACGCCTTGATGATGGCAAGGGCGGCGGGCATGATGTCCGCACGGCTCGGAGAGAGCCCGCGGATGCGCTTGCGTTTCTCGACGTCCAAAACGCGCACCATCTCATAGATGGAGCGGAAATCTTCCGTCTGGAACTGGTAATTGTGCACGGTGTTGAGAGGATATTTCCGCACGATGCGGTTGATTTTATAGAGATTGCGGAAAGACCCGCCCACGCCGATCATCTGCGTATCGGGCTCCACGGCGGCGAGCCAGTCGATCTTCTTGAACTGTTCGGTGAAAAATTCCTCGATGCGCGCCGTCTGCTCCTCGGGCGTGCCGTCGCCCTTAAAAAGATCGGTCAGGGTCACTGCACCGAAGGGAAGAGAGATGTATTGCAGGACGCTCCTGCGGTTGTAGTAGATGACCTTGGTGCTGCCGCCGCCGATCTCGAGAATAATCCCTTTGGGAATATCCATCGAGTTGATCACGCCGCGGTAGACAAGCGTCGCCTCCGCCTCTTCCGAGAGGACCTCGAAGCGGATGCCGACCGTCGCCTGTATCTCGTCGAGAAAAGAACGCTGGTTCTTTGCACGGCGGACCGCCGCCGTCGCAACGGCGATGATCTTCCCGACCCCGCTCGCATCGCAGAGCCGCTTAAACATCTTGAGTGCGCTGATGGTTTCGGCCACTCTCTGCGGCTTCAAAAAGCCGTCCCTGTCCATATCCTGCCCGAGACGCACGCTCTCTTTGAGTTCGTCGGTAATGACAAAATAGTTCTCGTCGAAAATCTCGGCGATCACAAGACGGGCGGAATTAGACCCCAAATCGATGATTCCAATTTTCTCCATATAGTCACCTGTCGCAATTTTGCGGAATCTCCCCCGAAGGGCCTTTTGCTGACATTATCCTATTCTATACAAAATTACAACTTAATTGTACCATACGGCTTGGGATTTGTCCATACCCTTTTTGAAAATTTTTTTCTTTTTTGCGAAAATTTACATTTTTTTCACAAAAATTCACATGCGCGTGCGTTCTCCGTGAAAAAGCGCTCTCCTCAGGCGGGCAAGCGCAAGAAAAACGAGAAACACGCCGAAGGAAAGTTTTAAAAGCGCGGACGGGACATACCCCGAAAATACGGAAAAGAGCGCGGAAGTCAGAAGCGCGGACAGCGCCACGGGCAGGGCCTCTTTCCCCTTGACAAGCCCGCTTTTCGCATGGACGGAGAGGGCAACGATGGACATCGGCACGAACGAGAGGAGATTGATTCCCTGCGCGGCGCCCTGCTCCACCCCCAGAAAGAGCACGAGAATGGGAATCAGCGCCGTCCCTCCCCCCATTCCCATGCCGCCGAGGAGGCCGCCCGCAATCCCAGCAAGGAAGAAGAGATAGAACGACATCAGAAAACCATCCCGATGCCTGCGGCAAGCATCAAAAGCCCGAAGAGAACGTTCGCCGCGCGCACGGGCAAACGGGGAAGAAGTTTTGCCCCGAAGTAACCGCCCAGCATGACGCCGAGCGCCGAGGGGATGAGGAACCGTACGGGCGTCCTCCCCGTGAAGAGATAGACGGCCCCGCTCAGGGCGGTTGCGGGAAGCACGGCCGCGATCGCCGTCGCATGGGCGGCGCGCGCGGGCAGGGAGCGCTCCAAAAGGGGCACGGCCACCATTCCTCCCCCGCCGCCGAACAGCCCGTTTACCGCTCCGAGAAGCGCCCCGCTCCATACTTTTTCTCCCACGTAATTCCCTTTTTTTCGCATTTTTCCACCTTTTCCACCCATAATGCCCCCCTTTGCGGACCTTCTTTTTTGAAAAGTATGTGAGTTTTGAAAAAAATTTCTCTTTTTTTGATTGAAGTCACGCGGAATTGCTTGCTAAGAATTGCATTTTATATTAAAATAGGGACGTAACTCAAAAAATGTAGCGGCGGGCCCGAGGGCTCCCGCCGTAAAGGATGGAAATATGGCGAAACACTTTTTTCACGGAAAACGCAGGGGGACGCTCGTAGCGCTCTCCGCCGCTCTGTGCGCCACCTTCACTTTGGGCATGCTCGCGGCCTGCGGCGGCACGGAGGAGGGCGGCGAAGGCGGCGAAGACGACGATGAGCAGACAAACTCCGCGACGGATACCCAGCTTCTCCGCAACGGTAACTTTGAATTTTTCTCCGAACGGGACACAAAGCCCGAGGACAAGCGTTCCTTCATTTCTTCGCCCACAAGCTGGTCGTTCACGTCGGGTTCCCCTTCCTCCATCACCGCCTCGGGGATCGTCAATACGGAAGAATGGGAAAACATGCTTACGAAATCATCCTACAGCCTCGTGCCCGAAGGCGCGGAGGCCGAGATCGGCACCAACGAGAGCGATACGGCGTTTACCGCAAAGGAACTCACCGAAAGCGCCGCCGCCGACGCGGAGGCACACTGGGAAGAGGCAAGCGTCTATGACCGTCTCCTCTTTTACAAGTACTACGGCGTCGATTCTTCGGATGAATTCTCTCTGTACGGCGACTACAAATATTCCATCGACTATGAGGACATCCAATACCTGAAGTCCGATTTTACGGACAAAGGCAAGGTTCCTGCGCCGAGGACGGGCGCGAAAGAGGACGAGAAATCCATCCTCATGATCCACAACAGGCGCATTTCGGACGACGTCATGGGCACCGCGCAGTATTATACCTCTTCCACGACCATCACCCTCGAAGCGGGCGCGGCGGCGGAAATTTCCGTATGGGTACGCACGGACGATCTGTATCACTGGTTTGACGCGGAGCACACCGTGGGCGACAAGGAAGAGGTCCGCTCCAAGGGCGGTGCGTACATCGCCGTCATCAACACCGTCGGCGGCACGACGCTCCCCGAAATGCAGATCAAGAACATCCGCACGGGCGGAGAGTGGCAACAATACACCGTACATGTGCGCGGCAACACCTATGCCACGACGACGTTCCGTATCAAGCTCGGCCTCGGCCAGGGGAATTCTTCCGACAACCGTTACGAGAACGTGGACGGGTATGCCTTCTTCGACGATGTAACCGTCACCAAGACGCGCGCCGACGGATACGAAGAAAAGACCGCCGACGTGCTCTATAAGTGCGACGTCAACTCCGATTCCAAAGACAAAATCTTCGACCGCGACACGATGAACGCCTCTCCCGTCTATGCGCTCGATCTCCTCTCCGACGATTTCGGCGCCCTCACGATGGGCCAGCTGCTCACGGAGGACTTTGAAGAAGGGCTGACCTCCGAGAAGGTTTCCGACAACAAGACATATTACTCCTACGTCGGAGATAACCGCGACGACGGCACGACGCCGCAGGAACGGCAGAGTATTGTCGGCATCATGACATACGGCGAACTTGAAACCAAGGCCGGGGAGAACGGCTATCTCAAGAACATCTTCGAAAAAGATTTCAAAGACAAATTCCCCTTTACCGCATCGAACGGCGTAAAGGAAGACGTCCCCGTACTCATGCTTCTCTCCACCAACGGCGCGGCCTACACCGCGACGGTGAAGAACGACGAACTTTTCACCCTTCAGCCCAATACGAGAAAGATCGTCTCTTTCTTCGTCAAGACATGGGACGTCCGCTCCGGGAAGGGCGCGGGCGTGACCCTCGTCGACGGCGAGGAAAAGACCTCGATCGCCCCCTTCGATACCAAGACGGTTGCTCCCGTCACGATCGACAGCTCTAAGGAAGAACTGACGGACATCTACCGGGGTTGGGTGCAGTGCTTCTTCTTTGTCTCCAACGAGACGGAAACGGCCAAGACTTTCCACCTCGACTTCACCTTCGGCACAACGACGGTACAGGGCACGGGGGCTTCGGATTACTGCGACGGCTATGCGGCCTTCACCGACTTCAAGATGATGGATCTCACCAAGACGCAGTACGGCTACGCCTCCACGGGCACCTACGCGCAGAAAGTCTCCCTGACCTCCTATGCGCAGGACGATTCCCGCTTCGATACGGCGTCCGCCTCCTCGGACATCAAGGAAAATCCGGCGGCCCCTTCCTCCTTCACGGGCGCGGTGGCAGGCTCCAACCTCTTTACGGAAGACGGCAATCAGAACGAGATTCCCGAAGGCGTGGAAGCGGGGCTCCTCAGGAAGGAATACGCGAAGAACTACATGGATCTCGCAGCGGGCGAAGGCGCTCCCGCATGGGCGAAGGCGCTCGGCCAAATCGCGGGACAGACCGCGGATGCAGACGAATGGTGGGGCAAGATTTTCGGCGAGAACGGAGGCCAAAGCCCGCGCGAGGCCAACCAGCCCCTCGTGATCATGAACACCTCTTCCGCTCCCACGGCGTCCTACGGCTTCATCAGCCGCACGATGGAAACGACGATCTCCGCGAGCACATCACAGCGCATCTCGCTCCGCCTCAAAGTTTCAAAGGGCACCGCGGCGTATATTTACCTGCTCGACACTTCCGATCTCACGGAGGGGCTCGACACGATGCTTGCCCCTTCCGTTCCCAAACTCACTTATTGGTATGACGACAGCGGCAACATTCTCCGCTGCGATCCCGAAAGCGACGGATTCAACAAGAAGACGGACGTCCTCTTCTATCTCGAAGCAAACGGGCTCTATTCCTCGAAAGATACGTCCGATGAAAAGATGTATGCGAACTTTGCGAATTACAAAGAGGATGAAAACGGTAATCTTATCACTTCGGACGGAATCACGGCATTCTACTTTAATGAAGCAGACGGAAAATACTACGGCTATCTTGACGATGGCAACTACAGCCAGGAGATAGCCCAACTTCCCGCCGAATACGAAGGCGAAAGCATTCTCCGCTACAATTACGAAAATGCGGACGGCAAGAAGTACGAGAGTGCCGTCACCGTTACGGGGACGGACGCCAATGCGGACAAGTGGGTCGAAGTCAATTTCTATGTCCGTACGGGCAGTGCGCCCAAGACGTACCGTCTCGAAGTTTGGGCGGGCGACCGTTCCAACGCGAAGGACGGTATCCCCGCAGGCGGCTATGTATTCTTCGACGCTTACAATTCCGGCTCCATCTCCAACTTCGAAGATCTCCGTGACGGCGAAGTCGGCGCAAAGGGACTTCTCCTTGAAAAGGAGGAAAACCGGCTCGAGGGGGATCCCGAAAAGCTCAACGAGAACCTCGCCCTCTACTACACCTTCACGTTCTTCGATTCCGCGGCCTATCTCCGCCACGACAGGGAGCACGACGGCGTCGATTACAACAAGTGGGAGAATTACAAGCAATCCTCTTACAGCGAAGGGACGGTATGGCTCAAGTGCTATGACGAAGACGGCTTGCTCTACGGCGCGGATGAAGCCAATCCCGCAAATCCTTCTTATTCCGTCTACCTTGACTTTACTCCTCTCGAACAGAGTATCACGCCATACGAGCCCGAATCCGATTCCGCCGGCGAACAGGAAGAGGAAGAAGAAGAAGAGAAAGCCGAGGGATCCGAAACGAACATCTGGCTTGTGCTTTCCTCCTCCGTACTCGCGTTTGTTACGATCTTTGCGGTCGTTGCGGTCATTGTCCGCACCGTACTGAATAAGAAACGCAAGAAGGGCGGAATGCCCGTGAAGAAGAAACAGGCAAAGAAGGCGAAACCCGCACCCGTAACGCCTGCGGCGCCCGAAGTGCCCGAAGAGCCTTCGTCCGGGAAAGACGACGGACCCGATCCTTACGACGAATAACGGTTATTTCCCCGCCCGTCGCGGGGAGCCGAATACAAAAATGCCGCCCGCTATGCGGGCGGCATTTTTGTGTTACAAACCGGCATTATAAGTCCTCAGCCGCAAATTCTTCGGATAGTGATTCTTTAACGTACCGCCGACGGCTTTCCCGAGCCCCAAGGGGAATCCGTCAACCGTGACCGCCACCCAGCCGTTATCAAACCCGCATGGCAGCGTTTCTCCGTGAAGGTATGCCTTTGCACGCTCCCTCGAAAGAGACAATTTTCTCTTTGCACGGGAGCCGAACGCCATGACGAGGGCATGGGCGGGCCTGAAAATTTTACCGTCCCATTCCCCGAGCTCCACGCCGGGGCGCAAGAGAGTTGCGTCTCCGAAGGCGGGCATGCCGCATGGAACCAGATACATCCTGCCGTCCGCGGAAGTATGAATATTGCCTTCGAACGTCATCCCGTCCTCAAAAAAATCTTCGGAAAAGCGGCGGAACGCCTTTTCCGCCGCGCCGTTCCCGTGAACGGGGAAGGCCTTGCGGATACGGGCGCTCTCCCCGCCGGCAGGCAAACCGAAACCATCGGGCGATTTCTCCAATACCGCCATAAAATGCCCTTCACCCCCGAATGTATGCGGGTAAAGTTTGCGCTGTACGGAAAGAGAAAAACCGGGATGCAACGACAGGAAATCCTCTGTCTGCCACTCGTCCTCCTCTTCGGAAAAGGTGCAGGTGGAATACACGAGCTTGCCGCCCGCGCGGAGCATCTCCGCCGCGCAACCGAGAATCCGTTTTTGCCGCGCGGCGCACATTTTCACGTTCTCCTCGCTCCATTCGCGGACGGCGTTCGGCTCCTTTTTGAACATACCCTCCCCCGAACAGGGCGCGTCGGCGAGAATCAGGTCGAAGTACGCGGGAAAATTTTCGGCCAATACTTCGGGAGAAGCGGAAATCACGGCGCTGTTTACGATGCCCATGCGCTCGATATTCTCCATCAGGACTCTCGCCCGCTTATAGTCCGGCTCGTTTGCGATGAGAATCCCTTCGCCCTCCGTTTTTTGCGCAATATGCGTCGCTTTTCCGCCCGGAGCGGCGCAGAGATCGAGGATGCGTTTCCCCTTGCATTCCGCCGCAAGTTCCCCTGCCTCCATCGCGGAAGGTTCCTGCAGATAAAAAAGGCCCGCAAAATGCCACGGGTCCGCGCCGAGCTTTTCCCCTTCGGTATAAAAGCCGGTGCCGTCTTCGAGGAAACGCCCGCCCAAACGGAATTCTTCGGGCGCGAGACGCAAAAATTCCTCCGCGGAGATCCTCAGCGTATTGACGCGGAGGGCACGGTACGGCGGTCTTTCATAAGACGCCAAAAAGGCGGGGTACGCACTGCCCAGCCTTTCCTTCATACGGGTCAAAAATTTTTCGGGTAAAACGTACATGATCGGATCAAAGGGCGAACCCCCGGAAAATTGCAGGGGCCGCCGTTCTGAAGGAGAAGGCGGGCTATTCCTCCGTCATGGCCTGCTCGATCTGCTCCAGCGGAATAAAAGCCGCGCCGCCGTCGAGAGCGCTCTGATAGCGCGTACCGCCCTCGGCACGGGCAATGTAAACGTTGCACTCTCCGGGGTGGGATGTATACTTTCCGCCCGCGTCGAAGATGGCCCGCACGAGCCTTGTGGATATTCCCACTTCGTCCTCCACTTCTCTGGAGAAACAAAAAACTTTGCCTTCGAGAGAGCCGCCCTTCTTCCGCCTGTTCATGTGCTTGTTGACGACGCGGTAAAAGGCTTCATGTGCTTTGGCGTGTTCCTCGCGGAGGGTTTCCTTCTCCCGCATGTGACGGCCGAGGCCCTCCGAATCCGGCGTTTTTATCGCATAGCCGGCGATTTTCCCCGCACGGATACCGTATTTTTGAACGAGTCCGCCGACGGAAACGCCCTCTCTCTTGCAAAGCGCCTCGCAGACCTTCATCGTGGCAAAAGCGTCGTCGGCGGCGCGGTGAGGGGTAAACTCCACGCCCAGAGCCTTCGCCATGACCCCGAGCCCCACCTGCCTGTCGTAATCGTTTTCGGTATTCATCCAAAAGAACTGCGTATCGTGCCAATGAAAGCGGAAGGACGGGAGCTTGTATCTCTTCGTTTCAAGATTCAGATAATTGACGTCGTTCAGCGTCGCGTGGCCGAGGACAACGGCGTCTTTATCCTCCAACAGGCCCTTGATTTCGGGGTAAACGGCGGGGAAAGCGGGATATTGTTTGAAATCCCCGTACTCATAGGGCAGAACCAGCCCCTCCTTCCCCTTTCTGCCTGTCAGGCGGAATTTACCGCGGGGGTTTATGAGAATGTCTTTTTTTTCGAGCACCGAAAAATCCGCGTCCGTCACGACGTACCCGAACGCACATATTTTTGCAACATTTTTGAACACGCACGCGCATTCTATGTCAAAAAAGACATACTTCATAGTCTTGCGGTATAGTCTTGCGGTCCGCGGAACGGAGCTTTCGGAACGCCGCCCCCCTCCGCCTGCGGAAGGTTTATTTTTTTTCGGGACGGCTTGGCAGTATTTTATCTTTTCCGCCCATATAAGGACGGAGAACTGCGGGAATATTCACGCTGCCGTCGGCATTGAGATGGTTTTCCACGAAAGCGATAAGCATGCGGGGCGGCGCAACGACGGTGTTGTTAAGCGTGTGCGCATAGGCCGTGCCCTTTGCGGTTTTATAGCGGATGCCGAGGCGCCTCGCCTGCGCGTCCGTCAGATTGGAACAGGAGCCCACTTCGAAATATTTCTGCTGGCGGGGCGACCACGCCTCGACGTCGCAACTCCTGTATTTGAGGTCAGCAAGATCGCCCGAACAGCATTCGAGCTGCCGTACGGGAATCTCCATGGAAACAAAGAGCTCCACGGTGTACTGCCAGAGCTTTTCATACCACGCTTCACTCTCTTCGGGTTTGCAGATGACGATCATCTCCTGCTTTTCGAATTGGTGAATGCGGTAAATGCCCCGTTCTTCGATCCCGTGCGCGCCCTTCTCCTTGCGGAAACAGGGCGAATAGCTCGTCAATGTCAGCGGAAGACGGTTTTCGTCAAGGATCTGCCCCATAAAACGGCCGATCATGGAATGCTCGCTCGTGCCGATGAGATAGAGGTCCTCCCCTTCGATCTTATACATCATGCCGTCCATCTCCTCGAAGCTCATGACGCCGGAGACGACGGAAGAGCGGATCATATAGGGGGGGATACAGTAGGTGAACCCTTTATCGATCATGAAATCCCGCGCATAGGCCAAAACGGCGGAGTGAAGCCGCGCAATATCCCCCGTCAGATAATAGAATCCCTGCCCGCTCGTGCGCCTTGCGCTGTCGATGTCGATCCCGCCCAGTTTTTCGAGGAGATCGAGGTGATACGGCACCTCGAAATCGGGCGTTACGGGCTCCAGAAAGCGCTTTCGCTCGACGTTTTCGCTGTCATCCTTGCCGATGGGCGTGTCGGGGGAAATAAAGTTGGGAATGCGCATCATGACGGCGTTAAGCTTTTCCGTGACTTCCGCCGTCTCTTTTTCGACCTCTTCGAGGCGGGCGGCGCCGCGGTCAACCTGCTCCTTGACGGCGTTCGCCTCCTCCGTATTGTTCCCGCGCATGAGAACGCCGATCTTTTTGGACAGGGAATTCCTCTGCGCGCGCAGGGAATCGCCCTCGAGGCGGAGAGCGCGGCGTCTTTCGTCGAGGGCAAGCGCCTCGTCGACCAAGGGGAGCTTATGATGCTGGAATTTCTTTCTGATATTCTCGCGGACGCGTTCGGGGTCGGCGCGAAGAACGGCAATATCGATCATGCCACATACCTCTTGACTTTGATTCAGCCCTATTATACATCATTTCCGCGCTGTTTGCAACGATTTTGGGGGGCAAAAACGCGCCCGCCGCCCTCCCGTTTCTCTCCGCGGGGGGAGCGGCGGAAAAGGAAAAGGCGGCATTTCCGTAAATTTTAAATTGACAATTTTTTGCAATTATCGTATAATACAAAATATCCCGAGAATATGAATGAGAGGATCCCCATGGGACTGTTCCGTAAAAAAACAGAAAAGGACGCAGAACTGCCCTTCACCCCGCCTTCTCCCCCCGCGCAACAACCGCAGGAGGAAAGCGCGAAGGAGAAAACATTTTCCCAGCGCATGTTTGACCGCGGCGCCATTCCGCAGAGCGAAGAAGAGCAGAAAAAGCGAAAGGCTTTGATGAAGAAATTCAAAAAGTCCAAAAATATTCCCACAGAGGCGCCCGAACGCTTCGAACCCGGTCTCGGCGACGGCCTTACCGCCGAACAGGTGGAACTGCGCAACAGCGAGCTGCTCTTTAACGACGTCAATAAAAAATATTCCAAGTCCTACGCGAGCATTCTCGCAGGAAATATCTTTACCTTCTACAACCTTCTCTGCGTGATCGTCGCCGTCGCCCTCATCGTTGCGGGCGCAAGCATCACCCAATTCCTGTTTACGGGAATCTTCGCCGTCAATCTCCTGATCGGAATCGTGCAGGAAATTTTGGCGAAGAAGCAGATCGACAGGTTATCCGTCCTCATTTCTTCGTCGGTGAAGGCCATCCGCGGCGGCCAGAAAGTCGATCTTCCCGTCAACGAAATCGTCATAGACGATGTTCTTTCCCTCGAAGCGGGACAGCAGATCCCCGCGGACTGCGTGCTTGCCGAGGGCATTGTGGAATGCAACGAATCCCTTCTGACGGGCGAATCGGTTCCCGTCAGGAAAGAGATCGGGGACATGATGTACGCCGGTTCCTTCGTGGCGAGCGGGACATGCAAGGTACGCGTCGAAAAAGTCGGGCGGGGCACCTATCTCAATTCTCTCACCTCGCGGGCCAAAAAATACAAAAAGCCGCGGTCGGAGATCATGAATTCCATTCATCTCTTCATCCGCGTCATCGCCGTGCTCATCGTCATTATCTCGTCCATCACCGTCTTTACCAGTTGGAAAACGTTCGGCTATCTCGAAACGGGCGAACGCCTCTCCAGGACGATCATTTCGACGGCGGCGGTCGTCGTCGGCATGATCCCTTCGGGACTGCTTCTTCTCACATCCATCGCGATGGCGGCGGGCGTCAGGCGGCTCGCCAAAAAGAACACCCTCGTGCAGGACTTGTATTCCCTCGAAATGCTCGCCCGCGTCGACGTTTTATGCCTCGACAAGACGGGCACGATCACCGACGGCAGGATGACGGTAAACGACTGCATGATCCTCAATAACTATACGGACTACTCCCTTGAGGACATCATGGGAAGCATGCTTCTGTCCCTTGAAGACAACAACCAGACTTCCATTGCGCTGGAAGCACGCTTCGGCCACTCCACGGCGCTCCATGCGACGGCGAAAGTCCCCTTTTCCTCCAAGAGAAAACTTTCCGCCGTCAGTTTCGGCGAAACGGGCACATTCGTCATGGGCGCTCCCGAATTCGTCCTGCGTCCCATGCCGCCGAAGATCGAAAAAATCGTCAAGCAATATGCGCAGTCGGGGCTGAGAGTCCTCATTCTCGCCTACTCTCCCACGCAGATTTCGGGAGACAGGATCCCCTCCCTTCTCCGCCCCATGGCGATCATCACCCTTGCCGACAACATCCGTCCCGACGCCGCCGACACGATCAAGTGGTTCCGCGACAATGAGGTGGAGATCAAGATCATCTCGGGCGATAATCCCGTGACCGTCTCCGAAGTCGCCCGCAGGGTAGGCGTAAAAAACGCGGGGAACTACATCTCCCTCGACGGACTCACCGAGGTCGAGGTGCAGAACGTGGCAACGCAGTACACGGTATTCGGCCGCGTTACCCCCGAACAAAAGGCGATCCTCGTACAGACGCTGAAAAAGCAGGGCTCGACCGTCGCCATGACGGGAGACGGCGTCAATGACATTCTCGCCCTCAAGGAGGCCGATTGCGCTATCTCCGTCGCATCGGGCAGCGAGGCCGCGCGGAACGTCTCCCACCTTGTTTTAACGGACAACAACTTCATGAATCTGCCCTCCGTCGTGTACGAGGGGCGGCGGGTCATCAACAATATCAAATCCTCCGCGGCGCTCTATATCACAAAGACGCTCTTCATCACGCTGCTTGCAATTCTGTGCGCGTGCATGCAGGAGCCCTACTTCTTCCAGACGAACAACATGTTTCTGTTCGAGGTCCTCGTTGCGGCCTTCCCCTCGGCCGTTGTCACGATATTCCAGCCGAACGCATCCAAAGTCAAGGGTAAATTTATTCCCTTCGTCCTGTCGCGAAGTATTCCCGGCGCCCTGACGCTGATCCTGTGCGTCATAGCGGTCTACGTCGGGAATCTATTGTGGCCCGAGCAGTTCATGGGGCGTATCGCAGGGGAAACGCAGTCCCTTATGAGTCCCATGATGACGCTTGCCATTTCCTTCGGAGGGCTCGTCATCCTGTACAGGATTCTCCAGCCGTTCAATCTTCTCAAGGGAATTGTCTATGCGGTCTCCCTGGGCGTGACGATCCTTGTATTTTCCGTGCCCTTCCTCGGCAATATCGTCTACGACAATTGGAGCACGGTGGAGCTCGGTTTCACGCAGGTGCTGTACATCATTACAATCGTACTGGCGGCCTTCCCCGTTTCGGGCGCGCTTGTCAGGCTGTGCGATATGATGAACCCCTCCGAATAGAAAACATCCGCCGCATTCCGCAGGCGGGACAGTTTGCCGAAACGCATCTTCATCTCACAGGGAAAACAACTTCATACATAAAAACGAAAAACGCCCATAGATGAGCGTTTTTTTATGCATGAAGTTATTTACGCATGAATGGTGACGATGGGGATGTGCGGCGGGTTGTTGATCCGGAAGGGAAAGCGGCTTCTGCCGATCCCGCGGGAGACAACGAGATCCGTCCCTTCGGCAACCGTATAAAGCCCTGACGTATATTTCGGAAAAAGCCCTTGGTCGGGCGCATAGATCCCGTGCCCGAACACCCTGAACTGCCCGCCGTGCGCGTGGCCCGAAAAAATATAGTCGGGGCACAGGATATGCGCATGTTCCGCCGCGCGTTCCGGATGATGGGCAAGCAGGATCCTTATGCCCTTCCCGTCGAAGCGGGGCGCCCCCTCCTTCTCCGTATCTCCCGCAATCAGCAAAGTCTTGCCGCCGACCGTGAAGGGAAGGCATCTCCCCGTGACGTCGTGCACGCCGCAAGCTTTGAGTAATGCGGAAATCTCTTCCCGCTGTCTGTGCCTGTATTCGTGATTCCCCTCGGCAAAGAACACGGGCATAAGGGCGCAGAGTTCTTCCGTAAATTGCCTCGCGCCGCAACTGTCCAAATCCGCCTTCTTCCAGACAAGGTCCCCCGTGATAAAGGCGACATCCACGCACCTCTTTTCAAGTTCCCGCAAAATAAGGCCCGTATCTGCGCGTTGCCGCGGGAAGTGCAGATCGCTTAGGATCGCGGCCTCGACGGACCATTCCCCTTGCCCAAGCTCCAGTTTTTCATAGTCGACGCGTTTGTTCTCGAAAATCCCCATAGTTCCATTATATGCCGCAAATATGCCTTTTCAAACCAATGGAAGCATTCCGGTCACTTGATCCACGCTCTAAAAGCCTTGAATGCCGAAGGAACGGCGTAATTCAGGCGGATTTCCTCCGCCGACGCCCAAAGATAGGCGGGATCGGGCGTTTCCGTTTCAATGAGGTAGCCCGCCATGTGCCATTCGACATGCGTAAATACGTGGACAGCGGACTTCCGTGCGAGAATTTTCCCCTCTATGCGGCAGGGGGCGGGAAAGGACGCAACCTGTTCGTTCGGAAATTCCCACAGCCCCTTTAAAAGTCCCGCTTTCCTCTTCCTTATGGCGTACAACCCGCCGCATACAGGCACATAAACATTGAGGAATTCCACCCGTCTCGGCCGCTTCGCGGCGCGGACGGGGAAGCTTTCCTCTCTCCCCCCGAGGTGCGCGCGGCAGAGCGTATTCCACGGGCAATCCCCGCAGAGCGGGGCGCCGTTCGGCAGACAAACGATTGCGCCGAGTTCCATGAGCCCCTCGCAAAAATCCGCCGTCTCATCGGGATATACCGCCCTTAAAATTTCCGTGAATTTCTTCTTTGCGGCGTCATCGATGACGCTCTCATCGGCATAAAACCGCGTCAGAATACGCAGGACATTGCCGTCCACGGCGGGTTCTTTGAGACCGAGCGCGATGGAACAGAGCGCACCCGCGGTGTAATTTCCGACGCCCGGCAAGGCATTTACTCCCGCCCATGTCTGCGGGATACCCTTTTCAAAAAGTATTTCGGCGGCCTTTTTAAGGTTACGGGCACGGGAGTAATAGCCGAGCCCCTCCCACGCCTTCAGAACCTCGTCTTCGGACGCAAGGGCAAGTTCCCTCTCCGTCGGAAATTTCGCGAGGAAGGCGGCATATTTTTCCTTCACCGCCTCGGCCCGCGTCTGTTGGAGCATGATCTCGGCGACGAGAGCGGAATAAAAAGTCCTGCCGTGCCGCCAGGGAAGGTCCCGTTTATGCCCGCCGAACCACTTCAGGAGCATCGGCACCGCCTGCCGTAAAGCTTCGATATCGTATAGCATGCGTTTCAGAACAATCCCCCGATCTTCCCGTCCGCGGTTATATCTATATGGCACGCAGCGGGATCCTTCGGAAGCCCCGGCATCGTCAGGATGTTGCCCGTAAGCGCGACGACAAACCCCGCTCCCGCGGCAATTTTCACTTCCCGCACCGTGATGAAAAAATCTTCGGGCGCGCCGGTTTTTGAAGGGTCGTCCGAGAAGGAATATTGCGTTTTCGCAACGCATACGGGCAATTTCCCGAAGCCGAGCGCCTCGAGCCGCGCAATCTCCGCCTCAGCCTTCCGCGTATAGAGGACGCCGCGCCCGCCGTAAATCTTCGTCGCAAGAGCGAAAAGTTTTTCCTTGACCGAAAGATCCGAATCATAGCAGTACCCGAAAGCGTTGTTTTCCCCGCAAAGCCGCAAGACCTCCTCCGCGAGCGCAATGCCGCCCTTGCCTCCTTCCGCCCATACGTCGGATATCACTGCATTGACGCCGAGCGCGCGGCATTTTTCCATGACGAGGCCGATTTCCGCATCGGTATCCGCGGGGAAGCGGTTGACGGCGACGACGGCGGGCAGACGATAGACGTTTTTGATGTTCGAAAGGTGCCGCAAAAGATTGGGAAGGCCCCTTTCGAGGGCGCAGAGGTCCTCCCTTCCAAGCTCCGTCTTCGGAAGACCGCCGTGCATTTTGAGCGCGCGGACCGTAGCAACGATGACGACGGCGGAGGGTTTCAGCCCCGCCGCACGGCACTTGATGTCGAAAAATTTTTCCGCCCCCAGATCTGCACCGAAGCCCGCCTCCGTCACGGTATAATCGCCGAGTTTCAAAGCGGTCTTTGTCGCAATGACGGAGTTGCAGCCGTGGGCGATATTGGCGAAGGGGCCGCCGTGAACGATCGCGGGCGTGCCGCCGAGAGTCTGCACGAGGTTGGGCTTTATCGCATCCTTCAAAAGAGCCGCCATGGCTCCGTCCGCTTTCAGGTCCCCCGCCGTGACGGGCTTGCCTTCATAGGTGTAGCCGACGATGATGCGGGCAAGGCGTTCCCTCAGATCCGAAAGGGATGTCGCAAGGCACAGAACCGCCATAACCTCGCTCGCAACGGTGATGTCGAAGCCGTCTTTGCGGGGCACACCGTTTCTGTCTCCGCCGAGGCCGTCTTCGATGCAACGCAGTTGGCGGTCATTCATGTCCACACACCGCTTCCACGTAATCTTTTCGGGGTCGATGCCAAGCCCGTTTCCCTGATAAATGTGGTTATCCAGCATGGCGGCGAGGAGATTGTTTGCCGCGCCGACCGCATGGAAATCGCCCGTAAAATGCAGGTTGATGTCCTCCATGGGGACGACTTGCGCGTATCCTCCGCCCGTGGCTCCCCCTTTGACGCCGAATACGGGCCCGAGCGAAGGCTCCCGCAGGGCGACGACGGCCTTTTTGCCCAAAGCGGAAAGACCGTCCGCAAGGCCGATGGTGGTCGTCGTCTTCCCTTCGCCCGCAGGCGTAGGCGTAATGGCCGTGACAAGGATAAGTTTGCCGTCCTCTCTCTTACGGTCCATGACGGAAAGATCGATCTTGGCCTTGTATTTGCCGTAATATTCTATCTCGTCCTCCGAAAGGCCTGCTTTTTGTGCAATTCCGAGGATATGTTGCAATTTTGCTTCCCGCGCAATCTCAATATCCGCCTTCATATCCGCCTCCTTCTGCCGGTTCCGGAAAAAAGTATATCAAATTCCCCCTCGGCTTGTCAATCCCGGGAGGGAAGAAATTTTATATGTTTGACGGGAAAAGACCGGCGCGGACTTTGCGGACGGTTTCAAAAAACGAAGGGATAACAGGGCAGAACCTTATCTTTATCTTTGGTTAAACTTTCTCTTCACAAACCAATCGGTCACTCTTTCGGGCAAAATTTTATACATATAGCGCAAAAAAGCATTTTTACCGCCTGCGACGCTGACCGTCGCGGGGTTTCGCTTTGCGGTGAGTTTCACGATCGCGTCGGCAACAAGAGATGGATTCATTCCGCCCTGTTCCATGTTTGCGAGGGCGGCGGAGGCCTTCTTCACCGACGGTGTATAGGACTTCGCGTCTTCTTCGCCGTACACCCGCCGCGCGTAAGTGAAATCGGTCGACGTGCCGCCGGGAAGGAGCGCACATACCCTCACTCCCTGTTTGCGCAGTTCGAGATCGCTTTCCCGCGCAAGCATGGCGAGAGCGGCCTTGGAAGAAGAATAGAACCCGTCGAAAGGAATCGGCATATCCCCGCCCAAAGAGCCGACGAGCACCGCCCTTCCGCCCCGTTTTCTGAGAAAGGGCGCCGCGGCCTTTAAGGCCTCCACCGCGCCGAAATAATTGACTTCGAAGAGATAGCGGTAATCCCCGCTTTTGGCGTGTTCCAGTGGGGCCGCCATCGAGAAACCTGCGGAATATACGAGAATATCTATGCCGTCCGTGTCCGCCCCGACGCCCTCTATGGCGCGCTTTAACTCCCCTTCTTCGGAGACGTCTGCCTCCACCGTCTGCACCCTGTCCCCCCGAAAGGGTGTGCGGGAAATGTTGTAGACCCTGTATCCGCGCGAAGCGAGGCGGAGAGCCGTCTCCCTTCCGATCCCCGAAGAGCCGCCGACGACGACCGCCGTCCTTCTCTGCGGCAAAACCTTTTCCTTTTTCTCTGTTTCCATACCCAAATTATGGGCGATTTTACGGCGATTATACCCCCGACGGGCGATGAGGCCGTCCGTGAAGGAAAGGCTTACGGGCTATACGGAACTTACCCCAGCGCAATATCCAGAATCATCATCAGGCAGAAGCCGAAGATAAGGCCGGAGGAAGCAAGGGTCTTGTTCCCGGAAAAACATTCGGGAATGAGTTCCGAACATACGACGGCGACCATCGCGCCTGCGGAAAAAGCGAGCGCCCACGGCAGAAGTCCCGTGATAAATCCCGCCGCCAATGTGCCTAAAATGCAAGCGGGAATCTCCACGGCTCCCGAAACCGACGAAAATACAAAGCTTTTTGCGGCGGAAAGCCCTTTCGCGCGCAACGGAAAGGCGATGCACAGGCCCTCGGGAAAATTCTGGATCCCGATGCCGAGCGCGAGGAGAATGGCCGAGAGCACCGCATGCTCCCCTTCCGCGGCCGCAAACGCCACCCCCACCGCCATGCCCTCGGGTATATTGTGGAGCGTGACGGCCAAAAAGAGCAGGGCATTCTTTTCGTCGCCCGCTTTCGGCGTTTTTTTCCTGCGCCGCATGAGAAGGACGTCGCTCACGATGATGAAGGCCCCTCCGAGGAAAAAACCGAGCGTAACCGTAACATAACTTGGCAAAAATCCCTCGTAGCCGAGCGCGGGAAGAAGAAGCGAAAAGAAGGAAGCGGCGATCATGATACCCGCCGCCGCCCCGTTCATGAGGATAAGCAGGGCGGGTTTCACGCTTTTGGAGAAAAAGACAAGGGACGCACCGAGCGTCGTCAGGGAAAAGAGCATCAGGGAGGCGAGAACCGCCTGCTGCCACTGTCCGAGGGATAAAAACCACTGCATATGCAGGACCTCCGGGGTATTTCATAGGTACAGTCACTGCATTTTATGAAAAAAAGCCGATACGCGTGCCTTCCATTGTTTGGAAGGGGCTTTTTTCCTTTCGGCTCTTTACAAAAATCACAAGTTGTGATATGATAAAAGAAAGTCATTCTGCGGAGAAAAATTATATGGCAAAGAAAAACAAAGTCGAAGGACCCGTCGAAAAAATGACGATCTGCGAATACGAACAGAAATATGTCAAGCGGCAAAGCGCCAAGAGTGCAAAAGTATTCTTGCGGCTTTTTGCCGCAATTTTGGGCGTGTTTCTCTTCGTCCTGCTGTTTTTAACCGCCCTCCGCGTCTATGAAATCAACGCATACGCGGGCTATGCGGCAGGCGCGGTGTGCCTCATTCTCTATATCTTCGTCTTCGTCGTTCCGCTCTTCAAAATCATGCGCGCTCCCTACTTTATGACGAACGTCAACGCGCAGACAGCCTCTTCCGCCCAGCGGCACAACCGCAAAGTGCGGCAGGAAATTGCCGATAAGATGATAAATTTTACGGCGAAAGTCGACGGCGCGGGCTGGTACGATCCCGAACTCGTCGGCAAGCTCGCCATCGCACGCAACGCGGGAGACAACGAAGCCATCAAGGAACATCTCACCGCCCTCTATAAGGGCTCCGTCAAAAAGACGGCCAAATCCCTCATCATGAAAAGTGCCATGCGCTCGGCGATGTATTCCGCCCTTTCGCAGTCCGAAAAGATCGACGTCGCCCTCGTCGTTGCGGTCAACACACAGCTGATTAAAGACCTTGTATTTCTCTACGGCTTCCGCCCGTCCGACGTGAAACTTGCAAAGATCTTTGTCGGCGTCATCAAAAATTCCATGATAGCGCTCGGCCTCGGCGGGCTCAATGTGGGGAACGCCGTCGTCAAGACGATGGGAGACGCGGTGAAAGGGATCCCCATTCTCGGGAATCTCATCTCTACCATTGTCGATTCCTCGGTGCAGGGGCTTGCAAACGGCACCCTGACCGCCCTTATCGGCTTTCAGACAATCAAATATCTCAATACGGAATATAATTTGCAGAACATTCTTGACGGCATAGACGTTTCCGAATCGGAGACGGAACTGGAGGAGACATGCACGGAGCTCGAGACGCAACTCAAAAAGCGCAAAAAACTTTCCCCCGCCGTGTAAATGCGAATGAATACCGTCGGCTCATACCTTGTAGAGAAAAAATAATCGGGCGGGAATTACCTGCCCGATTATTATAACGTTAAAAACTTTCGTCTATAGGTTACGCACGAAGCTTCCTGATCGTGAGAGCAATCCCGGCTATCGAAGCAACTAAAATAACCGAGAAAATAACGATGAATGTTATTCCCAGATCCATAGACCAAAAAGAGTCAAGAGGACGAGGAGCAACCCTCACCATATTTACAGTAAAGCATATCGCCACCGTAACCACAAAAATACTTAATATACAACCCAATATGGATAATATAAGTAAGACAGTCAGCCGATTTCCCCTCATTGACGCGTATCCCCCTGCCCGAATTTGTTCATGGATTAGCATAATCCATGAACA
>CAZTBU010000012.1:0-51551 GCA_964612545.1 uncultured Clostridia bacterium | reverse complement strand
CCCCCCCCCCCCCCCCCCCCCCCCCCCCCCCCCCCCCCCCCCCCCCCCCCATAATGATATCATCTTAATCTTAAAAAAATTTGTCGAAATGCTTGACATTTTTATGAAGATGGGATATACTATGATTATGATTTTATAAACAGGGCAACAGGTACCAAATCAGGAGGACAATTTCCAATGGATGAGCAAAATATTCAACGGTTCAGCACGCAGTTACAGAATATCTTTACGCAGATCCGCCGCGACGTCATCGGGCAGCAGGACGTCGTTGAGGGGACGATCATCGCCATGATTGCGGGCGGCAACGTGCTTCTCGAAGGCGTGCCCGGCGTGGGCAAAACAAGGCTTGTGCGCTCTCTCGGGCGGGTGTTCGATTTGCCCTTTTCGAGGATCCAGTTTACGCCCGACCTGATGCCTGCCGATGTCACGGGGACGAATATCATCGTGACGGACGATAAGGGGAATTCCGCGTTTCAGTTTCAGAAGGGCCCGATCTTTTCCAATATCATCCTTGCGGACGAGATCAACCGCGCCACGCCGAAAACGCAGTCGGCCCTTTTGGAGGCCATGCAGGAGCACAAGGTGACCGTAATGGGCGATTCGAGGAAGCTGGACGAACCGTTTTTTGTGCTTGCGACCCAAAACCCCATCGAACAGGACGGAACGTATCCGTTGCCCGAAGCCCAGCTCGACCGTTTTATGTTTAAGCTTTTGGTGCCTAACCCCGAGATCGATGAACTCAAACAGATCATCACCATGACGCAAAAGACGATGGACGAGGTTGCGGATGCTGTCTGTACGGGTGAAGAGCTCCTCGAAATGAGGAAAACGGCGAGCGAAATTCTTGTGGCAGACGCCGTGCTTGACTACACAACGAAGCTGTGTTCCGCTACCCATCCCGACAGTAAGTATGCCTCCCAGACGGCAAAGAAATATATCCGTCTCGGCGCCAGCCCCCGCGCGGGGCAGGCGCTGATCTCTACGGGCAAGGTGCTCGCCCTCCTTAACGGAAGATACAATGTGGCGATCGCCGATATTGAAAAACTTGCCTATCCCGTAATGCGCCACCGTATCAAGCTGAACTTCGAAGCCGTTGCGTCCCATGTCACGCCCGACGAGATCATCACCATGATTTTGGACGAGATGAGAAAGGGAATAAAAGCTTCGTCCGCGCCTCTTCCGCATTCCGGCGGGACGGCGCCGTCCGAAATTGAGGACGGAGAGCCGCAAAAGCCCCAAAAGAAACGGAGATTTTTCGGGAAAGATTGAGATCGGCCTATCCCGCGGGCGGGAACGGGTCTAAGACGCGGAAAGGGCGGAAAGAGAAAACATACGGAGGGTTCGCCCCCATTCACGGGAGACTTCATTTCAAGGAGAAGATCGTTATGAAAGTAAATAAGTTTTTGTTATTTCTGTCGACGGCGGCGCTCCTGTTTACCGCCGCCGCATGCGGTACGGATAACGGCGGCAAAGAAACGGGCTACAACGGCGGCTGGCACTTCGACGCCGAATACCATTGGCGCGACCCCGACGAGGACGGCGATGACTGGAAAGGCCCGCATAACTTCATAAACGACGTGTGCAATCTCTGCGGCTATTCGCGGAAGACGGGGACCATAGACCCCGGCACGGTTCCGGATCCCCCGTACGATCCCGAAGACCCGCCCGTTGACGGCGGCGACGATGTCGACGATACCAAGCCCTCGCCCAATGAATTCGGACAGGGTGATACGGTGGTAGACGGGCTCGCTTTTACCATGCTATACGGAGAGAGCGCGAATGTCGGCTATTCGGTGGGGGTGGGGGAAAAGACGGACGCTGCGGACATCGAAATTCCCGCGTCTTACAAGGGCGTAGATGTTGTCGCAATCGATGATTACGGTTTTTCGAACCTGACCTCGCTTCGGTCCGTCACCATACCGGACAGCATCACCGCCATCGGCTATGAGGCGTTTTCGCACTGCACCGCGCTGAAAGAAGTTACGGTCCCCGATTCGGTGACCTTCATGGACCATAGAGTTTTTTTGGGATGCACCGCTTTGACCAAAGTGACCCTCTCCCCAAACATCACGGACCTCAATGCCAAGATGTTTTACCGTTGCACCGCGCTCGGGGAGATCGAAATCCCCGAAGGGGTTACCGACATTCAGAAGGAAGTATTTTCCCGTTGCACTTCGCTGAAGACCGTAGTCATTCCCAAGACGCTTAAAAGCATCGGGGGAAACGCATTTTTCCTGTGCGAGCAGATCCGCAAGGTTGTGGGAAGCGACATTGCAAGCTGGATGGATCTCTCGATCCAAGGGTCCACGGCAAATCCCCTGAACTATGGGGCCGACCTCTATATGAAAGACGGCGACGGGGAGAAGCTCATCACCACGCTGGAGATTCCCGAGGGGACGACGGAGTTTCGGGACTTTTTATTCCCCGGTTGCGCATCGCTGACGGAAGTGATACTTCCCGAGAGCGTGACGTCTCTGGGCCGCTATCCCTTTTACGGCTGCCCTAACCTCAGGACGATCGTTGCCGATGGCATAACCGACCTCGACACTTACTCTTTTGCCTATATGAATAGCCTTGTTTCCGTTTCCGTCAAGGGAGTGGTTACCGTGGGGGTAGGGGCGTTTTATCAATGTCCGAAACTTTCCGACGTATCTTTCGGGGAAGGGCTCACATCGATTGGAAAAACGTGTTTCGCGTACGATGGCAGCCTTACGGATATCCATTACGGCGGCACCAAGGCGATGTGGGACGCGGTCCGTAAGGCGGACGGCGGAAAAAGTATTGCGGAAGCGTGGAATTTTGCCATGGCAAATTATACCGTTCATTGCACCGACGGCGATAAAACCGGGCAGGGTGCGCGGAACGGCTGAGATACGGCGGCACCGCGGAGCAACGGAACAATGTCCTTAAAATTAAAAGTGGATCATTATACGGGAGGACGGAAATGAAAGGCATATTCAGGAAATATTATCGGCGCATGGTCCGTATCGGGATTTTGAAATCCATTCTTGTCGCTTTGATTCCGGGGTTCTGCGTAAACTTTCTCGTTGCGTTTATAACGCTGTTTTTCGATATGAGCGTTGCCGCCGTACTCTGCCTGTCTGTCGGTGCGGGCGTTGCTGCCTTTGCACTCTCCGCTCCCATGCTGTATCGTTGGAAATTTAAGCCGACCATAAAGAGCATGGCGGCCGAGCTGGACGGGCAGGGGCTCGAGGAGCGCACGGTCACGATGATCGAATTCGAAGACGATGATTCCTTTATCGCCGGACTCCAGCGGAAAAACGCCGCCGAAAAACTCAATCGGGTAAATCCGAAGAGTATCAAGCTGGTTCTCCCGTCCCTTCTCGTAGTCGTTCTTGCGGTATCCGTGGCGCTTGCCGTTTCCATGACGACGGTGACGACTCTCTCCTCCGCCGATGTGATCGATTTCAACCGCAATGAGGAGGACCCCGGAGAGCAGGATGTTCCGCCTTCGGAGGAGCCCGGGGAGGACATCGTCAGCGTTCTCTATGAGGCGGGCGAGCACGGACGGGTGGACGGAGAACTCTTTCAGGAATTTCCCAAGGGCGGCGATGCCACCGCGGTGGTAGCGATCCCCGACGAGGGCTATGAGTTTGTCTTCTGGTCGGACGGCGTCTTTACGGCAGAACGCAGGGACACCGATGTTATGGTCAGTTTTTCCGCAAGGGCCATATTCGCCAAGCAGGTGCAGGCCGCCCCGGGCGAAGGAAACGGCGGCGGCGAACAGCCCGGCGGTGACGGTCAGGGCCAGCAGGGCGGAAACCAACAAGGCGGCGCCGGCGAGGGGAATAACGGTGGCGAAGGCGGCGACGGTCAGGGTCAGGACGGCGAAGGCCAGGGCGGCGGCGGCGCCGGAGGATCGGGCGCCGGCGACAACAACACCGTCATCGACGGAAACAGCGACTATCACAAAGAGATCGATTACGAGGCCGCGAAAGATGCAATTACCAAGGACGACACCCTCTCGCAGGAGGAGAAAGACATGCTCCTTGCTTACCTCGAAACGCTGATGGAGGGGCAATGAAAAATTTTTTAAACGACGAATTTTTCGACAGGCTCGAATCGCTGTCTCTCAATTTCAGGCTCAGCCTCATGGGAATCTTCGGCGGCACGCACAGGATCAAATCTTACGGCCAGACGGTGGAATTTGCCGATTTCAGGGAATACGTCCTCGGCGACGATATAAGAAAGGTGGATTGGAACCTCTACGGCCGTTTCAAAAAACACTTTATTAAACTGTTTACCGATGAACGCCGCATGAATGTGAGGATTTTTCTCGATTGCTCGCGCTCCATGGGCGTGGTCAGGTCCAAAGCGGAGTACGCGATCGGCGTTGCCGCGGCTTTCGGATACCTTGCCGTCAGGAAAATGGATAAGGTAAGTTTTTACCTGATCCGTGAGGACAAGTGCGAAAATCCGTTTGGTTACATCGTGGGAAAGAATGCCTTTTTTTCGGTGATCGAAAACCTTGCCTCCATCAGGTTCGAAGGGGATGCGAAGATCAGCGAAGCCATTCTTTCGATGCCGTCTTTGGGCGGTAACGACGGCCTTTCCATCATTATTTCCGACTTCTTTACCGAAAACGATTGGCAAAAGGCAGTCAATTATCTGAACTATAAAAAACACCAGATTCTGCTGCTCCAGACTCTGATGCCCGAAGAGATCAGGCCGACGTATACGGGCAGGTCCGAACTCATTGATTCCGAGACGGAACAGATGATTGACGGCAGACATCTGAAACTGCGGATCGGCAGACAGTTGCTCTCCGCCTATTCGCAGGCGATGGACGAGTATCTGGAGGAGATCAGGTCCTTTTCGGTAAAACTCGGCATCGACTTTATCTCCGTTTCAACGGGCGTGCCCATTGAGAAGATGCTCTTCGGGCAGCTCTTCGATATCGGGCTTTACGGGAGGCTGACATGACGCTGCAATGGCTTATTCCCCTTGGATTTTTGGGGTTTGCGGGGATCGGCGCCCTTATTGTGATCTATATTATCAAGCCCAAGTACACAAAGCGCCTTTTGCCGAGCACCTTTATGTGGATCCGCAGCCAAAAATACCACCGCAAAAGGATGCCCATCGAGCCTTTCCGGGACTTGCTGATCTTTCTTTTGCAGGCGCTTGCGATCGCGTCCTGCACCATGATCATCGCCTCTCCCTTTCTTCAGACCGAAGAGACCATACGGGAGAGCAACGAGCGCATCATCGTGATCGATGCGTCCGAGAGTATGCGCAGTAAGCTCGTCAAAACAACGGGGGAGACCCGCTTCAAGCGGGCGATTGACCAAACAAAACAATTTGTGGACGAGGTACTGATAAGGCAAGGCGGCAGCATTTCCGTCATTTTGGCGGACGCAACGCCCGAGTTTATCATCGACGATGCGGACAGGCATAGTTATTCCGATGTCATAAAGACTCTCGATTCCGCCGAATGTTCCCACGAAAGCGCCGACCTCGGGACGGCCATGCAGATGGCGGAGGACAGGGTGCTCCACAATCCCGCCGCTAAGGTGACGGTGTATTCGGGGACCGAGCTCGGCTATATGGGGGATGCGGTGACTATTGTCAACCTTGCCGACCCCGTTAACGAGTGGAATGTCGGCATCTGCGATTGCGTCGCCGCCTACGAGGAAAACCAATTCACCTTCTATTTGGACGTGGCGGCTTACGGAAAAGTTGCAATGGATACGGTGCTCCACATCGAGATCAGGGGGGTGGACAACGGCGAGGCCAGCATAGATCTCAGTCCGCTTGAGATTCCCGTCAGCTTCAACGTGGATGAAAACGGCGAGGAACTTGTTCAGCACATCAGCATCACCGCCGACCCGAGGGACGAGACCATCGGCGGGAATCCGGCGAACGTTGTGGAAAATTTCGATGAGGTGATGGTGCAATTCCGCGGACTGGACGATTCTTTGGCCGATGACGACACCCTTATGGTTTACGGCGGAAAGAAGGACCGCGTTGCCATCGAGTATTCCACTTCGGACAGAAATATATTTTTTCCTTCCGCCATTATGACGCTCGTCAACCGTTATGCCCGTATCCGCGATGTCTCCCTGCTCACTACCATCAAAGAAGACACCTTTAAGCCGTCAGGCTATGACTTTTACTTCTTCGAGCACACCATTCCCGATGAGATCGCGAGAAAGGGGCTTCCCAACGATGGCATCAGCGTCCTTCTCGACCCCGATGAGGAGGGGTTCCGGAAACTCGGGCTCGGGGGGATGAAGTACGAAGGCAAGAGGCAACTGAGCGAATTTACGTATCTCACGCGCGGCACGCCGCACCCGCTGACAAACAGGGTTGCCGTGGAGGACTTGGGCGTCTCCGCCTATACGCGAATCGAGATGGAAGAGACTTCGGGCTTTATCCCGATCATATATTGCGGGGAGGACCCCATTGTCTTCGCCAGAAATTGGAACAACTCGAAGATCGTCATCATGGCGTTCAGTGTCAATCTCTCCAATTTCCCGGTCAAGTATTACGACTTTCTTTTCTTTCTCAGCAACATGATCGACTATTATATGCCCACGACCCTGACGCAATACTGCTATGAGATCGGGCAGAAGGCGGCGGTGAATTGCAAGGGTTCATCGCTCACCGTACAGAATATGCGCGGCGAAACGGTGGCGCACCTCACGGAATTCCCCAATGAAGTCACCCTCACCGAGCTCGGGACTTACACTTTCACGACCCGCTTCGGCATCAATAAAGAAGACGAAGTGCGCAAAGCCTATGTGCGGACGCCCGTAGCGGAATCGAGCATTTTCAGAATGGAGGACCTCGGTTTCAGGATCATGAACGCCGAATATACGAAGGAAATGGGGAAGGACCTCTTTTTGTGGTTTGCCGTTGCCGTGGTTGTACTTCTCTTTGTGGAATATTTGTTGCAACACCGCGATATTGTGTGAAACCAAAGGGACCCCCCGGACGTTTTTAGGAGGATACGATGCCGGAATTAGCAATCAGATTTTCTGTAAGCCCGTGGCTGCTTCTTCTTCTCATTCCCGCGCTTGCAGTGCCTCTGATACTTCATTTCAGACTGAAAAAAAATTATCGCCGCACGAGAAACCGTATCGTTGCGCTTGTACTGCACTGCATCGCGATCACGCTGGCTATTTTCGCCCTCTCGGGTATCTACTTTTCATGGGAAGTCCCCAACGAGCGGAACGAACTGGTCATTCTGGTCGATTCGTCCTTCTCTGCGGGCAAGGCAAAGGATCGGGCGGATAAATTTGTGCGCGAGTTGCTCGATGCCAATGACGGCAGGTGCAAGACCTCGATCGTCACGTTCGGGTACGGCCAGACGGTGGCGCTCGAGCCGGGCATTTACGGGGCGGACGAGGCGTTTGAAACGTATCGGAATGCCCCTGCGCCGGACGATGTCACCGCCACCGATATTTGCGCCGCGCTCGAATTCTGCTGGGATCCCGTCAACGATGTAAGCGGGGCGGACGTCCCCGTCATCACCCATCCCGAGTCGGCGCGGATCGTACTCATCAGCGACGGAATCGAGACCGACCAAAAGGCGCAATCGGTGGTGCGCAGGATCATGATGGACGGCATCAGGATTGATACCACTTTCTTCGGCAACGAACGGATCCCCGATATGTGGATCGCGGGCGTGGAATATCCTGACAAGAGCTTTAAGGTGGGGGATACCGTTAATTTTCAGATCGAGGTCAAGAGTTCTCTGACGGGAACGGCGCGTCTCACCTTCAGCGATAAAAAGGGAGAAACCGTTATCACCGAGGATATTCCCGAAACGAGCATACCTATCGGCAGCACGGTCATAAATTTCAACTATGAATTTTCCTCTGCAGGGCACCACGAAGTGAAATTTTCGCTCGCGGGCGAAGATGATTCCATGACAAAGAACAACGTTTACTATACCTATTTCGACCTCGACGAGGACTGCAGGATCCTTGTCATCGAACAGTACGGGAACGAAGCGGACGGAATCGGACAGCTGTTGGAAGAGCGGGAACGGACGGGGCAGGTGTCGCTCGAAGTCATGTGCGTGACATCGGATACGGATAAAAACCGCATTCCCCAAACGACCGACCAAATGCAGGAATACGATGAGATCATTCTCGTCAATATCGCTTACCGCGATTTTGAAAAGCCGTTTTGGGAAAACCTCCGATCCTACGTGGAGGACTATGGGGGCGGGCTTTTCACCGTCGGAGGGCTCGAACGGGATGCAGATGGCAATCCGGTTTATACCGAGGATTCGGGCGGCGTTATCCATGCCAAGCCCCACGCTTACGATAAAGAGGATATTCAGGGCACCATCTATCAGGATATGCTTCCCGTCAACGTGATCGACTACCGGCCTCCCGTGGGGCTGATGATCATCATCGACTGCTCGGGCTCCATGGTCGAGCAGGAGGACGAAAACGGCACGCTTGTGGATAAGGCGGTGCGTGGCGCCCTTTCCTGTGTAGACAGGCTGTCCCCGCGGGATTATGTGGGCGTTTCCATCGTCGGCGACACGTACGAGACTCCGCTTACCATGACGCCCATGTCCAAAAAAAGCCAAATCACCAAGGCCATCAAGGATGTTTCCAATATGTACGGCGGAAACACCGCTCTTGCCCCCACTCTTCTGGAGGCGTGCAGGCAGTTCCGGGGGCTGCCCAAAGACGTCCTGCGCAAGCATATCCTGCTCATTACCGATGGCGCCGCAGGCGACTATACGCGGGACTATTACGACTATGTGTTCCGTTGGAACGAGGACCTGCACGTCACAATGACCATGGCGATTCTCGATACCAATTGCGCTTCCAACCTCAGGGATCTTGCAAATAAATTAGAGACCGAGGTCCATTATTTTCCGAATTCGTTGGGTGACCTTCCCGACCTGTTCTGGCAGGACCTCGACTTCGACAAAGAACTTTCGGGCGCGATAAAAGAGCAATACAACATCAAGGTGAAATCGCACACCGATACGCTGAACGGGATCGAAAACGACCAATTGGAGGCAATAGAACTCGGGGGCTACTTCACCACCGCCCTCAAGGGATATAACGATGTGGAAAACCCGTTGCTTGCAAATTATGTTCCACTGTATGCGCAGTGGCGGTACGGAAAGGGAAGGGTAGGCAGTTATATGTGCGACCTCGGCGGACCGTGGGGAAACAATCTTTTGGAAAGCCCTGCGGGCAAACAATTCGTCGAAAACGTCATATTCGGGCTCATGCCGACGGTGGATATCAGCGTCAATACGCTTTCCGCCAAGATGATCGAAGATAATTACCGCACGCAGGTCAGCATTTACAATTTCGATGGCGAAGAAGAGCCCGATAAAAAGCTTGTTGCTTACGTTGAGCAACCCGGTGGCGCGGGCGGAGCCATGGTTCGCTTCGACCTTTCGGAGCTTTCGCCGGGCGGAAACCGGTTTACCTTCGAGAACAAGGCGGAGGGAGTGTATACCGTCACCATCATCAAGGTGCCGAAAAGTTTTAATCCCTTTGCGCAGGATATACTTGCCGCCCGGCGCGCAGGGGGCGCGATCCTCAAAACCTACAGGTCCTTTTCCTACTCCAAAGAGTATCTGACGGAAAGCGATACCTATACAAACGGAAAAGAACTCATGATCGCGCTGTCCTCGCGCAACGACGTTGAGGGCGAAGACAAGTTTGTTTACGACGCGGACATCATCATGGACAATTTTCAGCTCCTCGTCAAGGATTTCGACCCGAGGATTTACCTGTCCGCCGCCGCGCTCATACTCCTGTTGCTTGGCGTTGCAGTGCGCAAATTCAAGTTCAAGTGGCCGCACGAAGTGATACGCCCCAAACGCAATCCGGATGCGCAGGCCGAAAAATAATCGTTCCCGGGGGATAAACCGCCTCCCGTCCGTTTCCGTGGGACACGGACAAAGTTCTCCGTCATATTGTGAAAGAGAACATTTAAGGGGAGGACGCGGAAACGAAACAGCACCCAAATTTCATGCGGACGCAAATACGGGATCGGGCGGAGACGGAAAAAAAGGAATATATGATAGAAAAGCAACAGTTTTCGGTCACAAGACACTTTGCGGGGCAAAAAGACCTTCGGAGTTTGATTATGGAGCTTGCCGTCACGCAGGCAAAGAGGGAGATGGGGCTATAATTATCCTGAAATGTCAAAGCAAATAAAACCGAATAAAATCGCGATCTACATGCGGCTCAGCCGCGACGATGAAAAGGCGGGGGAATCCATGTCCATCGAACACCAGCGCATTATTTTGAGAAAATATGTCGAGGAGCATGGCGGGGCGGTTCTGGACGAGTACATAGACGACGGCTTTTCGGGTACAAGCTTCGACCGTCCCGGTGTCCAAAGAATGTTTGCGGACGCACAGGCGGGCAGGATCGATACGATCATCGTAAAAGATTTGTCCCGCTTCGGGCGGAACTATATACAGGTGGGGCAATATATCGATTATATCTTCCCCGCATACGGAATAAGATTTATTGCTCTCAACGATAACGTGGATACTGCCGACAGAACGTCCGCGGCGATGGATATGATGCCGATTATGAACGTATTCAACGAGTGGCATGCGGCAAATACGAGCAAAAAAATAAGAGCCGTATTCGAAGCAAGCCAGCGGGCGGGCAAGTATACGAACTGGAACTATCCCTATGGGTACAAAGCGGGAAACGACGAACATCGCACCGCCGTGATCGACGGGGAAGCGGCGAAAGTCGTGCGGTACATTTTCGATTTGCGCCTGCAAGGATGTTCCGTGCGCTCAATCAGCCGTAAATTGTCGGACGAGGGGATCCCCAATCCCGCGACATATTATACGAGGCAGGACGGCGGGAAATGGGACCGCCGCTGTTCGCCCTATTGGAGCGCGCGGACGGTGATGTGGATATTGACCAACCCCGTCTATATCGGCAGAACGACGCAGCATAAGACGACGCGTGTTTCCTACAAAAACCACAAGGTCGTCGATGTTCCGCGGGACGGCTGGATCGTGAAAGAGAACGCGCATGAACCGATCATCGCCCCCGATGTATGGAAAAAGGTTCAGGAGATCAACAATTCCGTTTCGCGCGGAAAAGCCGACAAGCAACACAGAACACATCTTCTGTCGGGCTTTGTCGTCTGCCCGGATTGCGGAAACAAATGCAGGTTACAGCGATCGGGAGACGGGAAGTACTACTTCCTTTGCAGAACCTATAAAGATTACGGCAACCGTTACTGTTCGTCGCATTCTATCGGTGAAAAAATGCTCGAGGAGATCGTCTTGCAAGACATACGGTCGATGTTGGAAAAAACGGATCTTGACGAGAGGAGTGCAAAAGAAGAGTTCCTGCGCGAAAAAGCGAAGTCGGACGCCCAAGGCAGGGTTTCGGGCGAAAAGCAGTTGAGGGCTTACGAAAACAGGCTTGCGGAGTTAGATAAACTGCTTCGTTCCGCATTTGAAGAAAAGGTCTTGGGGGGATTGCCCGAAAGCGTCTGCAACAGTCTGTGCGCGGAATATTCCTCAGAAAAAGAATCGGTCCGGAAAGGGATCGGGGAGCTGAAAAAACGGCTTGCGGAAGTCCGCGGGGAAGACAAAGAGGCAGAAGAATACATCGAAAAGCTGAAACACTTTGCGGAATGCGGCAGCCTTACAAGGGAAGCCTGCCTGCAACTGATCGATTTTATCACGGTTGGCAAAAAACGGGAAAACGGGAGACGTGAAATCCATATTTACTATAAGTTTTCCCGCAAATGAGTTTGCCGTCGGGTAAATATAAGGTAAATATAAATAAGTTACGCAAGCGTACTTTTTCAACGGGAGATAAGAATAATGAAAAGGCATAGCATAGCATGCATAATATCAGGGATAGCGGCGGTATGCTTTTTTTGCATGACTGCATGCGAAAAGGCAGGTTTTACGCAAGGACATGAGGCATGGGACGACACGCCTTCCGTGCATGGAGAGCATGTATTTTCCGAATGGAGCGTGACGAAAGAGCCCACCTGCACGGAAGAGGGCGAGAAGTCGCGCTTCTGCGCCTGCGGCTGGGCGGAATTCGATACGATTCCCGCGTTGGGGCACGATTACAGCGGCGAAGTCACCGTGAAGGAGGCAACCTGCGAAGAGGACGGCGAAAGGACCGTGGCGTGCGCGCGGGGTTGCGGCACCCTTAAGACGGAAACGATTCCCGCCCTCGGCCATAAATGGGAAACCGAAAGTGTAATCAAAGAGCCCACCTGCACCGAAGAGGGCGAGAAGGTCACGGACAGGTGTGAGCGTTGCGGGTCGGGCGGACGGAATCTTCCCATCCCCGCCAAGGGGCATTCCTTCGGGGAGCCGTCTGTCACGGAAGCCAAATGCACCGAGACGGGGCTTTCCGTCCGCGTGTGTGAGGTGTGCGGATTTAAGGAAGAGACCGTTGTTCCCGCCAAGGGGCATTCCTTCGGGGAACCTGTCGTCACGGAAGCCAAATGCACCGAGACGGGACTCTCCGTCCGCGAGTGCGGGGCGTGCGGATTGAGGGAAGAGACCGTGATTCCCGCAACGGGCCATACCTTCGGAAAGCCGGAGACGGACGAGCATGGGGTGCTGATCCGCAAGTGCGAAAAATGCGGTATGACGGAAGTGCTCGGGGAGACCCTGCAATATACGGTATCCGTGGTTGCCGCCGACGGTTGCGATTTTCGGATGGGGGAAAATAACCAAATCATATTGTATGAATATGACGGCGTGGCATGGAGGGTGTACAAACTTTTACCCGCACGGGAAACCCAGACCGTCGAACTTCCGCGCAATAAGTATACCGTGAGAGTGGACGCATTGAGCGAGGCATATTTGCAAACCGAAGGGTCGATGGATGCGGATCATCCCGCCGCGGCGATTGAAGTACGCGCAAATCCCGACTTTGATACGGAAATCGAGGGCCCTGTAGGTGTCGGGCAAAAAATGTTCGATTTTCTCGTCAAGGACACGCAGAAGAGTGACAGATCGGAGTATGAACGGCTTTCCGCGCTGATGAAGGGGAAAGAGCTCGTTTATATTGATTTTTACTTCGTCGCCTGCATGGCCTGCAATTATCTTTTGGAAGATTACGTACAATTTTATAATTCGCTTCCTACGGAAGTGCAAAACAAGATTCTGGTGATCATGGTAGACGTCGAATATGATACGGTTTCGAACATCAATGGGCATCGGGAAAGATACAATGTTCCGAAAGAGTTTATTACGATGGCGGACGGCAAGCGGGTGTACAACAATGTGGAGAATATCAAACTGCTCCCTTACGGGGTGTTTTTGGACGCAGACATGAATATCATTCAAGAAACTACGAAATGCGGTTTTCGCGATATGGTCGGGAAGTGTTTTACGTATTAAAGCGGTTTCACGGGAGAAAAAAAGAATGATTGCCGCAAAGGTATTGAAAACTGCGCTTTTCCGCCCGCCGCGCATGCGGCGGACGGGCGCATGCGAACATATGCGGACAGCGGCGCGGAGGAGCAAAAATGAATCGCATTCTGAGATTTTTACTGCCGGTGCTGACGGTATCGGCGGCTGCAATGCTGTTTGGCGCATGTGCGCAAACCAAGACCGGGGCCGAAGCCGAGACTGCCGGACAGCATTCATGGGGCGAATGGGTGGTTGAAGAGGCAACCTGCGAGAAAGATGGCCATCGGAGCCGGATCTGTACCGACCCGTGGTGCGGCGCAAGCCAGACGGAGAAAATCGAAAAACTCGGCCATGACTATGCGGAGAACGTCGTCGTGCCGCCGACCTGCACCGAAAAAGGCGAGAGCGAGTTTGTGTGCACGCGCGACCCCGCGCACAGGTTCCGCGAAACGATTCCCGCGCTCGGGCATGATTGGAAGGAAATGTCGGACTACATTGCGCCGACCTGCACCGAAAAGGGGCACAGTGTGGCGGCTGTCTGCTTACGTTGCGATTTGGCACGCGGGGAAACCGACCTCGCCCCGCTCGGGCACGATTTCAGCGGCGAAGTCACCGTGAAGGAGGCAACTTGCGAAGAGGACGGCGAAAGGACCGTTGCATGCGTGCGGGGTTGCGGCTCTTGTAAAACGGAGACGATTCCCGCGTTGGGGCACGATTACAGCGGTGAAGTCACCGTGAAGGAGGCAACCTGCGAAGAGGACGGCGAAAGGACCGTTGCATGCGTGCGGGGTTGCGGCTCTTGTAAAACGGAGACGATTCCCGCGTTCGGGCACGATTGGAATTATGCGGGCGAGACGCACCCCGCGACTTGTACCGAACCGGGTTACAGTACGGCGGCTGTCTGCAGCCGTTGCGGTTTCAAACAGGGAAAGACGGAAATCCCGGCGCTCGGCCATGATTATAACATCTTCTATGATCAAAAAGAAATGCCCACTTGCATGAAAGACGGTAAGGCGGCGGGGAAGTGCAAACGTTGCGGGATAAGCGATACGCTTATCCTTCCCAAAGTCGATCATGACTATTCTCTGGTCTTTACCCTTAAGAAACCGACATGCCTCGGGGAAGGCGAGATTCAATACGGGTGTATTTTCGGTTGCGGAGCGGTGAAGGAGCCCGAGGTTGCGCCTGCGCTCGGGCACGATTGGGAAGAGACAAGAATCATACGGGAGCCGTCCTGCACGGAGTGCGGCACCGAAGAGCATATCTGCCGCCGTTGCGGCACGAAGGAAAACCACACCGTTGAGGCATTGGGGCATAAATTCGTAGATAGGGTTACGAAAGCCGCCACGGATAGCAGTGCGGGGCAAAAGCAACAGTTCTGTCTGTTCTGCCAAGCGGCGGGGGACGCGGATACGATTCCCATACCGTCAAATAACGTATTATACGAGATACAATTGGTGAGGCTCTCGGGATTGGAATACATCGCCGCAAATGAAGTAACTTATAAGGTTTACAGTGATGATAATCGTGAACTCCGGTCCTTCGGCGCGGGAGCAGCCACGACGGCCGTTCGGCTCCCGAGAGAGGCAAAGAAACTGGTTGTGACGGGCCTGAGGGACGGTTTCGGGACGGATTCGCGATCCTATACGCTCGATCCGTATAATCCTGTCGTAATAATCACGTTAAGCGCGGGCGTGCGCAATTCCACCCGCGTTGAGAGCGATGGAAAGAAAGAAGAAAAAAAGCCCGATAAGCCCATTGACGAGGGTGACCCGATGTCCGATTTTGTTGTCCGCGATACGAAACATGGCGATCATTCGCAGGACCAATGGTTTTCCGAGGTCATCAAGGGCAAGAAACTCGTTATGTTCGACTTTTTCTGGACAGGTTGCACAAGCTGTGCGGGCCTCATGAGTCAATTTCTTGAAATTTACGGCAAAATCCTCCAACCATATAAGGACGATATTCTCGTGATCATGGTGGATGTGATGGCGGACGAGTCTGATGCCAAGATCAATTCGTTCGTGGAAAGCAAGCAATATCCGAAGGAATTTTTGACATGCCATGGCAGGGAGGAAGACAGCGGCTTCGATTTGCTCCATTGGTTCGAACTCGATTCCCACCGCGCGGGCATTCCGATGTGCATCTTTACAGACGGAGAGGGCGTTGTTACAAAGATCGGGGGCTTCGCCGTGCGGGAGGACTTCGAGGCCTATTATCTCGGATACTTCGGGACTTATCGCGCACCTGCGGAGAAAACGGCGGAATCGGAAGCGGCGCCCGCCGCGGCGCAAGAGGCGGCGCGCATGCCCGTTTTATTCTGCGGCGGGAAGCGGAGATTTAAATTTTAACGAAAGGAGATCGGCATGAAAAAGAAAAAGAACAAATTTTTTATAGTTGCGTTGATTCTTTCGGCTTCGGTTGCGCTTTTCGGCGCTTGCGCAAAAGAGCCCGAAACCGAAACCGAAACCGAAACGGGAGATGCCATAACGGTACTCAATTATTCCTCGTGGAGCGGTGCGGAAATGTTGGAGTTTTACGATCTTACGGGGAAAAAGGTTGCGGAGGCGCCCATTAAATCGGGCAAGGTGCAGATCTACCTTGAAAAAGACGGCACTTATATCGTACAAGTGAAGGATGCGCCGGAATCTGTGAATTACGGGCACGTGGAAGCGCCCGACCAAGAGATTGACGGCCTTGTCGTGTTGTCGCCCGAAAGCGGCGGGAAGGACAGGCGGCCGATTTTGAAAATCGTCGATTCGGAAGAAGGATACAAAGGGCTCAAGGCGTTTCAGGTTGCGGCGTTCATTCTCGGGGGCGGTCTGCCGGTTTCGGGCTGTTCGGTCCAGCTTTGCTATGAACCGGAGGATACGATAGGCGGATTTGGATATTGTCTGGGCCCCACGCCCACCGATAAAAACGGCATGGCAGGGGGAATTGCCAATGCGGGATCTTTTCATCTGATAGTTACGAAGGATGGAACGACAATCTATGACGGGAAAGACAATCTTTCCGCCTCGCGGCGGTTTATCATCGCGGATGTGAATTCATAAAGCGTGCCCCGCGGCCGTGCGGATTTGCCGCGCTGTATCTTTAGCTGTATTTTTAAGGGTTTGGAAACAGATTAAATGTATCCCATAAGTTACAAGGGCTACAGGTCCCGAAGGTCCCACGGGCCCTCAGGGTGAACAGGGCCCCGAAGGTCCCACGGGCCCTCAGGGTGAACAGGGTCCCGAAGGTCCCACGGGCCCTCAGGGTGAACAGGGTCCCGAAGGTCCCACGGGCCCTCAGGGTGAACAGGGTCCCGAAGGCCCTCAGGGTCCCGAAGGTCCTCAGGGTCCCGAAGGTCCTCAGGGTCCCGAAGGTCCCACGGGCCCTCAGGGTGAACAGGGCCCCGAAGGTCCCACGGGCCCTCAGGGTGAACAGGGTCCCGAAGGTCCCCAGGGCCCCGAAGGCCCCCAGGGTCCCGAAGGTCCCCAGGGTCCCGAAGGTCCCCAGGGTCCCGAAGGTCCTCAGGGTCCCGAAGGTCCTCAGGGCCCCGAAGGCCCTCAGGGTCCCGAAGGTCCCGAAGGCCCCGCCGGTACTTTGACTCCGGGCGCAGACGTTGCAAATCTCGAGGATCCCAATACGGCGACGCTTCCCCAAGTCGCCACGACGCTCAATTCTCTTTTGACAAGCCTGAGAGCGGCGGGTATCATCGCATAAGCATAAAAAATCCTTCCGCAGGGAAACTTGCGGAAGGATTTTTTGTGGAGTACGCGCCTATAGCGATAAGAATGCGCGCGCCATGGCGTAAAAAAATCGTATTGTTTGGCGCTTACAGAAAATTATGGCTTCAAAACTTGTGTTATCCATTGACACTTTCATGTAAGGTATGGTATAATACCCCTATCAAAATATTGGGGAAATAAGTAATTTTTCCCGGAAGGACGGATTTGTTACTTCGGAAAAGTTCAAAATACGGATAGGGAAGGAAACGGGATTCTTTAGCCATTTGCCCGTCTGTTTGTTTATAATATCGTCAATTCCGAATCAATATAGGAGAATACTATCCAATGAAAAAAGCGCTCATTACGGGAATTACAGGACAGGACGGCAGTTATCTTGCCGAATTTTTGTTGGAAAAGGGGTACGAGGTTCACGGTATTGTCCGCCGGGCATCCGTTTCCACAACACAGCGGATCGATCATCTTCTTGCCGCGCACGCGGTTACGCTCCACGAGGGAGACCTCTCCGATTCGTCGGGCATCGTGCGTATCGTCGGGGAAACCGAACCCGACGAAATCTACAACCTTGCGGCGCAGTCGCACGTGCAGACCAGTTTCGATGCCGCGGAATACACGGGAGACATCGATGCGCTCGGTGTGCTTCGCATTTTGGAAGCCGTCCGCGTGTTGGGGCTGGAAAAAAAGACCAAAATCTATCAGGCATCCACTTCGGAACTTTTCGGAAAGGCAGAGGAGTGTCCGCAGAACGAAAACACTCCCTTTCATCCCTATTCTCCGTATGCGATCGCCAAACAGTACGGTTTTTGGATGATGCGCGAATACCGCGAAGCGTACGGGATCTTTGCAAGCAACGGTATTTTGTTCAACCATGAGTCCGAACGCCGCGGAGAGAATTTCGTCACCCGTAAGATCACGCTTGCCGCAGGCCGGATTGCCTGCGGGTTGCAGGACTGCCTCGAACTCGGCAACCTCGATAGCTTGCGCGACTGGGGTTACGCCAAAGACTATGTGGAGTGCATGTGGATGATCCTGCAACACAGCGAACCCGACGATTTTGTCATTGCGACGGGCGAGCAACACACAGTGCGGGAATTCACGGCGCTCGCGTTCAAATATGCCGGGATTGAACTCGAATGGCGCGGAAGCGGCATTGACGAGAAGGGATATGACAAAAAAACGGGCAGAATGCTCGTCTGCGTCAATCCGTCATGGTTCCGCCCGACTGACGTCGTCAATTTGCTGGGAGACCCCTCCAAAGCGAAACGCGTGCTCGGTTGGAATCCACGGAAGACGAGCTATGAAGAGCTATGCGCAAAGATGGCAAAACATGATCTTGCTCTCGCAAAGCGGGAGAAAGCGTTGAAGGATCTCAAATGAGGGCGCTCGTTGTCGGCGGCGCGGGATTCGTCGGGAAATATCTGATCGAAGCACTTGCCTGCGGCGGATATGAAACGCATGCAACAACTTTGCCGGACGTTCCCGTCTCGGTTCCCTGCGGCGTGTCGGTGCATAGTCTGGATATTACCGATCCCGATGCCACGGAGCAGCTCCTCTCGGATCTGAAGCCGGATAAGATTTTCCATCTTGCGGCACAGAGTTCGGTCCGCCTCTCGTGGGAAAAACCACGTCTTACGGCGGAGGTGAATGCCGTCGGGGCCGTCAATCTGTTTGAGGGAATCCGCAAAGCATGTCCTTCCGCAAAGACTGTTGTCGTCGGATCGGGGGAGGAATACGGCAGGATCGACTATGAAGCGCCGGTCAAAGAGACGGAGACGCCGCAACCGACGAACATTTATGCGCTGACGAAGCTGTTTCAGGAGCGTCTCGCCAAGCTCTATGCGGAAGCGTACGGGCTGGATTTCGTTATGACCCGTTCATTCAACCATTTCGGGCCCTATCAGACGGAACAGTACGTTGTCGCGGATTTTTGCAGTCAGGTTGCGGCGATTGAAAGCGGAGAAAGGGAACCTGTCATCTGTGTCGGGAATCTCGATGCATGCCGTGATTTTACCGACGTGAGGGACGTCGTGCGGGCATATCTTTTACTCGCGGAGAAAGGGGAAAGAGGAGAAGTATACAACGTCGGAAGCGGGACATGCCTCCGAATCGGAGACATTCTCGGGCTTATTTTGTCTCTCTCTTCCGAAAAAATCGAAGTTCGGATCGACGGGCGGAAGTTTCGTCCTATCGACGTTCCGAAGATCAGGGCGGACGTCACGAAGCTGAAAGCGCTCGGTTGGGCGCCGCAGATTCCCGTGCGGGAGACGATTGAAAATACTTTGGAGTTTTACAGGCAATGCAAAAACAGGTAGCATGGCGCCTTGCCCGTTTCCGTAAAAAATATTTTTGCCGGCAGGAAAGCGCAGGCTGCGGTGCAGGAGCCTGCGCCGCAGCGCGGGGCGGAACTTTGCGCCGCGGGAGAGGACGATACGGAGATGGGGCCAAAAACAGAGGAAGCCGAAAAACCTTCGGAGCATGACGGCGAATAAGCATAAAAAATCCTTCCGCAGGGAAACTTGCGGAAGGATTTTTTGATTGACATGGGTATCGAAAGAAATTTTTTCAGCTGATCTGTTCCACATGGTAGACGCAATCGAGGACGGAGAGGGCCTCGATGATTTCGCTGTGGCTCTTTTTCCTGAGGGCCTTATCCACGACGGTGAAGCGCACGGTGTACACACTCAGGCCGGAATTCGCATAGGCGGGATTGAGTTCGAGATTATCGATTTTCAGCCCGAATTCGCGCGCCGCCGTGATGAATTCCCGAAGGCTTCCGCGCGTCTTAAGTTCGAGGTGTATCTCGAAGTGGTTTGACCTTGCCGTGATGTAAAATTCGAGTTTCGAAAAAGCGAGGAGGCCGATCATGAGGGCCGCGAATCCGAGGAGCGCAGCCGTATAGAGCCCGAGGCCGACGACCGCCGCGATGATAGACATTGTCCACACGCCGAAGGAAGTCGTAAGCCCCATGATTTGGTTTTTCGAGGAATAGACGATGGTATTCGCCGTGATGATGGAAATTCCGATGATGACTGCCGCCGACATGAAGGAGAAACCGACGCCGAGATAATTGATGAAGTACATATCGGCAATCCCTGCGAACATGGAGCCGATGGAAAGAACGATGAAGGTGCGGAGGCCCGCCGCGTGGCGGTTCCTTGCGCGTTCACAGCCGAGAACGACGGCCATGACGATGACGAGCGCGGCCTTGAGCGCCGTCGAGCCGAAATTGACCTCGCTTGACCAAGGTCCGAGCCATTGAGCAATGTAATCCGCAGGCATGATGGTTTACCTCTTATTGATGAATTTTCTTCTGTTGTATTCGGAGCCCGCGGAAGTTTCGTCGCCGTCTTCCGTGGCCTCCATAAACGCCTCTTCCTCAGGCGAGCGCGCATATTCCTTGACGGAAATTTCCTTTTGGATGGCCTGTAGCCGCTCTTTGAGGGAGGCTACTTCCTCTTCCCTTGTCGGCGGTTTTTCGGGCGGGGGTATCTGCCCGTTTCCCGCCGCTTCCAATGCTTCCGCCCGCTCGCCGTAAGAACAGGAAAGATAGAGCGCAAGCTTTGCGAGGGCGGGGCCGATAAGTTCGTAGAGAATGCTCGATGAGAGTATGATCGTTTCGAGATTATTTCCCGCCTCACCCCCGATGACGCGCGCGCCGAGCGCCGCGAGACCGATTGCGACGCCCGCCTGCGGGGCAAGCGCCATGCCGAGATAGTTCCTTACGCGTTTATCTTTTTTCGTCACCGCGCAGCCGATGAATGCGCCTCCGTATTTCCCTGCGAGCCTGACGGCAAAGTACAGGACGCCCACGAGGATGAGAGGAACGTTTCCGAAACTTCCGCCGCTGACCAGCGATCCGAGGTCGAACCCGATACCCGATTTCACAAAGAATAGGAGCAAAATGGGGGGAGAGAAGTAGTTGAGTTGCTTGAAAAGTTTATCGTCTCCCGAAATATTGATGTATACCGTACTCATTACCATGCAGGCGAGGAGAGGGGAGACGTCGAGCGCGGCGCCGATGCCGCAGATCGCAAAGAGGAAGGCGACGGAGACAATGAGGCGGTTGTCCGTCGAGCGCTTTGCCATGAGGAATTTGAGTAAAAATCCAAACACAACGCCGATGGCGATGAGCAGAATATTCCATGCGATGGGCAGGAGCACATCTGCGGCGGAAAACCCGTTTCCCTCCATTGCGGAGGCGACGGAGACGGCCACGCTGTACGCAAGGAGGCTGACTACATCGTCGAGCGCGACGACGGAAAGGAGCGTGTCCACGAAGTCTCCGTGCGCTTTGGTTTGGCGGATCGTCATCATTGTGGAGGCGGGGGCGGTTGCCGAGGCGAGCGCGGACAAAATGAGAGAGAAGCCGATCGGAAGGCGCAGGATCCAAAATGTAAGGATGAACACCAATAACGACGCAATGAGCGCCTCCGACAGAGTGATGACAATCACTTTGCCGCCGTTCTTTTTCAGGGTAGAGAAGCGGAAATACTCGCCTACGCTGAACGCAATGAATGCGAGCGCGATGTCCGAAATGAAGTCCATGCCCTCTACGACTTTGTTCGGAACGAGGCCGAAACAGTATGGGCCGAGCAAAATGCCCACCAAAATATAGGCGGTGACGTTGGGGAGCTTCAGCCGCTTTGTGATACGCGTCCCGAGGAACCCCATAAGCAGCATGATCGCGATCGAGATGATGACGACAGGCACAGGGGAGTTGACGGACAGCCGAGCATAAAAATTATCTATAGTTTGGCGAAATCGTTCCATGATATTGCACCGCCCTCCGCCGCCGCGGGAGGGCACGGAATTTTTCCTTATCCTATATATTATGAAAGCTTTTTTCTTTGAGTATATTATTATAACAGGTCCGGAATAAAAAAACAAGATGCATTTGAAAAAAATTTTAAGTTTTTGAAAACTTATTTCAGGGTTTTTCCGCCCGTGCGGTATCGGGGACTGTCATCGATACAAAATGAGAGGCAAAGCGGGAAAAATTTTCGCAAGAAGGCGTAAAAAGGTTTTTAATCCGCTTATTTTATGTTATAATAAAACATACGGATTCCGGAGCAGAAATATGGAGCAAAAAAATTGGCATGCGATGGGGACGGATGAGGTCCTCTCCGCACTTTCGGCCACAAAGGAGGGGCTTTCTTCGGAAGAGGCCGCGAAAAGGCGGGAACTTTACGGCAGAAACGCCCTCAGACAACGCAAGAAAAAGAGCATCCTGAAGATGTTCTTGGAGCAGATCATGGACGTCATGGTCATCATTCTCCTTCTTGCGGCGGTTTTATCCCTCGTTTTTCACGACTGGGCAGAGGCGGCGGTGATCTTCGTCATCGTCATTGTGAACGCCGTCATCGGCGTTGTGCAGGAGAAGAAGGCGGCCGATGCGCTCGCGTCTCTCGCCACCCTTACCGCCCCGACGGCCCGTGTCATGCGCGACGGCAAGGAGAGTGTTCTGTCTGCCGAAGAGCTTGTCCCGGGCGATGTTGTCATTCTTGCCGACGGGTGTGTCGTGCCCGCCGACGTCAGGCTCCTCGAAGAGGCAAATCTGGCCGTACAGGAGTCTGCGCTGACGGGGGAGAGCGTCCCCGTCGAGAAGGATGCGCTCGCCGTTCTGAAGGATGACGCGGCCCTTGGCGACAGGGTCAACATGGCGTTTTCTTCCTCCGTCTGTACGGCAGGCACGGGCGTGGGTATCGTCGTGGAGACGGGCATGCACACGCAGGTCGGTTCGATCGCGGGCATGCTCGACGAGACCGATGAACTCGAAACGCCCATGAAGAGGAAACTGAACCACGTCGGGAAAGTCCTCTCCCTCGTCGGCATTGTTGTTGCCCTTGTCATGTTCGGCATCGGGCTCATTTACGACGTTCATAATTGGAAAACGCTCGCGCTGACGGCCGTGTCGCTTGCGATCTCCGTGATCCCCGAGGGATTGCCCGCAACGGCAACCGTCGTCATGGCGCTCGGCGTACAGCGCATGGCAAAGCAACAGGCGTTGGTGCGAAGTTTGCCCGCCGTGGAGACGCTCGGTTCCGCCACCGTCATCTGTTGCGATAAGACGGGGACTTTGACCTTAAACCGCATGACCGTAACCCGCTATCTGGCGGACGGGGAGATCATCGCAGCGGAAGGGGGGGAAATCGACGGTGTTGCCAAGCCGCTCATTCTCGCCTCGGCGCTCTGCAACGATGCCGCCAAGGATCCCGAACGGCCGGGCGAATGGCTCGGCGACCCGACGGAGGGCGGCCTCATCGCGTTTGCCGAAAAGTACGGGTTCGACTGCGGGGAACTGAAAGCGGAAGAACCCCGTCTTTTCGAACAGCCCTTCGACTCGGACAGAAAGCGCATGTCCGTCGTGGTGCAGGAGGGCGCGGCCAAAAAAGTTTACACCAAGGGCGCGCTCGACGGACTTCTGCCCCTGTGCACCCGCATTCTGACGAAGGAAGGCATCCGTCCCATCACGGAGGAAGACAGACAATTTCTCCTCGGTAAAGCAGAGGAGATGTCTGCAGAGGCGCTCCGCGTGCTCGGCTTTGCGGAGCGGGAAATTTGTTTCGTGCCGAAGGAGGGGGACGACGTCGAGAACGATCTTGTTTTCCTCGGTTTTACCTGCATGATCGACCCGCCCAGAAAGGAAGTCATCGGCGCGGTAAAGTCCTGCCATTCGGCGGGGATCCGTGTCGTCATGATCACGGGAGACCACAAGACGACGGCTATCGCCATCGCAAAGGAACTCGGAATATACAGGGAAGAGGACGCCGCGTTTACGGGCGCCGAGCTCGCCGCCATGACGGATGACGAGCTCGACAAAGTTGTGGGAAAGACCTCCGTCTATGCCCGCGTTTCCCCCTCCGATAAACTCCGCATCGTCAAATCCCTGCAGAGGACGGGTGAGGTTGCCGCGATGACGGGTGACGGCGTCAATGATTCCCCCGCGCTGAAGGCGGCAGACATCGGCGTTGCGATGGGGGCGGGCACGGACGTTGCGAAGGACGCTTCCGACATCATTTTGCTCGACAATAATTTCACGACGATAGAGAGCGCGGTGAGGGAGGGCCGCAGGGTGTACGCCAACATCCGCAAGGTCATCCAATTCCTTCTTGCGGGCAACATTGCGGAAATTCTGACTCTTATCGTTGCCACGCTCTTCAACCTTCCCGCACCTCTCCTCGCCGTGCATGTGCTCATTATCAATCTGGTGACGGATACCCTGCCTGCTTTGGGGCTGGGCGTCGACCCGGCCGCGCCCGACATTATGGAGCATCCGCCCGTCAGATCGGGGACGCTCTTCGAGAAGGGACTCGTGTTCAGAGTGCTTTTCCACGGTGCCTTGCTCTCCGCCGTTTCGCTCGGGGCTTACTTTATCGGCCTCTGTGGCTACGGGGACGCGGGCGCCGCCATGACGATGACTTTTGCGACGATTTCCGTCTCCCAGCTCGTACACGTGGCCAACCAGCGTTCTGACACGGCCTCGCTCTTTGCAAAGGGCAACGGCCATAATAAGGCGCTCTACCTGTCGATGGGAGGCTCCTTCGCGATCGTGCTCTTTTTGCTGTTCGTGACTCCTTTTATTCCGGGCGGGGAAAACTTTTTCGGGTTCATTCTCCTGAGTCCCGTGCAATATCTCATCGTCGCGGGACTGTGCATCGTGCCCGTTGTCGGCGTGGAAATTTCCAAGTTTTTCCTGCGCCGCGCGGAAAAGAAAAACTGAACGGTATGTAAAAACGGTTCTCATGATACGAAAAAGACGGAGCTTGGGCTCCGTTTTTTTCGTTGCGGGGGAATTTTTCCCCGCTGAATTTTACAAATATTGCTGAATATTTGCATAATTTTCTTGCATAAGCAATCCTTTTCCCAAATATAAAATTATTTTATAAATAATTTACGCAAATATATGCTTATTTCCTTGACGGAAGGGAAGGATCGGGGTATAATATTATTGTAGTATTATATCATATTGGACTTTCCGCCAAAACCCGGTATCAAAGCTTTTATGCCGCCGGCGGCAAAGTGAGGGATCCATGAAAAGAAAAAGAGCAATCATTCTCCTCATCTGTGCGTGCATTGCCTGCATCTTTGCGGGAGTGCTGACGGCCTGCGGCGGGGAAGATTCCTTCGACGGGGTCAAGGTCGTGTTCGAGCTCGAGGGGGGCAGGTACAAGAACAGCAACCGTGCGCCTACGTATTACTATGACCTTGCGCCCGGTGCCTCCTGCAAGATTTGTTCTCCCGATGATTTCGGCGAAGACAGGGTGACCTATTCCGGTTACAGGATCGACAGTTGGTGCAGGACCAAAACGGTCGACGGGGCGACGGGCAAAGTGACCTATTCCGATCCGTGGGATTTCGACAGGGATACGATCGATTCCGGAACGGAATCTTTGACGCTCTACGCCGTATGGAAGGAAAGCTATACCTGCCTTTACGAACTCTGCTACCGTGACGGGGAAGGCGCGGTGCAGTCCATTGCCTCTTATGCGGTTGCGGAAGGTTCCGGATTCGCTTCCATCAACATGAACACCGTCGAGCGCGACGCCTCGAATATGGCATCCGGCCTGGGTTGCACGCTCAAAAAGGAGTTTATAAACGGCAAGAGCACCGTCGTGTTTTACGACGAGAACGGCGCGCCGTGGGATGACGGTTTCATTCATCCGGGCGAAGATGAAGAGAAGGCCCACGTCGTCACCAACGAGGACGGGTCCAAGTCATACGCCGTGCGGGTGTTTGTGGAGTTCGTGGAGGGAAGGTTTACCTATGTTTCCACGGCGTCCGAGCTCAATTCCGCAATCGCGAAATCGGAGAATATCGTTCTGATGTGCGACATCGACTTCGGCGGCGAAAAATTTTACGGCTTTGCCGATTCGACGACGAGAACCTACGGCGGCAAGAAGGATTTTGACGGCAACCCCCAACAGCTTTACGTCGACGGGCAGGGCCATGCGGTAAAGAACTTCAACCTCGGTTATGGCGTGGCGAACGCCAATCTCGTCTCCGACGGCACTTTCAGCAACAGTCTCATCGTAAGCCTTTTCGGCATTCTCGACAATGTGAAGGTCTCCGACATATCCTTTACGGGCGTTACGATCGATCTCTCGGCGGGTAATTCACGTATCGGCAGTATCTATGTTGCGCCGCTTGCCGTCATGGCGACGGATTCCGTTTTCGAGAACGTGACATTCAGCGGCACGTACACTTGCACGGAGCTCCCGAAAGGCTTCTCCGGGAACAATTTGTATGTCGACAGGGAGAATCCCATTCACCTCGGCGCCGGCACGACGAACACGGTGACCGGTTCATCCGTCTCACTGACCGATTCCGTCAAGGAATAAAATATAAAAACAAAAATCAGTATAAGGAGTAATATCATGAAAAAGGTATTTCGTTATTTGGCAACAGGGCTCGCTTGCGTCCTTTCGCTCGGACTTTTTGCCGCATGCGGCGGCGGGAAACAGACCTTCGACAATGAGACCGATCCGCTCGTGTTCTCGACGCTTGCGCTCGACAAGGTGTTCAACCCGTTCTTTTCGACTTCCGCGACGGACAGCAACATCGTCGGCATGACGCAGATCAGTATGCTCGCCAACGACTCGAAAGGCAGTCCCGTCTGGGGAGACGATCAGGCGGTTGTCGTCAAGGATCTCGAAATCACGACAACTTACACGGATCCTGTCGCCAAGACGGATCCCATCAATACGGAATACAAGTTCGTTCTTAAAAACAACATCCGTTTCTCCAACGGCAGTTATCTTTCGATGAAAGACGTCCTCTTCAACCTCTATGTCTATCTCGACCCTGTCTATACGGGTTCGAGCACCATCTATTCGACGGAGATTCTCGGCCTGCAGGAATACCGCACGCAGGAAGAGGACGAGACGGAGCAGGATAGCTTCCGCGAAAAGTATAAGCTCGCGGCGGAGAGCCGTGTTGATAAATTGATTGCTGCACATAAAGAAATTTACGAGAGCGATGCCAACAAAGGGCTTGACGCGGAAAGTTTCAGGGCGGCGCTTGAGAAACTTCAGAACGATACATCCTATCCTCATATCGTGGAGGACTACGATAAAGCCGTCGAATTCTTCAAAAAGGAGCTCGAGAGCGACTGGACGACTTCGGAAGGCACATATCAGGATACCGTATTCACGAACGGTAAGGGAGATACCGTAAGGAATCTTCTTCAGTCCGATGCGGAGCAGTTCCTCTACAACGAGGGCATGATCACATGGGATAAGAAGGCCAACGGCGGAGAGGGCGCGCTGACAAGCGGCTCGAACGGGCCTGAGTATTTCCGCGACTGGACGAAGGAAAAGGCGATCGATTACGTCTACGAGAATAATATTCCCGACAAGCTCGAAGAAGTCATCCAATACTGGAAGACGGCGGAAGATCTCCGCACCTATCTCGAAGGCGATGAGATGGAAAAAGACAATACCGGAGAGGCTTTGAAATTCCCCAATGTGTCCGGTATCAAATTCGCCAACAAGGATTCCAAAGTCACCGTCAACGGCAAGGAATATGACGTTCCCCAGTATGAGGACGAAGCGCGCACGCATGTAAAGGATGGCTATAACGAAGTCCTCTCCATTACGATCAAGGAGATCGACCCCAAGGCAATCTGGAACTTCGCTTTCTCCGTCGCTCCCATGTATTACTATTCGGATGCGGAGCACATCGAGAAGTTCGATTATGAGAGCAACTTCGGCGTGGAATACCGCTCGCAGAGCTTTATGAACAACGTTGTCAACTCTACCGAGAAGGTCGGCGTTCCCGTGGGAGCGGGCGTCTATGCGGCAAGCAGGGCTTCGGGCGGCATCGAGAATGTCACCGCGGGCGAGTTCTACGATCTCGGCGGCGTCTATTTCGAGCGCAATCCCTACTTCAATCCCGACGGAAAGGGCCCCGCAAAGATCAAAAAGGTCCGTTTCAGCGTCGTTGCGGAAAACCAGATGGTCGATTCCCTCTATACGAACCAGATAGACTTCGTCGAACCCAACGCAAAGCCCGACACCATCAAAGAGCTCAACTCCAAGAAAGACGAGGGTATCGGCAACCAGAGCGTCCAGACTTCCGGTTACGGCTATATCGGTATCAACGCGGGGAAGGTTCCCAGTATCTATGTGCGCCGCGCCATCATGTACTGCATCAACACACAGGAGACGGTCAACTACTACGGCACGACCGCGAAGCCCATCTACCGCTCCATGTCGCTTTCAAGCTGGGTTTCCGAGCTTGCGTTGAAGAACGTCACGAGCTATTATCCCTATATCAACGGCCCGGTTCCCGAAAACCTCAATGTCGTCGATCCCGATTACAGAGAGTATGTGACGAAGCTCGGCAAAAAGGCGGGGGATACCCTGTCGACGGAAGAACAGGAGAACTTCATCCGTTACCTCGTCGGAACGCTGGGCGGGTACGAGCTTGGTGCCGACGGTGTCTATGTCAAAGGTCTCGATAAATGCAAATATACCTTTACGGTCGTCGGCGACGAGAGCGATCACCCCGCTTGGTCAGCGCTTTGGCACGCGAAGGAACTTCTCGACAAGTGGGGCTTCGAGATCGAAGTCAGGACGGACACATACGGCCTTCAGAAACTCTCCACGGGCGATTTGACCGTTTGGGCGGCCGCGTGGGGCTCCACGATCGACCCCGATATGTATCAGGTTTACCACAAGGACTCCACGGCGACCTCCGTCAATAACTGGGGTTACAAGCAGATTCTCCGCGATACCACCGATAAATATCAGACGGAGAGAGATATTATCGACGAACTTTCGGAACTCATCGAAGAGGGCCGCAAGGTCGACGATTCGACGGACAACGGGAAAATCCAGCGTGCAAACACTTATAAGTCGGCGCTTGACCTCGTCATGGAGCTTGCGGTAGAGCTTCCCACCTACCAAAGGGATGACCTTTTCGCCTACAACACCAACAAGATCGACGTAAGTACGTTCAATACGGACCTTTCCGCATTCAAGGGGTTAACGGCGAATATGCATCTTCTCTCGCTCGTCGTGGATAAATAATCCGTATGCCGTAAAATATACAAAACAATAAGCGCTAATTCGGTGAAAGCATGTTTAAATACATTGTAAAACGGATCTTAATATCTATCGTGATCCTGCTCGGCGTCTCCGTCATCATCTATTTTTTGGTGAGATTGATGCCTGCGGACTATATCGATAACCGTTTCGCTTCGCAGTTGCAGAATCCCAACAGCGGTATCAACGAGGAGACCATTCTGGAGTTCAAGAAGCTGTACGGCCTTGACGATAATTCCTTTATGGGGATCCTGAGGGGATACTTCAGCTGGCTCGGCAACCTCTTACGGGGCGATCTCGGCAATTCCTTTATCTATATGAAACCCGTGGGGCAGGTCATTGCGGAGAACATGTGGATCTCATTCGCGATTGCGCTTGTTGCAACCGTTTTGCAGTTTCTCATCGCAATCCCGCTCGGAATCACGAGCGCAACGCACCAGTATTCCGTCCGCGATTATGTGACGACGGTGCTTACCATGGTCGGCATTTCCCTGCCGACATACTTCTTCGCGTACATCGCGATCAGGATCTTCTCCGTCGAGCTCGGCTGGCTGCCGAATTCCGGACTCCTCGACATTTCGAAGACCTATCCCGAAACGTTCGGCGGACAGATGGAAAAGTTCGGCGATATATGTTTGCATCTCATCCTGCCCATTTTCGTCACGGTCATCCTGTCCGTCGGCAGCCTCATGCGTTACACAAGGACGAACACGCTCGAAGTTCTGAGCGCGGACTATATCAGGACGGCGCGCGCGAAGGGGCTGAGTGAAAAGAAAGTCATCTATAAGCATGCTTTCCGTAACACACTCATTCCCTTGGCGACCCTTCTTGCGGGGATCCTGCCGTCTCTCTTCGGCGGCATGATGATCACAGAGCAGGTATTTTCCATCGACGGGATCGGCAACCTCGCCTATAATGCTCTGCGGCAGGGCGATATACCGTTTGTCATGGGTTACAACATGTTCCTTGCCGTACTTACAGTCATAGGGACGTTGTTGTCTGATATAATGTATTCCATCGTAGACCCCCGGGTCAAGTTACAATAACAGGCAGGATCTCAAATGAAAGAAAATAAAGACAACAATCTCGAAATCGGGGGAACCGTCGGGCTCGATGACGTAAGCATGGAGGCCTTGCATGCGGCAGAGGCTGCAGAGGCGGCGGAAGCGGCCGCGGAGCCGCAAAGAGAGCGGGAGCCCGGTGAAACGGAAGAGACTTATAAGGAAATGAGTCCCATGCGGCTCATTCTCAGGAGGTTTTTCCGTTCCAAACTCTCCATCATCGGCCTCGTCATGATCGTCGTGCTCTTTCTCTTTTCCTTCCTCGGACCGGTTATCTATAACGCGTTCGACAATGTGCCGTGGATCCATGAGGCGCACGAGCAGGGCCTTTCTCTGGAAGAAGCGGTCGACAGAAGCTACCATGTGGAGCTCGCCCCGCCTACCCCCAAGGAAGCAACCGACCTCGACGGGAACACCTTCACGGTCACGGAGGTGGTCGAGCTCGAGAACAACACCGGCGACGCGAACAAATTGATGAGCCCCGGGAAAGGACATCTTCTCGGCACGGACGACAAGGGGATGGACGTCTTTGTCCGTCTCATGTACGGCGGAAGAATTTCGCTCATCATAGGTTTTATCGTCGTTATTCTGGAGACGCTGATCGGCGTCGTGATAGGGGGCATATCGGGCTACTTCGGCGGCTGGATCGACAATATCCTCATGCGGATCGTCGATATTTTCAACTGTATCCCGACGTTGCCGATTCTGCTTATAGGTTCCTTCGTCATAGATTCGTGGGGACTGCAGCCGGACCAGCAGATATACGTTCTGATGGTTATCATAACCCTTTTCGGATGGAGCGGTACGGCGCGTCTCGTCCGGGGGCAGATACTGGGCCTGAGGGAACAGGAGTACATCACCGCGACGGAGGTCATGGGCTTCTCGCCGTGGCGGCGCATCTTCAAGCACCTTATTCCGAATGTTATGCCGCAACTCATTGTCTCCATGACTCTGGGCCTCGGCTCCGTCATTCTGTATGAGTCCACCCTCAGCTATCTCGGGCTCGGCGTACAGCCTCCCAAAGCCGCATGGGGGACGATGATCGCTCTCGCGAAGACGCGCGAGATTCTCATTTATCACATGAATGTATGGTTCCCCGCAGGTATACTTATCGTCATTGCCGTGCTCGGCTTCAACTTTATAGGGGACGGCCTGCGGGACGCCATGGACCCCAAGGCGAGGAAGTAGACAATGGCACAGAAATATTCCAATTATATCTCCATGAAGGAGAGCCGCAAGATCATCCGCTACAATCTCAGGCAGATGAAGCACTATGAGAAGCTGAAGCGGCAGAAGAAAGACATCGGCGAATATACCGTTCCGATGAAGGACGAGAACAACCTTATCGAGGTCGAAAACTTACAGACTTTCTTCTTTACCGATACGGGCACGGTCAAGTCGGTGAACGGCGTCTCCTTCAATATCCCGAAGAACAAAGTTATCGGCATCGTCGGCGAGTCCGGTTGCGGCAAGAGCGTCACTTCCCTTTCCATCATGCAGCTTGTTCAGGCGCCGCAGGGTCAGATCGTCGGCGGGCAGATCCGCTTCAATTCCGATCGGCTCGGCTATGATGAAGAGGGGCGTAAGCTTGGGTACGACATTGTCAAAACGCCCACCAAGCAGATGTACAACATCCGCGGGAAAGACATTACGATGATCTTTCAGGAACCGATGACGAGTCTCAATCCCGTGTTTACGGTCGGCTATCAGCTCGATGAGGTGTCCTTTCTTAAAAATCCGAAAATCAAGAAGGAAGATGCCAAAGCTTACAGCATCGAAATGCTGAAAAAAGTCGGCATTTCCATGCCCGAGCACTGCTACGGTTGCTATCCGCATGAACTATCGGGCGGCATGCGCCAGCGCGTCATGATCGCAATGGCGCTCGCGGGCGAGCCCAAACTCATCATCGCGGATGAACCTACGACGGCTCTCGACGTCACCATTCAGGCGCAGATTCTCGAACTTCTCCGCGGACTGCAAAAGCAGGAAGGGTGCTCCATCATGCTTATCACGCACGACCTCGGCGTCATTGCCGAAATGGCGGATGAAGTCGTCGTCATGTATGCGGGCAGGGTTATCGAAAGGGGCACGGTGCGGGAAATCTTCAAGAATCCGCTTCACCCGTACACCGTCGGCCTCCAGAAGAGCAAGCCGCTTATCGATTCCAATACGAATGAGCCGCTCTTTTCCATTCCGGGGCAGGTTCCCAACCCCATCAATCTTCCCAATCACTGTTATTTCCGCAACCGTTGCACGAAGTGCACGGAGCGTTGCGGCGGCGAATATCCCGAAGAATATAAGGTGAGCGAAACACATTCCGTGGCCTGCTACCTCTACGCAAAGGAGTGACGGCAAACATGAATTTTCAGAATTTGATTCTATCCGCTTTTGCGGGCGGCTCCTTCCTTGCCTGCATTACGGTTTTGGCCGTTTTGTTTGCCGCGGTCATCGCGCTTGCGGCGGCAGGTGTGCTGCGGTTCCCCGAAGCGCTCCCGACGGGCGGCGGAACCGCGGGGAGCGGCGGTTTTGCGCAGAATGTCCTTTTTGCGGAGGGTCCCTCCACCGACACCGATGAGGGCGCCCTTCCCGATGAGAGCGGGAATACTGCGGCGGAAGAACCCGCGGCGGAACCCGCGGAAGAATCCGCGGAGCCGCAGGATGAGGCGATCCTCAGGGTATCGCACCTGAAAAAGTACTTTCCGATCAAGAAGAACTTTTTCGGGAAGCCGGTCAAATACCTGCATGCCGTAGATGACGTCAGTTTCGATGTCAAACGGGGTACGGCCATCGGCGTGGTGGGGGAGTCGGGTTGCGGCAAGACGACGCTCGGAAGGACGATTCTCCGTCTCTACGATGTGGACGGCGGCGAAGTGTGGTTCGAGGGCGTAAAACTTTCCGGGCTCAAAAAGAGGAATTTGAGGAAGTACAGAACGGATATACAGCTCATCTTTCAGGATCCCTATTCGAGCCTTCCGCCCCGCATGACCGTCGGCTCCATCATTGCGGAGGCCGTCAAAGTACATCATATCGTTCCGAAGAACGAAGTCCACGATTACGTTCTCGGCGTGATGAAGCAGTGCGGCCTTCAGCCACAGTATTATGATAGATATCCGCATGAGTTTTCGGGCGGGCAGCGCCAGCGTATCTGTATCGCGAGGGCGCTCGCGGTGAAGCCGAAGCTCGTTATCTGCGATGAACCCGTTTCCGCTCTGGACGTCTCCATTCAGGCACAGATCATCAACCTTTTGAAGGACCTGCAGGAGAGAATGGGGCTCACGTATGTGTTCATTTCCCACGATCTTTCCGTCGTCAAGTATATTACCGACCAAATTCTGGTCATGTATCTCGGCAACGTCATGGAGCACGGCAAGACGGAGGACATTTTCGCGAATCCCCTTCATCCGTATACGCAGGCGCTTTTCTCGGCGGTTCCCGTGCCGGATCCCGACGCGAAGATGAACCGCATCATTCTCGAGGGCGATATCCCCTCGCCCGCCAATCCTCCCCGCGGCTGTAAGTTTCACACCCGTTGCAGCAGATGCATGAATGTTTGCCGCATGATCCAGCCCGAATATCTCGAGGCGGAGGAAAACCACTTCGTCGCCTGCCATCTCTATGACGAAGAGATCATGGCAAATCTCGGAAAATACGACGCGATGTATGAGGAGGAGCTCCGCATTCAAGCGGAAAAGGAAGCGGAGAAAAATGCGAAACATCCCCGAAGAAGAAAACAGGGCGGCGCCGCCGCCGGAGAATCCCCCCCGGCAGAAGGAACCCGGGAAGAAGAAAAAGAAGAAGTCTAAAGTAAAATATGTGGACGACGGACACACTGTGTACAGCATGGAGGCTCTGACGGGAAAACTTCCCGAGGAAAAGGACCGCCCGCAGATGACGGGAAAGGAACGTTGGGCGCTCATCCGCGCCGCATTCGGCCACTATTTGCCGCCCGTGCTAATCGTCCTTGTAAGCTTTACGCTCGTTGCACTGCTTATGTACTTTTGGCTCATGTAACAAATAATAAAGAAAGAGGAAACAATCGTGAAACTCAAGAAATTTTTGTCTGTATTTATGGTATGCGTGATGGGAGCGTGCGCCGCGGCGGCATGCGCGCCCGGTTCTTCCGGTGCCCAAACGGAAAATGACGATCACGTAAACGAGAGCGGCGAACTGCAGATCCTCAAGAGCGATTATTCCATCCCCGCCGAAGAGACAATGTCACGTATCAAGGCGGAATATCTCATAGAAAATAAGGGTTATCGGGACAGCGACGAGGTCGTTGCCATTCTTTCCCTGCGCGGAGACGCCCTGATCGACGATTATCTTGCGGACGAGGAACTTTCCGCGAAATATTCCCTTGCGGAATACGCCGCAAGCCCCGCAGGCGCGGAGAAACAGGCGGGTATCCTCTTCGAACAGACCGATCTCATCCGCAGGCTTCAGTCGGAGGGGCTCATCGGGGGCGTGGAATACCGCTATAACACCATTGCAAACGCCGTGGCGGTCACCATGTCCTACGGTAATTTCCTCATGCTTGAAAAGGCGGGCTATTGCGAAAACGTCGCTCTTTCCGAGACATATTCCCATCCGCAGGAAGCGAAGGGGACGGACGCCTCTGCAATCGTCAACGACGTCGATGTGTATGAAACGGGTATCTTCAATTCCGAAAGCGCGAAGGACCCGTCGGGCAATCCCTATACGGGCAAGGGGACCTCGGTGGCCGTGCTCGACTCCGGCTTCGATCTTTCCCACCCTGCGTACAATACGCATCAAATCGAGGGAACGCCCATGTTCTCACGGGACCGAATCGAGAGCTTCGTCGAAAGTGCCGTGATTGACGGCAGTCCCATCCATGCCGTGCAGATGTCTCCCGGCCTCGCCGTTTCCGACGTCTATTACAAGGATAAAATTCCCTTCAAGTATGACTATGCCGATAAAGACTCCGACGTATTCCCTTACGATTCCGAACACGGCACGCACGTTGCGGGTATCATCGGCGGCTATGCGAATGAATATCAGGATAAAGACGGCAACACCGTCTATAACGAGGATGGCTCGCCGAAAGCGTTCAAGGGCATAGCGATCGATACGCAGCTTGTGTTGATGAAGGTGTTCCCCGATCTTCAGACGGGCGCGCGTACGCCCGATATTCTCGCCGCGCTCGAGGACGCGGTCCTTCTCGGCGTGGACGCCATCAATATGTCCCTCGGTTCGGCTTGCGGCTTCACGCGCGAGGCGGACGGGAACGTCGTGAATGCAATTTACGATAAAATCAACGAGAGCGGCACAAGCCTCATCATCGCCGCGGGCAATGAATACAGTTCGGGCTACGGCGGGGCGCAGGGCAACACCAACCGCGTCACCAACCCCGATTCGGGCACGATCGGCTCGCCCGCATCCTATCCCGCTTCACTCTCCGTTGCCTCCATCAGCGGCGTCAAGAGCAAGTATCTCGTGTCCGGCAACGATCAGGTCGTCTTTTTCAACGAATCCAGCAGTATCTCGGGCGAGGAGAACGACTTCTATGGTGAACTCTATGATGCCTTAGGATGGGCGAAGGACGATACCAAGCATACCATCGAATATGTCACGGTCCCCGGTTACGGCTACCGTGCGAACTATACAACTATAAATGTACAAGGTAAGATCGCCCTTGTCTCCCGCGGCGACAATACCTTCGAGGATAAAGCCCTGCAGGCCAAACTTGCGGGTGCGGCTGCATGTATCATCTATAATAACATCGAGGGCGATATCCGCATGTCGATGGGCAAGAGCGACCATATCCCGACGGTTTCCATTTCCAAGGAGGACGGCGTACGGCTCGCCCAGAGCCGTACGGGCACGCTTACGTTCAGTTACGGCCAACAGGCGGGGCCCTTCATGTCTGACTTCTCCTGTTGGGGGCCTCTTCCCGATCTTACCTTAAAGCCCGAAATTACGGCGCACGGCGGGAATATCACGTCTTCCTTCCCCGGCGGCGGCTACGGCACGATCAGCGGCACCTCCATGGCATGCCCCAATCTGTGCGGCATCGTCCTTCTCATCCGCCAATACGTCAGGGACAATTATAATGATCTTACGGGCAAAAACAAGCCGTCGGACGACGGTGTTGATGTTGAGACGGAAAACGCGACTTACATGAAGGACGTCAAGAACCTTACGAACAAACTTCTGATGTCCACGGCAGGCATCGTTCTGAACGAGCAGGGCAATCCTTATTCGCCGAGGAAGCAGGGCGCGGGCCTTGCGAGCCTCAAGAACGCCGTCACCACGAAGGCGTACATCGAGACCGAAAAGGGCGGGGAAGTACAGGACAGGACCAAACTCGAGCTCGGCGACGACAAAGAGAGGACGGGCGTGTATGAAATGTACATCAACGTCGTGAACACGTCCGTATCCCCCATACGGTATAAACTCGGCGTCATCGGCATGACCGAGAGCGTCTCCACGGCCGACGACGATTTCGTTGCGGAACGCGCCCAACTTCTCAACGGGAGCATGCAGGCCGCCGTCCTTTCGGGGAACGGCCAAGTGGAGGGCGACGCCGTCACGGTCAACGGGAAATCGGGCGAAGGGGCCGAACCCAACGTCCTCAAACTGAAGGTCACCTATACGCTCTCGCAGGAGGATAAAGACCTCATCGACAATTCTTTCCCTTACGGAATGTTTGTCGAGGGCTATGTGACCCTTGAAGCAACTGCAGAGCAGGACGTCGATCTCAATGTGCCTTTCCTTGCCTTCTACGGCGACTGGACGAAGGCGCCCGTCTTCGACAAGACTTACTATGAAGTGGAGACCGAAGCGCACAACGCAGGCATCGACGATGAGGATAAGATCAAGGCCGATTACTATGCCACCACGCCCTACGGTTCTTACAGGTATAATTATATCATTCCGCTCGGCACATATCTCTATACGGTGGACGAATCGAGCTACGACCCCATCCCCGCAACGGCCGAGCATGCCGCAATTTCCGATTCGCTCAATACCCTCGACGGGATCAGCGCGGTTTACGAGGGTCTTCTCCGCGGGTGCAAGACCATGCACTATACCATTACCGACAAGGTGACGGGGGAAGTTATCTACGACCATATTGACGATAACGCCCGCAAGGCCTATTCGCAGGGCGGCTCGCCTATTCCCGGTTACGACGAGACTTTCGATTTCAAATCCGTCAACTACAATATGATCAACAACCGCCGCTACGAATTCAGGATGGTCGGACTTCTCGACTACGGCGACGGGGGGCAGTATACCAACGCCCGCAACACATTCACGTTCGATTTCACTTACGATACGGAAGCTCCCGTCATCAAGAGTGCCACCTACGAAAAAAAATACGACAAGACGCTCAAGAAAGACCGTTACTACGTGAATCTTACAATTTACGATAACGCCTATGCAATGGCGCTCATCCCCGGTATCTTCACGCCGAATCCCGAATACAAGGGGCAGGCCAATCAAGCGCAGATCCAGTTCACGTCGGTCAGCGCCAATCCCATCCCGCTCTACAGCGAAAAGGGGCAGGATTATACCCTCCGTTACGAGATTACGGATCTTCTTCCCAACATCAAGTACGATTCGACTGTGCCGAGTTCTCTCGTCTTTGCGGTCGAGGACTATGCGCTCAATGAAAATCTCTTCATCTGCCAGCTTCCGGGCACCCGCGGCGCGTTCAGATTCACCGAGGACGGCTCCGGAGACGGAAAGACTCTTTCCACTCTGACAGTGGGGATCAACGAGGTCAAAGACCTCACGCAGTACCTTTATACGTCGGACGCGACGGCCGGTGGCGTGGAGGATGTGACGGACTACCTCAGAAATCTTTCGTGGAGTTCTTCGAATAAGACCATTGCGGACGTGCAGTACGGTCAGGTCCGCGGGCTCAGGGCGGGCAAGGCCCTGATCACCGTGTCCGATCCGTTGAAGTACAACAACACGGCAACAATCTATGTACAGGTCACGGATAAGGGCACCGCAGAGGCGGAAACGGCATGGACGTTGTCTTCCGGCAATCCCGATAACAATGTTTCGTTTATTTCCGCCAATGACGTTGACAACTATAAAGATGCCAAAATCAGGGATTTGCGGTTTGCTTACTTCGAGACGATAAAGGCCTACTCGCAAGTGGCGGGTGAGGCAAGCGATATCGGCGACGCCGGCGACAGGATTTTTCTGACTGCCCACCGCGGCGGCATAGAGATGTTCCCCGGCGAGAGCATTCAGCTTTTCTACGACGTAGAGCCGTGGTATGTGAAGGATAACTATCAATTCACTTTCGGGAGTGACCGTCCCGATGTTTTGACGGTAGATCAAAACGGCGTCATCAAGGCGCTTAAAAAGGGCAACGCCACCGTGACGCTTACCGTAAATGGCTCCAACCTTATGGCATCGCTCCGCATTACCGTCAACAGCGAGTTTGTTATCGACGAAGCGCGCACGCTCGTTGCCTACAAGGGGCCCGGCGGTGACGTTGTCATTCCCGATGACGAGGGCATTCTCTATATCGGGCCCTTCTGTTTCAGCCTCTTTTTGGACAATGACGATTATCTCCAGAAACTTCCCTCCGACGATATGTATGCCAACCGCATTCCTCTCGGCAATAATACCGTCACTTCGGTGAAGATCCCGAACGGCGTCACGGAGATCCAGCAGACTGCCTTTTACCGATGCACGGCCCTCAGGGAAGTTCAATTGCCCGATACCATCAAGTTCATCCGCCAATACGCCTTTCAGGGCGATACCGCGCTTGAGAAGATCGATCTGAGTAGCAACGTCGAAGTGATCGGCGCCTCCGCCTTCGAGGGCTGCACGCGCCTCAATGACTTCGGCGACGGCGTCGGGACCGCTGAAAACCCGCTCCGTCTGAATTCGTGTTATGCGATCGGCGAGCGCGCTTTCTACGGGTGCACCGCGCTTACCGCGATCGATCTTACCCACCTCCGCAATACGGGCGAGAGCGCCTTCATGAATTGTTCGAATCTTTCCGAAGTCGTTTTCGATGAGGACGGCCTTACCAAACTTTCCGGGCATATCTTCGACGGTTGCGGGCTGACGGAGGTCACCTGCTACGAAAAGAATATCATTCCCGCCTACGCCTTTGCGAACAATAAGAGTTTAACTTCGTTTACGTTTGCGGGCGAAAACGGTCTCGAATCCATCGGCGGCTTCGCATTTTCGGGCGATACCGCTCTTGCGGAAATCACCCTTCCCAACAGCGGCTTTGCGCTCGGGGAGAAGGTATTCAACAACTGTACAAATCTTGCAAAGGTAATCCTTCAGGCGAAGACGCAAATTACCTCCGCACAGGGTTCTATCTTCAACGGTTGCGGCCTTCAACACTTCGAGCTTGCGGATGGCGCGGATACCGCTTATAAGCTCAGCGACGATAAGACGCAACTTCTCAGCCAAGACGGGAGCGAAATCATCCTTGCGGCAGTCAATGCAACTTCGGGTGAGGTTACCGTTCCCACTACCGTGACGTCCGTGCGCGCAGGTGCATTTTCGGGCGCAAACCTTACTTCCGTCACCTTTGAGGGAGCGGTGAAACTCGGCGAATATGCCTTTGCGGACTGCAAACAGCTGACAACCGTCAAGTTTGCGGATGCAGAGGGGAGCACAATCGGCAACGGCGCCTTTGCGGGCTGTACGAATCTCAATTCCGTAGAAAAGCTTGATAAAGTTTCCGCAATCGGCAACGATGCCTTCAACGGCGATACCGCTTTAACTTCCGTTAGCCTTGCGGACGGAGTGACGGTGGGTGAGGGGAGCTTCCGTTCGAGCGGCCTCACGTCTGCAACATTCAACGGGGAAGCCACGATCGGCGCGTCCGCCTTCCGTGACTGCGCAAACCTTGCAACCGTCACATTGAGCGGGGATACCGTTGTCGGCGCGTATGCGTTCTCGGGCGACGGCAAACTTGCGGATGTCGATCTCTCCAAGGTTACGGACGAAATCGCCGAGCGCGCCTTCTACGGTTGCGGTTCTCTTACCACCGTAAATCTCACGAAAGCGACGAAGATAGGCGCATATGCCTTTGCCGACTGCGCGAAGCTCGCCACCGTTACGCTCGGAAACGAGCTTACCGAAATCGGCACGGGCGCCTTCATGGACTTCACCCTCTTCCGTAGCGGCAAAACGCCCAAAGGACCTGTATTTACGGAAATCGTTCTTACAAATGTCAAGACGATCGGCGAAGCGGCGTTCTTCGGTTGCGCAAAACTTACAAGCGTTACGGTGCCGGGCGGAATATCGGAACTTCCCGATAACATCTTTGCTTACTGTACCGCCCTTACAACCGTCACTCTTGCGGATGTCACGAAGATCGGCAACTTTGCGTTTGCGGGTTGCACGTCCTTGAGTTCTGTCGACCTCGCAAAGGTTACGGAAATCGGCGCGGCCGCATTCTATATGGCGAAAGGCCTTGAGTCTGCCACTTTGAGTCAGGTCACGAAGATCGGAAGTCTCGCCTTTGCGGATACGGGCCTCAGCGGCACCGTCGAGGCGCCCGAGCTTACGGAACTTGAAAATACCGTTCTCGACAGAAATATCGTGAATCTCGGCGCGGCGGAAATTTCCATACCCGAAATCGCGGCCATTATTCCCGATGTGATCGATGAATCGAATATCGATCTCGGCGATTATGTGTTCTCGGGCAGCTATGCATTCCGTAATGCCAAATTTACCGCCTTCACCGCGCCAAAACTTGCCGTGATCGGCATCGGCGCATTCTACGGAAACACGGCGCTTACGGGCTTCGAGTTCGGGAGCGCGCTCGAAAGCATCGGGGAGCAGGCTTTCGGGGGCTGTACGGCGATAACGGAATTTACAATCGGAGACGATGCCGGCGGCCGTGCGCACATCAAAGACGGCGTGCTCTATTTGACGCTTGAAAACGGCAAACAGAAGCTTGCGGCCGTTCCCGCGGGCATGGCGGGCAAAACATTGGACGTAGAAGAGGGGACGGTGCACATTGCCGCCTATGCGGGCAATGAAAATCAAAATATCACCTCTATCATTCTGCCAGATTCCCTCGACAGTATCGGCGAATATGCGTTCTACGGCTATAATGCCCTTGAAAGCGTGGAATTCCGCTCGGTCACCGCGCCTGCCCTTGAAAGCAGTTACAATTCCTTGGACGGCCTTACCGAGGGGGATCCCGGGTACGATATTCTCTGCAGTCAATTCAGCCTGTATCAGTCCGAGAAGCTGTGCTACTACAACTTCATTGACCTTGTCGGCAAGAAACAGCCCATCAGAATGATTCTTCCCAAAAATGCGGACATCTCGGGGTATGACAATATCGTCTATCTCGTTTACTTCGGTGAAGTAGCGAAGGCAGATCGCAGCGAATATACCGCGATGGAGCAGTCCATGAAGAACTTCCTCGAATACGGGAGAAAGGTTGCCGCGATCAAGATCGAGGAGTTGACCCTTGACGATGAAAAGCTCGTTTCGGATGCGGTTGTGGCGCTCAACGGGGTCAAGCAGGATCCTGCCGATTTCGGGATAGACGGCGCGGAATGGGAGAACCTCAAAAAGGCCGTCAACGAAGCATGGACCCGTATTGTCCGCCTCAAGATCGAGTACGCAAAGAAGATCGTACGTGACATTCAGGCGCGGATCGATGCCCTTTCCGACACCTACGAAAATACGGAAGCGCAGGACGCGGAGATTCTTTCTCTTCAGGCGGCTATAGCGAATCTCGAAACGGACGACAGGAACCTTCTCGTGCAGGATAAATACACGAAGCTTCTCGCGGCGTACAACGCGGCCCATCCGTCAACCGACCCCGGTACAGACCCCGGCGAAGACCCGGGTACAGAGCCCGGCGAAGAGCCCGGCGAAGCGGACAAAGGTTGCGGTTACGTCATAGGGATCGTCGGCGGCGCAGTTGCACTTGCCGTTCTCATCGGCGCGGCGGTGCTCATCATCGTGAAGAAAAAGAAGAAGAATAAAAAAGAATGACGGTAAAACAGACGCTTCGGCGTCTGTTTTTCGGGAAATAAGGAGGAATCCGTCATGTTGGGAAATTTCAGTTATTACAATCCTACAAAGCTTTATTTCGGCAAAGATGCGCTGGAGCACTTGGGCGATGAACTCATCCGGTACGGCAAAACGGTCCAGCTCATTTACGGCGGCGGCTCCGTCAAGGAGAACGGCATCTATGAGGAGATCATGGAGATCCTTCTCGCGTGCGGAAAAAACGTCGTTGAGGATGGCGGAATCATGCCGAATCCCACGAGCGAACGGCTCAGGACAGGCGCAAAGAAGGCAAGGGAGAACAACGCCGACCTTCTTCTCGCCGTCGGGGGCGGGTCCGTATGCGACTATGCCAAAGCCGTCTCCGTCTCCGCCTACTGCGAGGACGATCCTTGGGAGAAGTACTATGTCCGCTTCGAAGAACCGTCCTGTAAAATTATCCCCGTCGGCTGTGTCCTGACAATGGCGGGCACGGGAAGCGAGATGAACGGCGGATCCGTTATCACCAACCGCGAACGGAAACTCAAGATCGGCCATGTGTTCGGGAGCGAAGTCATGCCGAAGTTTTCCATTCTCAATCCGGAATTCACGTATACACTTCCCGAGCGGCAGATGGTCTCCGGGATTTACGACATCTTCAGCCATATCTGCGAGCAATATTTTTCGGGCGAGGACGACAATGTTACGGATTATCTTTGCGAGGGGCTCATGAAGTCCGTTATCTCCGCGTCCCTGAAGGCAAAAAAGAACCCGCGCGATTACGAGGCGCGGTCGAATATCATGTGGGCGGCCACATGGGCTCTGAATACTTTGCTTGACAAAGGAAAGACGACGGATTGGGAAGTCCACATGCTCGGTCAGGCCGTCGGCGCCTATACAGACGCCACGCACGGCATGACGCTCGCCGCCGTTTCTCTTCCCTATTATCGCCATATTATGGGCTATGGGTTGCAAAAATTCAAGCGCTTTGCAATGGAAGTCTGGGGCGTGAAGGACGAGGGAACGGACGAAGAGATTGCGTCGGAGGGACTTTCCGCAATGGAGAAGTGGATGAAAGAATTAGGTTTAACGCTTAACATTTCCGATCTCGGCGTCACGAAGGATATGATCGAGGGCATTGCAGATGCGACGCGCGTGCAAGAGGGCGGCTATCACGTTCTGAACCGCGATGAAATCGTGGAAATTTTAAAAGAAAGCCTGTAAATTCAGTCCACATGCAGGACGAAAAATTTTAAATACATTGTCTCTTCATCCGCAAGCAGGGCGGGGTGATCGGGCGGCTGGACGCGCATTTCGGAGATCCTGACCCTTCTGTGGGAGAGTACCGCCGCTTCCGTCAGCATCTTTTGGAAAAGGGGTAGCGTCACATAGTGCGAGCAGGAGGAACTGACGAGAAATCCGCCGCTTTTCACAAGTTTCAGGCCGAGCAGATTGACGTCGAGGTAGCCCTTGACGGCATCTTTGACTTCCGCCGCAGATTTGCAAAAGGCGGGCGGGTCGAGAATGACGAGATCGTACTTTTTTCCTTCCGTATAAAAGGAGCGGAGCAGCCGGAACGCGTCGCCGCAGACCGTTTCGATGTTTCGGAAACCGTTAAGTTCTGCATTGCGCCTGACGTTTTCAAGCGCACGGGGGGAAGCGTCGAGCGCGGTGACGTGCTCTGCCGAAAGGGCGCAGTTCATGGAAAAACCGCCGCTGTTGCAGAAGCAGTCGAGCACTTCGCCCTTCGCATAGCGGCGCACGGCAAAACGGTTTTCCCGCTGGTCGAGAAAATAGCCCGTTTTTTGCCCTCTTTTGATGTCCACCGCCATTTTGAGGCCGTTTTCTTCAATGATGATCTCGTCGGGCACTTCGCCGTAAAGGACGCCCGATGCCTCTTCAAGGCCCTCTTTCCTGCGTACGGCAACATCGGAGCGCTCGTAAATTCCCTTGGGGGAAAATTCTTCAACGAGGGCTTCCACGATCATCTTTTTGCGCAGATCGACGCCGAGGGAGAGGAATTGCACGGAGAGATATTCGCCGTATTTGTCGACGATGAGCGCGGGGAGATTGTCTGACTCGCCGAATACGGCGCGGTAAGCCTCCGTGAGGCCGAGCGATTTGCGGTAGCTGTCCGCCGCATGAATGCGGCCGAGAAAGAGTGCTTTGCCGTCCTCTTCATTTCCGCGGATGAAGATGCGGACCAAAATTTTCGAGGCATGATTGATGTATCCCTTGCCGAGATAGCGGCCGTCATGGCTTTTCACCGTTGCGAGAGCCCCGTTCTTATCCTTGCCTTCGATGCGGGCGACCTCGTTGGCGTATACCCACGGGTGACCTGCGGCGATGCGCTTCTCTTCACCCTTTTTCAGATAAATTTCATAATTCATAGCATCATTATAAAAAATCGTGCTCCAAAAGTAAAGCGGAACGCGGTTATTTTTTTAATGAACGGAAATAAGCAATACCAAAAAGAAAGACGGCAAAAGCCGTCTTTCTTTTTGGTACTCCCGACGGGAATACTTCGCGGGTATAGCCCGCTCGTGCCGCCCTTCGACGAAAAAGAATGTCGGGCGGGGCGAACCCGATGGGTCCGAGCGACACCGAAAACACCAAAAAGAAAGACGGCAAAAGCCGTCTTTCTTTTTGGTACTCCCGACGGGAATACTTCGCGGGTATAGCCCGCTCGTGCCGCCCTTCGACGAAAAAGAATGTCGGGCGGGGCGAACCCGATGGGTCCGAGCGACACCGAAAACACCAAAAAGAAAGACGGCAAAAGCCGTCTTTCTTTTTGGTACTCCCGACGGGAATACTTCGCGGGTATAGCCCGCTCGTGCCGCCCTTCGACGAAAAAGAATGTCGGGCGGGGCGAACCCGATGGGTCCGAGCGACACCGAAAACACCAAAAAGAAAGACGGCAAAAGCCGTCTTTCTTTTTGGTACTCCCGACGGGAATCGAACCCATAATTAGCCCTTAGGAGGGGCTTGTTATATCCATTTAACTACGGAAGCGTCATTACTGTCATTGTACATCATCAAGAAAAAAAAGGCAAGTGTTTTTCGGCACTTTTACGCTGAATCGGTTGTATTTTCACGTTCGTTATGATATACTTAAACAAATGGAAGAAAACGGACAGCCCAAAGAAATCGAGGGCGGCGGAAAAAAGAACGGACCGGTCGAATTTCTCCTCAACATACTGAGGGGAGCGGCGATTGGCGTTGCCTTCATTATCCCCGGATTTTCCGGCGGTTCGGTGGCGGCGATTTTGGGAATCTATGAAAAACTTGTAGAGAGCGTTGCCGGTCTCTTCAAGCATTTCAAATCAAGCGTTTTGTTTTTGCTTCCCATACTCATCGGGCTCGTGTTGGGCGTTGCGGCGCTTATTTTGCCTATCCAATGGGGGCTGAAAAACTTTCCCATTCCGACGGTTTCCCTCTTTGTGGGGCTTGCGCTCGGCGGGCTTCCCTCGGTAACGGAGAAGGTGAGGGGCAAGCCAAAGTGGACGCATATTCTCGCCTGTCTCATTCCGCTCGCCTTTGCCGCGTCGCTGTGCTTTCTGCCGACGGCGAGCCAGCCCGAGGGATTTCTTCTCCATCTGAACTTCGGAGGATATTTACTCCTCATCCTTATCGGCGCAGTGGGGGCTTGCGCTCTCGTCATTCCCGGTATCTCGGGGTCCATGCTCCTCCTCATCTTCGGCTATTACGGGCCGCTCGTACAGCTTTTGACGGATCACCTGCTGAGAGGGAGGGACGTGGGGGTGAGCCTTCTCGTGTTTCTCTGCGCGGGCATAGGAATGATCATCGGTTTCTTCGGGATCTCCGCGCTGATGAAATATCTGCTCGCGAAGTTCCCGCGGGGAACATATTTTGCCATCATAGGCTTTATTGTGGGCAGCATTCCGGCCGTATATGCTTCAGTCATCCGCGAGACGGGTAACATTCATATGTCGAACCCGTGGTACTTCGTTGCCGCCGCGGCAATGCTCCTCGCCGGTGCGGCGCTGTCCTTTGCCCTCGTGCTCTTTGCGCGGAAAAAAAGAAATCATACCGGTTGAACGGATAGCAGAATTATAAAACGCCGCCCGATGGGAACCATCGGGCGGCGTATCGGTTACCGGGGTTTTTCATTGCCGGAGCCGATTGTGTTCATTTATTTCGGACTTACTTTTGAAAATCCGTATTTTTGTTCAGCCGTACGAATGTTACGGCAATATGTACCGCGCAGAGGATACCTGCGGCCGCGGTCAGGATCCAGAAGGGGGTGTCCCAAACGGGCCCGTGACCGAGATCGGCGACGATCGTTCCTCCGACGTCGAACAGAAAGTGCACCAAAATGCAGAGCCACACATTCCCCGTGTAGAGGAGCATGACGGCAAACATACAGCCGAGGAGAAAGGTGTAGCCTACTTGTAAAAACACCGCCCCCGCGTTTCCCGAGATGAGATTGAAGAGGTGCATCGCGCCGAAAAGGGCGGCGGAGACGAGAACGGCAAAGAGGTTTCCCTTTTTTTCTTTGAAGAGGGGGACGAGGAGAGCGCGGAAAAAACTCTCTTCGAGGAGAGCGATACCGAAACACTTTAAGAGAAAGAGCCAGAGAAGATCTCCGCGGTCGATGGCGGCTTTTCCCGAAATCAGTGCGGAAAACGGAAAGTTGACGGTTGCGACGGCGAGGCAGGGAAGTGCCCACAGAAGGTGGAGAGGCTTCCATTTGGGCCGAAAACTCTCCGAAAAGCCCTTCAGACACATAAAAACCAGCAGATAGATTCCCGCTGCGAGCCGCGGCACCGTTTCCCGCAGGAGACTCTTCAGAACTTCGTCAAAGAAGGGCAGGAGACCGAATCCGAAGAGAATGACTGCCGCCGCGCAGGGCACAAGGAGAACGAGAAGGAAAACGTCACTCCGTTTCATTTTCTTTCTCCCTGCCCGCGGCATAATTTTCGAAAAATTTCTTTAGAATAAAGCGGAATATAAAGATATATGCAACGCCGCAGAGAATCAAAATGATTGCCGTCAGTTGCGAGGGAGACAAAAAAGAGATGCCGGAGGAGCCCCGGTCGTCGTCGCGGAAGAATTCTATGATGAAGCGCCAAACGCCGTAGCCGATGAGATAGACGCTCGCATTATAATCGCCTCTCTTTTTCAGCAGGAGAAAAACGAGAACGCCGCAGAGGGCGAAAAGAAAGAGGGATTCATAGAGTTGGATGGGGATCCGCTTCTCCCATACACCGTGGACATACATCGGGAGGCCGTAGCTGCTTATTTTTCCGTAACAGCAGCCGTCGAGCAGGCATCCGATGCGCCCGAAGGCATGGGCGATTACGATGCAGGGGGCAATCAGGGAGAGCATGCGGTTGAATTCCGCGATGTGTGCACCCTTACAGAAAAAATGGCCGAATATGAAGTAGAGAACGAGAAAGACCAACGCTGCGCCGATGAGTCCGCCGTAAAAGGTCGTCCCGACGCCCCATTTGAATTCGCCCGTCTCCAAAAAACCGTAAAAACTCTGAAAGAGGGCCGCAGACAGGTATCCGCCCACGATTGCCCCTACCGAAACGCAGATTGTCAGTACGAAAACGGGGTAAGAAATGCCTGTTTTTTGATACAGGATACGAAAAAGCACCATTGCGGCAACGATACCGCAAAGGATCATCCAGTAATAAAGATCGAGTCCCAAAAATACAACATCAGGCGCCATGGGATTATTATAGCATATTTCCCCGCCGAATGCAAGATGAAAATCCCATATTGTATACTTACGGTTATTCCGGAGCCGGTTTACGGTGCCAGCGTATAGCCGTTGCCGAAAAGATTTCCCTGCAAAAAGACGTCCGGGACGGCGCCGACAATGACGCTTTCCGCGATCAGGACTTCGGTCAGCGACGCAAAATTGCTCGTTCCCGAAGGCATTACGATGGAAATATCGGCAACAACGTCAAGATAGATGGAATGCTTCGTCTGGTTGATTCCCTCCGCCTCGAATTTGGAGGAAAAACTGCAGGAAACGTTGGAAATGGGGATGATCTTGATGTTGATTTTCGGCCCGAATCCTGCCCAAGCCTCGATTCCGAGGAATGCGCCGAGGGGGACTTCGATGCCGCCTTCGCTCATTTCCTGCAAATTCTGTTGCGACATATACGCCGTATCTCTGGCAATGCGGTTGATCTGGAAGGCATTGGAAGTAATGGAGCGTATGGCTCCGTCTTCGCCCCGTTCCACCGTCACGAGATCCTCGTAGCGGATCCCGTCGGAGAGAGTATAGTAGATGGCGTCATTGACGGCAACCGTCGTTATCGAGCGCATGTTGGCCTCGGAGATCGACTTCAATACGCTCGTCAGATTCAAATGGATGAGTACGACGGCGAGAATAAGAAGGGCGAGGAGCGCGGAAACGATCACCAGCCTCTTGATTTTGCTTCTGCGCGAACGATATTTTCTCACACATGTATTGTATGAGGGGGCTGTCCGCGTCATTCCCCCATAAGGGCATGAATAAGGCGCTCTTCCTCTTCCGGATGGGAAAAAAAGTTGCGCGGCGGCTCTCCCCCGATCGCAATGTCGTCTGTCACGCGTCCCTTGCGGAGGAGAACGGCCCTGTGCGAAAGGAGCGCGGCTTCGTGCACATCGTGGGTGACAAAGACAACGGTTTCCTTTCCGTCGCGGCGGAGCTCGCCGATTAGATCGAGAAGGGACTTTTTTAAGGAAAGATCGAGCGAAGAGAAGGGCTCGTCCATGAGGAGAACATCGTGGGGGAAGAGGAATGCCCGCGCGATGGCAACCCTTTGCCTTTCTCCTCCCGAGAGCTGTGCGGGGTAGGCCCTTTCTTTTCCGTCAAGTCCGATTTTTCGCAACATATGTGCAATATTTCCCCAATCTTCTTTGTCGAGTACAAACTTTAAATTTCCCTCAACGGTAAGGTTCGGAAGGAGCTTCGGCGTCTGGAAGAGGTAACTGACTTTCCCCGCTCCCTCAACCGTCCCCCCGAAAGGAAGATTGCCCGCAATGACGTTGAGAAGGGTTGTCTTGCCTGCGCCGCTCTCGCCGAGGACCGCCGTGACCTTTCCCTCTTCGATGTCGAGCGTCACGTCGTCAAGCGCGGCCGTATCGCCGTATTTTTTTGTGATGTGTTTCAGTTTCATGTCCGCTTCCTCCCCCATAAATGCGCCGCGAGGGCAAAGAGGCCCTCAAAGAGAAATCCGGCCGCGACGCAAAGGATGGTCAGCGCAATGAGGCGGGGCGTCTCCAAAAATCCCTGCGCCTGCTGCATCATGCTCCCGAGGCTCTTCGCCGTGGCCGAGAGTACCTCGCCCGAAACCGTGATCTTGAGGCCGAGCGAGAATGCGGCCCCCAGCTGAAACAGGACGGGCGGCGCGGCGAGGGGAAGATACATCTTAAACGCCTGTCTCGCCTTCGGAACGCGGAATGCGGACGCCACTTCGCCGTATTCCTTCCGCACTTCGCCGAGCGCGCCAGACATGGACGAGTAGAGCACGGGGAAGAGAACAAGCACGGCGATGATGACGGGCGCAAGCGCGGGAGACGTCCAGAGGAGCAGGATGAGAACGACGGCCATTGTCGGCACCGTCCTCAAGACCGAGACGACGGGAGCGAGGAATGCCCGCACGGCCCCCGAAACGCAACTTAAAAGCGAAAGCACGGCGCCGAGCGCAAAGGAAATAAGAAATGCCTCCGCGGTCCGCAGGAGCGTTCCCCCGAAGGCACGCCAAAAAGAGGCATCTGTCAGGAGCCGCCCGATTTCCGAAAACGTTTCGCCCACGGAGGGCACAACGAGGTCGTTCCCAACCGCATGGTAGGAAATAAGCCATGCGAGCCACAGGGCCGCAATCGACATTACGGAAAATATAATATTCAGAACTTTATCCTTTTTCAACCGTTACCCCGCATAGAAGAAAGCGTCCGAGGGAATCTCCGTCGCCTCTGCGTTTACCGCTTTGTATTTCGTCAGGAATTCGATGACCGTGCTCTTGCAATCGGCGGCTTTCGTAAAGCGGACGGAGCAATTTGCAAGCACCGTAGGATTGAGCTGGGCCTCCAGGAAGGCGGCCTCCATGCCGGGCGTTCGTCTGGACGCAAGAAGTTCCGCAATGGTATGCGCGTCTGCCGTCTGCAAATATTCCGCGCTTCCCTCCATATAGGCCGTCAATTTTTCCGCGGCGGATTTATTTTCCGAAAGGATTGACGTTTTCGCGACGAGAACGGCCTGCGGAAAGCCGTTTCCGTCCCCGTAAAGGGATTGCAGGGATCCCGCCGCACGGAAGGGATTCGGGGCGCCCTCCGTCGCGCCGATTTTGCTCGTCCTCGCGGGTTCGGGGCAGAGGTAGTAATCGCAACCCGTGGCGGGAACGACGGTTTCGGGCGCCAGCGAGCGGAGATTTACCTTGGCAGGGTCGGGATTTTCGTTGTTGTCTACAAGCTGATAGGGGATGCCGTACTCATCGAGCACGATCCTCAGCGTAAGTCCGGGAACATTTTCATACTGGATGACGCCGACCGTTTTTCCGGGCAGGACTTCCGAAAGATTTTCCTTGGTAAGTGCGGGCAGATTTTTGAGCGTATCCGTCAAAAAATAGAGGTTGCCGTTGGTGACGGTGCCGAGCATCCGGTATGTCTCTCCCGTGCCGAGGAGTTTCCCCGCCGCATTCGAGGGCAGAATGCAGAAATCGGCCCTTGGGGCGTTTACGTAAGCCGCGATCGTATCGGCGTCGACGATGTGAACGTCGAAGGAATCGACGGGCGCGGCCGAAAGAGGGGCCTCGTTTTCCCCCGCGATGAGATTCGCAAGTGCGAGAGCGGGGGCGCCGTCCGGCGCATAGACGGAGAAAACCGTGCCTTTGCCCGTTTCGCCGCCGTTTCCGCTCCCGCAAGCCACTGTAGCGGCGGCCGCCGCGCCGCAGAGCACGGCGCACAGAATGCCTTTAAAAAATTTTTTCATATTTTTTTCTCCTTATAATTGATCCGTATTGTATTACGCTACGCACCCACTTAACGCTCCTTGCCCTGCAACATCAGTTGATAGCAAGAGGGGCGCGCGCCGTTTCAAATCACGTCATGGTGAGCGTTCTAATTACGTCATGGTGAGCGTAGCCGAACCATCACCTTATTTTGCGGTGACCCTTCGGCAGGCTACTTCGCCCTACGGGCTCGTGCCGCCCTTAGTCTGCAAAAGAACGTGCGGGCGGGGCAGGGTGACGAATTAGAATGCCCGACGTTTCAAATCACGTCATGGTGAGCGTTCAAATCACGTCATGGTGAGCGTAGCCGAACCATCACCCTATTATGCGGTGACCCTTCGGCAAGCTCAGGGTGACGATATTTTTTTCTGCGGTGACCCTTCGGCAAGCTACTTCGCCCTACGGGCTCGTGCCGC
>CAZTBU010000011.1:0-51829 GCA_964612545.1 uncultured Clostridia bacterium | reverse complement strand
CGTCAAGCGTTTTTTACACCAAATTTTTATTTTTTCATAAAAATTTCTTATACTTTTCCCCTTTTTCGGCAAAAAAGTTATCCACAGCTTTTTAATCCGCATCTTCCGCGGGACCGCGGGGGAAAGGGGCGTCCGCCGTCCCTTCCCCGTTTTCCTCGTCTTCCACGTCCGCCCTCTTCACCTGCCGTATGCCCTGCACCACGGCATAGGTGTCGCGGCGGAAAAGCGTCCGCGAAAGCAGCGTGCCGTTTTTATACACCAAAAGGTAACTTTCGCTCGCCACCCCCTGTTTGGGCGCGCGGAGGAGCTTTTCCTCCTCACCTTCCACGATTCTCTCCGCGGGAGGGTCGGCAACGAGAAGGACTTTGCTCTCTATGTCGTACGTTTTTCCGTCGGGAAGGCCGTAAAAAGTGAATTTTACGTTCCCGCCGCCCGCAAGGCCGAGAAGATACACGGGCATATCATAGGGATTTTCGAATTTCAGATCCGAATATTCGGAGACCATCGCGTCGCGCGAACAGGGCACGTATCCGACGGTGAGCGAATGCGGGCGGCTCTCCGTCACCCTGAGCCCCGAAAGGAGTGCGGCGTTCATGAGCGTGGTGCTGACCTGACAGACTCCCCCGCCGACGCCCGGGACGAACTCCCCGCCCGAAATGACATTGGCTTCCTCAAAGCCGTTCTCGCGCGTGCGCTTTCCCACCGCCTTGTTAAAGGAGAACTCCTCGCCCGGCAAAAGCACGGAACCCGAAATTTTACTGCAGGCGAGGGCGATATTGTGTGCGCGTGCGCTGTTTCCCGCGTCGAAATACGTCGTATAGGAAGCAAGCGCCCTCGTGCGCGCGCGCAAATCCTTTTCCCTTACTTTTGCCGCAACGGGAAAGGCGGATAAAGTGATCTCGTTCTCTCCCCGTTTGAGCGCATTTACCGCGTCTGAGATGAGTTTCCGGTAGTTGCAGGCGCGCCCCGCCCTCTCTTTTTCATAGACAAATCCCCGCGCGGAGAAGGAAAGCTCCGCATCCGTTGCGGGAAAGCCGTGGCGGGCGCAGAGTGCCGCAAGATCTTCCTCCATGGTGACCCAGATCCGCTTTACCTCGGCATGAAGCTCTTCCCCCTTTTTCGCGCGGCGGAGAAGATCCCCGAGGTCGTCTTCGAACTCCGTTTCGAAATATTCGTCGCCATCCTGCGTGTGCACGGTGAAGGGGGGAAGCGCCGCCGTAAGTTTTTCCCTGACTTTAACGGCCGCCTCGGCATAGGAGAGCCCGCCAACCGTGACGCCGTCCACAACTACCCCGTTTTTTACCTTTCCGAAGGTCCATCCGCCCAAAAAAAAGGCGCTCCCCATCAAAAAGAGCGCCATAAGTATCGAAAATTTTCTCTTCATCCGCTCCCCTGCGGGCGGAGGCCGAGCGCCGACAAAAGCCGTTCGCCGGGTTCGAAGGGGGGAAGGCCGACTTCCCGCGAAGATCCCGTTGCGTGGAAATCCGAGCCGCCCGTCCCGAGAAGCCCCCGACCGTCGGCATAGCGCCCGAAGTACTCCGTCTCCTTAGGAGTATGCTGCGAATGAATAAATTCTATTCCGTCAAGGCCGCGATCCGTTAAACCGTCCATAAACCGCAGTTTTTCCTCCTCATCCATACGGATAAGCCCCGGATGCGCGAGAACCGCAATGCCGCCCGTTTTGTGAATGACATCGATCGCGGCGGAGGGCGAAGGCCTGCCGACCTCCGAATAGGCGGGCTTACCGGCGTCGAAAAGTTCCGCATAGATGTCGCGGCAGGGAATACCCGTCTTCTTTGCCACGGCGCGGACGATGTGCATGGTATGGAGAGGGACATCCTTCACCGCCATTTCGGCAACGGCGTCCTCAAGCGTCACATGGATGCGGAGGCAGGCATTCACCTTCTTCAAAATATCGGCGGCGCGGGCAAGCGCGCCCTCCTTCCTTTCCCGTAAAAACGCATCATATGCCTCGTTTTTTTGGCAGTTATAGCCCAGAATATGCACCTTACGGCCCGCATAGGCGGAAATTTCCCAGCCGCTTACGAACAGAAGTTTCTCCTTTTCCGCAGCAGCGCGTTTTTCTTCGAGGCCGCCCATCGAATCATGGTCCGTCATGGAGATAACGGAGATTCCGTTCCTCTTCGCAAATGCGGCAATTTCGTCCGGCCCGTGTTTCCCGTCGGAATAATAGGTATGGGTATGAAGGTCCGCCCTCATGGCACGATTTTCCCCCCTTGGATCCTGATTTTATTGCATTCCGCTCCGCACAGGACCCTTTCGGCGTGCGTACAGGTCAGTATGCACTGCACGTCCCCTATGCGCGAGAGCAGTTTTTTGCGGCGGGGAAGATCGAGCTCGCTCATCACATCGTCCAAAATCAGCACGGGCGCTTCCCCCGTAATGTCCCTGAAGATCGTGAGTTCCGCAAGTTTCAGAGAAAGCGCCGCCGTCCTTGCCTGCCCCTGCGAACAGAAGCCGCGCGCCTCCTCGCCGTCGATAAAGATTTTCACGTCGTCGCGGTGCGGCCCCACCGTGGTGAAACCGAGACGGAGATCCCTCGCCCTTGTTAAGTCAAATTCTTTTATCAATTTATCCCGTATTTGCTCTTCGCTCTCTTCCCTCTCTTCCGCGCCGACGGAAAGCGTTTCCGCCCCGTCCGTAAGGTAGGCATGCGCCTCTCCCGCAAGCGGGGAAAGCTTTTTCAAAAACGCCCTGCGGCGGAACACGATGCGGGCGGCATAGGCCGCAAGCTGCTCATCCCAGACGGGCAAAGTATCTAAAATCAACGATGTGTTTTGATTTTTCAAAAGATTATTGCGCTGATCGAGAATCTTTTGGTACCGGAGAAGCGCGGTGCAGTACTCCCGCGAGGTCTGAGAGATAGAGAGGTTCAAAAACCTTCTGCGCTCGTCGGGGCCGTCCTGTATAAGCCTCAGTTCTCCCGGAGAAAAAAACACGGAATTCATGTTTCCGAGAAAATCGACAACGCGTTTAAGCTTATTCCCATTTACAAAAAAATCGCGTTTATTCTCATAGATGTCTGCCTGCAGAGTCACTTTACCGTAACGGCCGGATACGTCGGCCGAGATGCTCGCCCCGCCCGCCCCGTGGCGGATAAGCTGGCGATCGTGGCGGATACGGAGGGAAGAGCCCGTACAGAGATAGAATACGGCCTCGGCGCAGTTCGTCTTGCCCTGCGCATTCTTACCCGTAAGAATATTGAGGCCCTTTCCGAACGTAAAGGTCTCGTCTTCGTAATTTCTGAAGTTGTGCAGGGTCAACTTTTCGATCACCATGATTTTATACCGCAAAATCACTTTATTTTCGGGCAATTTTGTATTATAATGGGGGAGAAGAAAACTCCTTCTCTGTTTATTATATCAAATTTACGGAAAAACTCAAAACGTTTGCGAGGATAAAATGTCAGAAAATACGCAGTACGAATATTTGTGGAAGAAAATCAGGGAAAAAGCCGAACGCATCATCAATCCCCTTTCATACGAACGCTTTATCCGCTCGCTCGAACCCGTGGACGTCGTCGGCGGCACGCTCGTTCTGAAGGCGGAAGACGAACTCGTCGCCAAGACGGTAACGGTGCATCATCTTCCGCATTTGCGCGAGGCGGTAAAGAATGCCGACGTAGGCCTTTCCGACGTTGCAATCATCGTGGACGGCAGCGACGAGTACACGCTCGACAATGTTCCCGATGCCTATGACGAGAGTCCCGTCACGGTGGACAAGCGGTACACTTTCGACTCTTTCGTGGTGGGTTCCTCGAATAAATTTGTCTATGCGGCCGCGCAATCGGTTGCGCACAACCCCGGCGCGGAATACAACCCGCTCTACATCTACGGCGGGACGGGCCTCGGCAAGACGCACCTCATGCAGGCCATTGTCAACGAATTACAGGAAAAAAAGCCCACCCTTAAAGTGAAATACACGACGAGCGAGCAATTCCTGAACGAATTTGTGGACAGTCTCGCGCGCAAGGGCGAGGGCAGGGAATCCCGCTTCCGCAACCGTTACCGCAATGTAGACGTGCTCCTCATTGACGACATCCAATTCTGGGCAGGAAAATACGGCGTGCAGGAAGCCTTCTTCCACACGTTCAACGAACTTTCCTCGCAAAACAAGCAGATCGTCATCTCCTCGGACTGCCCCGCCCGGGATCTGACGACGCTCGAGGAGCGGCTCCGCACCCGCTTCGAAGGCGGGCTGATTGCAGACATTCAGCCGCCCGACCTCGAAACGAAAATCGCTATTTTAAAGCGCAAGGCTCTCGAAAAAAAATATCTCGTACCGGATGACGTGCTCGCCTTCCTCGCCAAGAATTCGGACAGCAATGTCCGCACGCTCGAAGGGCGGCTCAACACCGTTATTTTCGCAAGCAAATTGCATGAGATGCCCATAACGCTCTCCCTCGCGGCGACGGCCCTGCAAGAGGCAATCAACGTCGACGAGACGGCCGTCGTCACCCCCGAGACGATCATCCGCGCGACGTGCGCGCATTTTTCCATACGGAAAGAGGAACTTCTCGGCAAGACAAAGAAGGCGGAGCTCGTACGGGCACGGCAGATCTGTACCTACCTGATGTGCGATATGCTTGCGCTTCCCCTCGTCACGATCGGCAAAGAAATGGGCGGCAAAGACCATGCCACGGTCATCTACTCGCGTGACAAGATCGCATCTCTCATGAAGGTTTCCGACGCCACGGCGAAGGATGTGAACGATATTAAATCCGCAGTATTGAAACAATAATTTTCAGACATCGAATTCAGCAATGGACAGCTTTTCCGAAGGCAGTGTCGACGCCGTGGTTATCGGCGCGGGACACGCGGGTTGTGAAGCGGCTCTCGCTCTCGCCCGCACAGGTCTTAAGACCGTCATTCTTACGCTCAATCCCGATAGTATCGGCTTTATGCCCTGCAACCCCTCTGTCGGCGGAACCGCAAAGGGGCATTTGGTGCGTGAAATCGACGCCCTCGGCGGGGAAATGGGGCTCAACGCAGACCGCTGTGCCCTCCAATACCGCATGCTGAACGAGGGCAAGGGCGCCGCAGTGCAGTCTCTCCGCGTTCAGGTCGATAAAAACAAATACCACACGGAGATGAAGCGCGTCCTCGAACATACCGAAAATCTTCGCATCGTGCAGGGCGAAGCCGCGGAGATTCTCGTTGAAAATTCACGCGTCACAGGCGTGAAAACGGTATACGGAGGGGTATTTTCCTGCCGCAGCGTCATCGTTGCGACGGGCGTATACCTCAATGCGCAGACCATCACGGGGGAAATCGTGACAGACAGCGGCCCCAACGGTTTCGCGCGCGCCACTGCCCTGACGAAAAATCTCATCGGCCTCGGTTTCAGGATCCGCCGGTTCAAGACGGGCACACCCGCCCGCCTCGACGGCCGTACGGTGGACAGGAGCGCGCTCGAACTTCAGCCCGGAGAAGAGACTTATCCCTTCTCTTTCATGAACAAGAACGTCCCCGCGGTGCAGACGCCCTGCTATCTCGGCTGGACGAACGGCGGGACGCACAGGTTGATTTTGGAAAATCTCGGCCGCGCCCCCCTCTACAACGGACAGATCTCCTCTGCAGGCCCCCGCTATTGCCCCTCCATTGAGACGAAAGTCGTGCGCTTTGCGGATAAATCCCGCCATCAACTCTTTCTGGAACCGGAGGGGGCGGACACGGAGGAAGTCTATGTGCAGGGGCTCTCCACTTCCCTGCCCCACGACCTGCAAAAGAAGATGTACCGAACGATTAAAGGGCTTGAACAATGTGACATTGTCCGCTATGCCTATGCGATCGAGTACGATTGCATCGATACGCTCGATCTTCTTCCGACGCTCGAATATAAAAAAACGGAAGGGCTATACACGGCGGGACAGATCAACGGCACAAGCGGCTATGAAGAGGCGGCGGCACAGGGGCTTATGGCGGGACTGAATGCCTCGCTCAAACTCCGCGGGCTCCCCCCTCTCGTCCTGCGGCGCGACGAGGCATACATCGGCGTACTCATCGACGATCTTGTCACGAAGGGCACCGAAGAGCCTTACCGCATGATGACTTCACGGGCGGAATTCCGCCTGTCTCTCCGTCAGGACAATGCGGACCTGCGGCTGACGGAATACGGACACAAATGCGGCTTGGTGACGGAGGAGCGATACATGGTATACCGGAACCGCATAACTCTCCGCGAGTCGGCCATGGGTATCCTGAATCAAAAAGCGGAACAGGGGATTGCGGACATGGTTGTTACAAAACACGGCGGCCCGCACCTCTCTTCCGGCGTCACCTATGCCGGCCTTTTGAGGCGGGGCATTCCGTTAAAAGAAGTCTGCGAAGCCTTTGATATTTTGAAAGACATGCCCAAAGACGTCCTCCTCTCCTGCGAGACGGAGATAAAATACGAAGGCTATCTGAAGCGTGCGAAAGAACAAGCGGAGAAGGTGCGGCGCATGGAAGAAAAGCCGCTGCCACCCGATCTGGACTACTCCGAAATTCGGGGATTGCGCCTTGAAGCGCGGGAAAAACTCAACAAAATCAAGCCCCTGAGTTTAGGACAGGCGGAGAGGATTTCAGGCGTCTCCCCCGCCGATATCGCTGTCCTGATGGTTTATTTGAGTTTGCAAAAGTAGGGCATTTTTCTACTGCTTTCATCCCGCCGTGCTACCCCGCACGCATTCCCGCTGCGGGTGCGGCCCGACCGTCGCAAGGTTTTCATAAAAAAAAACGGCAGAGAATCTGCCGTTTTTTTCATTGTCATTCTTCACCGGAAGGGGGGTCCTGCGCATTCTCCGGGGAGGCTGCGCCCTCATCGGGAACGGCCGCCGCCTTCTTCTTCCGCGGTGACCAGAAGATGAACAGCACGCATGCCGCGATACCGAGCACGAGTACGGTGTCGACGATTGCCCAGAGCGTCACGAAGAGCGGCGAGAAAGGCGCCGCCGTTGCCGTCTGCGACTCCTGCCCGGAAGTGTAAAGCGTGTCGATATACGTGTAGAGGATCGCCTTGGCCGATTGCCGCGCCGCATATTCCTCTCCCGCGCCGTCGAATTTGATGTCTGCGGGCTTTTTGGAAGTGTTCAGCCACATATTATTGCCCGCCTTTATAGCACGGCTGTACTGGTTCATGTAGGGCTGGCCCCAGTCGGTAATAACGGAGCCCTTGAAACCCCACTCTTCGCGCAGCATGGTGGTGAGAAGCGCGTGGTTGTAGCCCGCCCAAACGGCGCCCACGCAGTTGAATGCGGACATCATCGCGTTTGCGCCCCCGGCCTTGACGGCGATTTCGAACGGCTTGCAGTAATTTTCGCGGAGGTTCTGCTCGGTGGTCCATTCATACCACTCGTTGGAGTTCTGTCCGCTCTCGGCAAGGGCGAAGTGCTTCAGATAGCAGTATACGTTTTCGTCCTTCGCGCCCCTGATGGTCGCCGCGGCCATGTAGCCGGAAAGCCTGCCGTCCTCGCTGTAATACTCGTAGTTGCGGGAATTATAGGGGGAGCGGTGCAGGTTGACGCCCGGCGCATACCAACCCTGCACGCCCATTTCAACACCGATGAGGCCCTGTGCGCGGCCGATATTGTACATGAGTGCGGTATTCCACGTACAGCCCGAGAGAGTCTCTGCGGGGAAAACGGGGAACGACGTCATCGCATTCGCGTCGACGACGTTGTTGTTGAAGCCCGCAGGGCCGTCTTTATCTTCATTGCGGGGTTTGCCGATGGATTCGAGCGCGATCGTCTGGAAGCCGCTCATGCCGATGAGGTTTTTGATATCGTCCTTCGTAAGCTGGTTGAGGAAGTAGTTCCAATTCTTCTCGTTCGTCTCCTCGTCGTCCGAGAAGAGAAAATCGAACAGCCACGTCTGCGTGACAAGCGCCACTTCTTCATCGCCGTTGAGTTGAGCCAAAGAGGCGGGCGTGCCCTCTTCGTCGAGCGCCATGATGGCATAGACGGGCATTTCGCCGTACTTGTAGGACGCAACTTCTTCCTTGATCTCCTTCGTCTCGTAGCCGTCATAGGTATAGTCCTTCGCCGCGGCCGCCGCGGCATTCGCGCTGCCGGCGGTCTCCGCCGCCTGCGCATAGTTGGCAAATTTTCCCGCGCGGGAAAGATAGGTCACGCCGCCGTTGACGCCCTTGCTGCCGTCAATCGGCATATCCGCATAGGCATTGTCCCCCGTGAAGAGATTTTCGACCTTGTTCCCCGTGACGGGGTCCGTCCCGAACTTTATTCCGTTGGTGGAATGGAGAGAGATTTGCTCGCCTTCGAAGGGCGTGTGGGCGTTCTGCATAAGCTTTATGTCGCACTGCCCCTTATCGATCTCATAGCCGCTGAACCCGTTCCGGTTCTTGTCGTAATCGTCGTAGGAAGCCATGTCGTAGGCGGTGAATGTGAGTTTCACGTCCTCTTCCTCGTTTGCCCCGAGAAGCCCCGTCTTGCCGAACGCAAGGAGATTGATACTCGCCTTCTCGATACCGTCCTCATAATACTGTGGGGTATAATAGAGCTGGACGACGTCTTTGCCCGCACGGTCCCCCGTGTTTTTGACGTTGACGGTGACGGTATAGGTGCCGTCTGCGGAAAGTTCGTCGCCGTCCGAGACTTTTTTCCCGTCGAGCTCGATACTCTCGATGGTCTGCGTAAATTCGGTGTAGCTGAGGCCGTAGCCGAAGGGGAACTGCACGACTTTGCCGTATTCGTAGCCCTCGAGGCCGGCCGCGTCCGCCGTCTCGTACCATTTATAGCCGATATAAATTCCCTCTTTGTAGGCAATATTGCCTGAAATGCCGACGTTGTTGTAGTTGGGGCTGAATGTCTGCCAATTGTAGGCGTAAGTATCGTTGAGCCTGCCCGAGGGGCTGATCTCTTCGTACCCGCCGTCCTCCGCGGGCTCGGAGCCGTACAGAAGATTGGGAATCGCCATTGCCCCCGACTGTCCGGGAATGCCGACGTAGAGGCAGGCCTTGATATTTTCGTACTCCTCAAGGAATTTAAGTTCCATGGGATTGGTGGTGTTGAGCAGGACGGTAACGGTAAAGCCGTTATCCCTCAAGGCATCGAACATCGCCTTTTCTTCGTCCGTAAGCCTGAGGAAAGAGCCGCCGCCGTATTTGCCTATGTTCTTGAGCTCCCCGCTGCCGCCGTTTTCCACACCCCAGCGGGAGAGAACGGCGACCGCCTTATCGGAATACGCCTTGGCGCTTGCCATGAGTTCGCCTGTATAGAAACTTGCAGGCGGATTTTTGAGGCTCTCCGTGGCATTTTTCCCCGTAGAGCCGTTCGCGCGGTAATCTGCGTCAAAGCCGGAAAACTCTTCGTAGGCCGCCGTCAGATCTCTGTTGTATTCGAAACCGTTCTTCTCGAATGCCTCGGTGAGAGTGACGCGCTTGGGTTTTTCCGCGGTGATGTTGGTGCCGCCGCTGCCGCCGCCCACAAGCAGGAAGCCCGCGTCGGTTGCCCCCCATCCGAAGAGATTGACCTTATCTGCCGCGGAAAACGGCAGATAATCGTCTTCGTTCTTTAAGAGCACGATGCCGTCTTCGGCAACGTCCTGCACGACCATATCGGCATACTCCGTCGCCTCGCTCGGCTCCTCGGGCGTACTGCTTGCATATCCGCCGAAGAAACCGTGCAGCAAGGGCGCCTGCCATTGCAGAATGATATTCCCCGCAATGAGGACTGCAGTGAGCAATAACGCCGCAACGGTAAGCACGATCCGCTTGACGCCAAATTTGAATTTCATATTTTCCTCCTTGATCCGTTATGAAAAAGCACATCGGGGCGGCGGTTTCCCGCCGCCCTTCCGTGAGCTTGACGCATGTCTTCACGCGCCATGTTATTTGCTGATGACCTCATTCCACTTTAGGCCCGAAATGGTAACGGTAACGGTGTCTGTCATACCCGGAAACTGAATGTCCGCGGCCCAAGGAGCCTTATCTTCCAAAGCATTCGTTGCGAGGGTAAACACATACTCGATGTTAGCCATTTCATTCGCCTTCAACGAAATTTGCTTGTTGTTTACCTTTATGGTCATGTCCTTCGTGGCCGTGACGGCCGCGCTGATCTTGTACCGCTTCCCTGCGATCAGCTTGGAGTTCGCATAGAAGAGTTGGACGCTGTAATCTTGATCGCCGCCTTGATAACCAAGGGTAACGGTGTTGTTCTCATAGGTGGTCGTGTTCATCGTGACGACAGAACCGCAGTTCCAACTTGCGTCCTGAACATACCAATACATGAAAGTATCGAGGGCATGAGCCGCATCGTTTTTGCCCGAATTCACCATGGCGTTCTGAGAGGGTAAGATATCTTCGCCGAACGTCAGCTCTTCCTCAGCCGCCGCCTGCACGCTCCAATCCGAGACGGTCACATCGGCCGCCGGCACATTGGAGAGCGGATTTTCGACGCCCATGATAATGACGATCGTCGCTCCCTCATTGTTCTCTCCCCCATAGCCGGGCTCGTTCTGCGTGATTGTGAGCGGACGGGCCGTGTTCGCGGTAAAATGTTCAACCTGCCCGCAGACGCGGATATCGCAATCCACGCTCACTTTGATGGTAAGAGTGATAACATAGGGGCTGCCCTCGGTTACCCCGGGGTGCTCATAGAAGAGTTGGACGCCCGCGCCGTATTTGTTGGCGCCCGTTGCGGTATAAGAGAAGAAAATAGTCTTTTTCTCTTCATCGATCGAACTTTCCTTCATCGTGACGGTCTCGTCGTTCCAACCCTGATCCCACCACAGATACCATGTCCCGGGACTTTTGACCGCGTCAGCCTGACTGCCTTCGGGAATGGATCCTTCGGGAGCCACATACCTCTCCCAAACAATATCTTTGAGAGTAAACGTACCTTCCGAAAGAACGGAAACCGTGGATTGATAGTCACTGTCTGGGTCGGGCTCGCCGAACTGAATGCTCATGGAGAGTCCGTCCGCGCCCGAACCTTCGGTGTAGGAGACTGCGATCGGATTGTCGCCCACGGTGAGGTCGAACATCGTACCGTTGATACGGATCTTGCCTGCAAGGGGCGAATTCAGCGTGAAGGTGAGGGTATATTTCACGCCCGCGGTAAGTGCGGGATTCTTATAGAAGAGCTGCACGGAATACCAATTTGTATTTCCCTTGTATGTCAGCGTAATGGTTCCATCGTTATAGGTCGCGGTCTCCATCACTGCGTCGTCGGAAACAGAGTAATAATAGGTGTCGGTAGTGTCTGCCTTCGCATCCCCGGAGAGGCCTTCCTTCAAATCGTAAGAGACTGCGCCGTGGCTGACCGTATAGGGCGTGCCCTGCGACCAAGCGGAGGTCACGTAGCGTGCGTCCTTGCCGTTGGCGCGGATACGGAGTTCGTATTTGCCGTTTGGCCACTTCGCGTCGTCGATCTGCACTTCCTTGGCGCCCGCGGCCACGGTCATCGTGCGGACGGGATCGGCGCCGTCTGCGGCGTTCTCGCTGAAAATGCCGACGGTGTAGTTCTTTACGCCTTCCTTGTTGGGATCGGTAATCGTGATGGTGTTACCGCTGAGGGTAAACGTGGGGGGTTGGAGCGTGGACGTTGTTCCGTCCCATGATTTGTCCCAACTGATATTTTCGAGTGTAACGGTGGCCTTTTGGATCATCGTGCCGTTCGCGCCCATCATGACATAGACAGCGGAGCCGACGTTGTCATACTCGCCGCTCGGATAGATGTACCCGGTGTCGGTGTGTCGGAAGGGCACTTCGATGGACTGCTTCTCATTCGCTACGACGTCGATTTGCGTGCCGTTGACGGTGATCGTGCCGCTTGCCGTAACGGTGATGTCCATTTTCAGGACATAGTAGCCATTCACATCGAGAAGGAGCTTGTTCGCGTCATAGGGAGTGAAGCCCTCCTTATCTTTATTTGCGTCGTTGTAACCCTTCGAGGAACGGTAGAAGAGCTGCACGCCGTGTTCGTTGGCGCCCGTGGTTTGGTTCTCGTAGGAAAGCGTCACGCCGCCCGCAACGAGGCCCGTCCCCGTGGGATCGCCGAGATATTCGGCATTCGTGACCTTGATATTCGTACTATATTGCGGTTCATAGCCCGCGTCGGCCCAGTAGCCCCAAAGGTTGGGCGTGATTTTGTTCTGTTCCCACGCTTCGAGGGTATACCAGCCTTGGGGTTGGTTCGACCAAATGACGGTGACTTCGATTTCACTGCGCGATCCGCCGCCATGGCGGGTTGCGGTGACGGTTGCCGTGCCCGTCATCACAGCCTCCAGCGTGCCGTCTTCCGCCACGGTGACGATGGACGAATCGGACGAAGCCCAATCCACCGTATCGCCGAGTACGGCGCCGTCTTTTTTGACGACGGCGTTAAGCTTCAGGGAGGTATTGCGCTCCATCTGCAGTTTTCCGTCCGCAACGCCCTCGCCGCTGATCTCGACCGTGATATTCTCAACCGTAACTTCGCAGGAAACTTTCTTTCCCGACGCGCTTTCGGCCGTGACGGTTGCCTTGCCCGCGCCCGCCGCCTTGATGACGGCTATGCCGCGCGCGGCGATCTGCTGTTCGATGACAACGACGTTTTCGTCCGAAGACGTCCAGCCGACTTCTTCTCCACTCTTCGCAGTCGCCATAAGCCTCGTCGTCTCACCGATGGCGAGCGTGACTTCCGTTTCGCTGATTGTCATCTCTCCGTCGGCCCCCCCCCCGCATGCGGAGAGCACGCCGAGGCCGAGTACAAGGGCAAAGAGCGCGGTAAGAGCAATCATTAACCTTTTTTTCATGACTTTTCCTCCTTATTTTCTATCTTAAACGGCATTCCGCCGATTGATTTTCCCCATATGTTTTCCGGAACGAAGCCGCGCGGCGCTACGCATACACCCGCACATAGTCCACCTGCATGGCAGCGGACGTAAAGGACGGATCGGGAGCCTTGCCGCCGTCGAAATTGCCGCCCACGGCGAGATCGATGATGATATAGAACGGCACGTCGAAGGGCGCGGACGGGTTATCCTCTTTGGGGGAAGAACCGGTGTACCACCGCGAACTTTCCACCCTCAAAAATTCCGTGCCGTCCACAAACCACGAAATATGATCGCTCCGCCACTCCAGCGCATAGACGTGCCATCCGGAGATGGGCGATGCAAGCGCGGCCGTGCCCGTGGCGTACACGTCACGGTCCCCGCCGTAGTGGAGCGTCCCCGAAGATTCGGCGGGCAATCTCCCCCTTGCCTCCATGATATCTATCTCTCCGTTCGCGGGCCACCCGCCGTAACGGTTGTTTGTGCCCATTCCCTTTTCGGGTTGGGGAAGAAGCCAGAATGCGGGCCACATGCCCGTCCCTTCGGGAAGTTTCATCCGCGCTTCGAAGTAGCCGTACGTCCAATATCCTCTGTCGCGCGTCACAATGCGGGCGGAGGTAAACTGCCTCGACTCGGGAAGGTTGCTTTTCCTCTCCGCGGTGATCGTCAGGACCCCTTCCGCGAGGGAAACGGCGTCCTTCGTGTAATACTGCAGCTCGTTGTTGCCCCAAAACCAAGGGCCTTCGGCCATCTGTCCGTTGTTATAGACGTCCCGCACGCCGAGCTGGTAATCCCATTTGCTCCCGTCGAGCACGCCGCCGTCGAACTCATCCGACCACACCAACCGCCGTTGCGGCTCCGCGGGATCTTCGGGAACGGATTCGCCTTCGCCCATCACCGTGACGGTATAGGAGGCGGAAAAATCCCCGCAGAAGGCCGCAATCTCCGCCCCGCCCGCCGAGACCGCGGTTACGGTGCCGCCGTCTACGGACGCGACGTCCGCAGCGGAGGAAGTCCACTCCGCTTCGTATCCGCCGGGAAGCCCCGCCGAGAAGACGAGCACGTCCCCCGCGCTCAGGCATGCATCGGTCAGGGTGGATTTTACGCTCTGTACTTCCGCGCTTACGGTAACGGAGCACGTCAGCATTTCCCTGCCCTCCGCGGTCGTCAGAACGGTGGAAATGACGGTTTTGCCCGCAGAAAGGCCCGTGACTGTGCCGTCCTCCACCGACGCGACGTTCTCGTTCGAGGAAATCCAATACGTTTCGCCGTCCGCTTCGCCGGGAGAGAGACGGAACCGCCCGCCCACACGGATCTGCGCCGAAGCCGCAGAGAGCCGTATCCCCGTGACCGCGGGAGACTCCTCCCCGCCGGGAAGAGACGGAATGCCGAGATCGAGATCACAGCCGGCATTGAGAAGCACAAAAAGGAGCGCAACGAATACGATGGCCGCCCTCCGCATGATATTTCCGCACTTCTTCCGTTTCATGCCCGTGACTTTCTTTCCTCCCGGAGAGCCGTATACGGCTCCGTCCTTGTCCTTATTTTCCGTTATCGGGTACTTTTATTATACCCTTTATACCCCGCCTGTCAATGCATTTCGAAAAAATCTCACGGTAATTGGTATAATCTGTCATTTTTTTGACATTTTTTGCACATGCCGCACACTTTCCCGCCCCCTCGGATAAGCCCTCCCGCCGAATCACAGATCGAACGCGATCGCGGTGATGTCGTCGTCGAAGGTGCCGCAGAACTCCTTCAAAGAGGCCTTCAGGCGCTCGATGAACCGCTGTGCGTTCGCGGAGCGGCGGAGGATCTCCTCCACGCGTTCCAAAGAAAATTGTTCGCCGCGGGCGTTTCTGCTCTCGGTGACGCCATCGGTCAGGAGTACCAGAATATCGCCCCTGTCGTACGGTATCGAGGCGTCCTCGTATTTGAAATCGGGCATCCACGTGGAGACGGGCGGTGAGGGCAGAATGATCTCGTCGATGCCCCGCTCCCCCTTCAGAAGAATGGGCGCGTTGTGCCCCGCGGCGCAATAAGTGAGCGTTTTTTTCTTCCGCCCGATCCTGACGGCCACGGCCGTGACATAGGAACGTTCATCGAGATTGAGTTCCTGAAATTTGGAGTTGAGGCCGCCGAGCGCCTTGGCGGGAGAAATTTCGCTCCTGTCCCAGCCCGCCCGCACGAAAGCGGAGAGCATGCCCGCGGAGATCCCCTTGCCCGAAACGTCGGCGAGCACGCCCATCGTTTCCCCCCCGACCTCGTAAATGTCGGGCAGATCCCCTCCGATCTCGCGGCAGGGAATATACATGAACGAATAGGGCGCGTCACTCTTCGCGGCGGGGAGCAGCCGTTGCTGAATATCCTGCGCGGAGTACATTTCGCGGGCAATCTCCGTCTCGAAGGCATTGTCCGCAAGCCCGAGCCAGAGCCCCTCGCCCATCGGGATAATCCTGATGCGGAGGGTGAGCGCTTCCTTTCCCCTGCGGAAAACGAGTTTGCGGAAGGAAGGCTTGCCCGACTTCACCGCATCGGCAAAGAACCCGCGGAAGGTACAGTAGGCGCATTTGACCCCTTCGCCGCAGCGGAGCTCCTCGGTGCAGGAGATCGCGTCGGCCAACGTCCCGCGTTCCGCTCCGCCGAAATAGGCACGGAAGGCACGGTTGCAATACCTGACCCTCAGTTTTCCGTTGACCACGATCGCCGCAGTCGGAATATTTTCGAGAATTTCCTTATATAAGTTGCTCATTTCAGCCCCGATACATGCGTAATTTTCCGCTTACGGTCTTCGCACGGCGTTCTTTTGCGGGAAAAGTCCGCCGCCGACCGCATGCGGCATTTCTTTGGGATCCCCTTGCATTATGATACAATAAAAAAATTGATTTTGCAAGAGAGATCGAAAAATTTTCACCGCTTTTCCTCCCGTTTTTTGTCGCCTTTCCGCCCGCAAACCGTGCGCGGCGGGCATATTCCGCCCCCGTACGCCGTGTTTGACAATTCCCCGCCCGAAGTGTTATAATGCAACCATGCGAAACGTATTGCCCGAAAGTTTGAAAAAACTCGCGCGGAACTGCCCGCGGCCGCTCTTCCTCGTCGGCGGAAGCGTCAGGGACTTTCTCTGCGGCGTCCTCTCCGAAAATGCCGATCTGGACCTCGCCGCCGCCTGCACGGAGACGGAATTTTCCGCCGCCGCAAAGGCGGCGGGTTTTACGGTAAAAGCCGTATATCCCCGCACGGGCACCGTGAAGGCGGAGGACGAAAACGGCGTGGCGTGCGAATTCACGCGGTTCCGCCGCGATTCTTATCTGGGGGGGATGCATACCCCCGCCGCCGTGGAGTTTACGGAAGATATTGCCGCCGACGCGCGGCGGCGGGATTTTTGTTGCAATGCCGTTTATTACGACATAACGGGAGAAAAATATGCAGACCCCCTCGGCGGAATGGCAGATATAGAGCGGAAAATCCTGCGTACGGCCGCGCCCGCGGAACAGGTATTCGGCGAGGACGGACTGCGGCTCATGCGGCTTGCGCGGCAGGCGGCGCAGACGGGTTTTTCTCCGGATAAGGAATGCCTCGCGGGGGCGAAAACGCACGCCGCGCTGGTCCGCGACATCGCCCCCGAACGCATCTTTGCGGAACTCATGCTTCTTTTGCATTCGGATGAAAAACGGGGCGAAAAAGCCGCACCGTACCGCGGTTTATGCATTCTGAGGGACACGGGCGTCCTCAAAGAGATTCTGCCCGAACTTGCCCTCGGCGAGGGCATGATGCAGAACCCCGCATTTCACGACCATGACGTGCTGGAGCACTCTCTCCGCGCCGCCTGCTATGCCGCTCCCTCCGTCCGCCTCGCCGCCCTCCTCCACGATGTGGGAAAACCGTATTGCTATCTTCGGAACGGCAACTATCACGGGCATGAAATCGAAGGCGGACGCATCGCAACGGAAATCCTTTCCCGCCTCAGGGCGCCGAAAGCCGTCACGGAGCAGACCGCGCGCCTCGTACGGCTGCACATGCGGGACCTCGATCTGCGGATGAAAGAGAGTAAGGTAAGGCGGGAAATCGTGCAATATGTATCATTTTTGGATGAATTCTTCGCCATAAAGCAGGCGGATTTTTCGGCATGCAAAGACTCCCTTGCAGAGGCCCCCGCCGTCACGAAATGGAAACGTATCCTCACGGAAATGAGGAAAGAGGGCGTACCGTTTTCGGTGAAGGAGCTCAAAATAAACGGGCTCGACGCGCAGGCCGCGGGCGTTGCCCCCAAAGATACGGCGGACTTTTTGAACGCCCTCCTCCTCGACTGCGCGCTCGACGGAAGACGCAACAACAGGCCTTATCTTCTGAAGCGCGCGGCGGAATGGAAAAGAACCTGACAGGTGGCCCTTCGGCCGTTCTAATCACGTCATGGTGACCCTTCGGCCGTTCCAAATTCGTCATGGTGAGCTTGCCGAACCATCACCGCATTTTTTTATGTCATGGTGAGCTTGCCGAACCATCACCGCAGAAAAATAAGGTGACCCTTCGACTACGCTCAGGGTGACGAGATTAGAACGGCAGGGTGACGGATTGTGGTTTTTTTCTCTCCGGCGGCTTCCCTATTGTGATCCATATTATAAATTGTTAAAATTTGTATGTCTAAATACTTGATTTTTCGTAAAGCAAGTATTATAATCTACAGATGGGTACATTCATCCGAAATCTTCATGAGGAGCGTAATCATGGCAGACGAAAAAATGCAGGATACGGACAAAACGGCAGACGGCGCGGCCAAAGACGGGCAAAAGAAGTCCAAACAAGAGGGCGCCGGGGAAAAGGCCGCGAAAAACAAGAAAGTTAAAGCGGAAAAGGCGGAAAAGGGCGGGAAAAAGGCCAAAAAAGAAAAACCTCCCAAGATGACCCGCAAGGAAAGGAAGGCGCTCCGCAAACAGCAGGAGGCCAGAGAAAAGGAGCTCGTGGAAGCGGGCGAAATCCCCCTTCGCAACAAATATAAGCCGAGAGGAATTTTTTGGCGTATTTTCGGCGTCTGCCTCGCCTTTATTTTCGGCATCTTTGCCGCGCTGGGCGGGCTCGTCGGCGCGGGCGCGGTTTTGCTCGGCGGACCCTCGGAAAATCTCCTCGCCAAATTCGGTTTGGAGGCGGAGAAATTCCTCAACCAAGAGTATCTCGATAAATCTTTCTTCGAAATTTACGACGAAGTTATGGCCGACGTAAACAGACTCGGCGGCGATCCCGGCGCACTCACTCTCAACGATTTTGCAAAATACTCCCCCATGATCGATACTTCTATCAACGATTTGGTGGATCAGAATCTGCAGGCGCTCGGCATAGAACTCGAGTTATCGGATATAAAGGGCGTGCCCTTCGGCAATCTCGGCGCCTACCTCATGGGCGGGGACGGGAACTATGTAATGGGCGAAGACGGCCGCTACTCCAAATGGTCGGGGTCGGACGGGCAGGAGTGCATATCGTACGAAGGCCTGATATCTCAGATCGAACTCGGCGCCCTGCTGAACCTGAATACGGACGTCACGCCCCAAAAGATCAAAGACAACGCCCCCATGTACGCCCTCTCCTACGGCAAACTCGGCGTTGATTACACGATCGGGACGGAGACGTCGGATGAGGGAACGACGACCGTTGTCAGGATGATCGGCGATAAAAAGCCCAAGAACATCACCGACCTCGTCCCCTCGCTCAAGGCAGACAACGGCGAAAGCGGTTCCGAAGAAAACGGAAACGACGGCATTATGGACGTGCTCGGCGGGCTCGAACTCGGCACCTTCCTCGGCGCCGACATCAAGCTTGCGGGTGAAACGGAAGAGAGCGGCAACGCCATGATTTTCGCCCTCTGCTACGGCAGCAAAGGCCTCGACTATGACTACGAGCCCCTGAAGGACGAAAACGGCGCGGTCATCGAAGGCACCGAGATCGTCACGGTTTTGCACCCCGAAAAGGTGGCCTCCGTCGATAAACTTCTCAACGAATCGACCGATTTCATCAACGGGCTCCCCCTCGGAGAGATGCTCGGGCTCAACACTGCGGAAAAAGTGAAAGAGCGTGACAAGAATTCCATGATTTACTCCATCTGCTACGGCACCGAGGGCACGGATTATGACGTTGAGAACGATCTGATCGTCATGAGAGACGGCCATGCCGAGAGGACTTTGGGAGACATGACGGGCAACTCGGATGAGATTATCAACGGTCTCTATGTCGATTCCGTCCTTGACGTGAAACCCGGTTCCGAGGCAATCATCCGCACCATCGCCTACGGCAACGAGATGCCGAAAGGAGAAGACGGCGAATATCTTAAGGACGAAGACGGGAACTATCTGAAAGTAAAGGTTCTGGACGAAAACGGAGAAGAGACGGACCAATGGCAATATGAGGGCGGCGGCAAATATATCATTGAAGGCACGGGGGAAAGCGCGAAGATCGTCATGCTCCCGGACCCCAACGATCCCGAAAACAAACCGTACGAGAAGAGGACGATCGGCGATCTTACCGCGGAAGACGCAAATCTCATCGGCGGCATTACCCTCGGCTCCATCCTCGACATCGGTCCCGATTCCTCGGGCATTATGAAGGCAATAAAGGGATGGACGATAGACGACCTCTCCGATCAGGCCAAGATCGAAAGCCTTCAGATCGGCGACATTCTCGACATTGCGCCCAATGAGGACGGCTCGAAGCCCGAAGACCTTTCCAATATCATGTGGGCGCTCAAAGATATGACCATTGCAGATCTCAGGGATCAGAACTCCATCAACGGCCTCAAACTTTCGGACGTGCTCGAAATTGACGAAAACTCTTCTTCGGGTATTCTCCGCGCCATAAAGGAATGGACGCTGGAAGATCTCGGCAGGCAGAACCGCATTGAAAGGCTCAAGCTCGGACAGATCCTCAATATCGACGAAGACTCCCCCGACGCTCCCGGCATCATGAAGGCCATGAAGGATTGGCGCATCTCCTATCTCACGGATCAAGACATGATCGACTCCCTGACTCTCGGCGAGATCCTCACGATCGACGGCGAGGCCCCGCAGATGCTCCATGCGCTCCGCGATATGTCCCTCGGCGAAATTTCCACGGGTATCGACACGCTGACGCTCGAAGATGTCCTCGGCAAAGAAGCATTTGCCGGCGGCGAAAGCGAGAGCAACAAAATTCTGGAATTTCTCCGCTACACGCAAATCAAGGATATTGCAACCGAAATTCAGAAAATTACCGTGGACGATTTGTTCGGCGACGATATGTGGTCGTATGCAAAGGCGGAGAACTATCAGGCCACCGAGCGGCCTGCGGAGAATATTAAACTTCAGCCGGGAGAAAAGGTCAACGAGAAATATTTCCACGAAAATACCGAACTTACAGGCGGCTACTATAAGGCGGACGGGACAAAAGTCACCGAAGATGACGTACGGCAAAAATCTTATGTGGAAACGAAGGTCTTCGTCACCCGCATAACGGAATACTACATCGTCGATTACGACAAGGCTCCCTCCGAATGGACGGAAAAATACACGGGGGCGGAAGAGGTCCAACACGATGATTTTTCCGATTACTATGAGGATGAAGCGGGTAAGCGCCACGACCTCGAACCGAAGTACACCTACATGAAGGATGATGAGGAGGTAACGGGGAAAAAGATTCTCGAAGACGAGGCGGCCGCGGATGAAAACGAAAAGTACTATTACATCGAAAAGACGCCCGTCACCTATAAGTACGCGGCCGAAGACGGCACCCTCTATACGGAGGACCAAATCACAATCAAATACTACAACAACGATACAGAATATACCCGCTATTATTCGGGCGTTTGGTATCTCCTTTTCGGCGATGCGGAAGACGACGCGGAAGGCGACGCCGCGGACCGCAAGTTTACCGAAATGGGAAGCCTTGTTACGGGCGTTACGGGTAAAATCAATTCTCTTACCCTCGGCGATATGTATATCCACGAACTCATCGACGAAGATCCCTCCACTGATATATCGGAGCTTGTAAAACTTGCTCCGGACGTCAGCGAGTTGAAGGACAAGACAAATTTGAACCAGCTTACCGTGAACGACGTAATCAGCTTGATCAAGGCCATCGCGGAGAATAGCTCAATTTTGAAAAAATAAGAGCTAAAAAAGCCCGCCGCAATCTGCGGCGGGCTTTTTCTTTTCCCCTGCGGGTAACGCATAAATTTTTTACTTATCCCGCAAAAAATAATTGACGAAACGTTCAAAACCGTCTATAATATGTACGGAAACCTTGCGTGCGCCCCGCCGCACGCCGAATAAGACCGGGAGGTGAAAAAAATGCAGAAGTACGAGATGCTCATGCTCCTCAGGAGCGGCATGGAGGACGACGCGAGAGAGGCGGAACTCAAAAAGTATACCGACATCGTTTCGTCTATGGGCGGAAGCGTGGAATCTGTCGATAAGTGGGGCGTCCGCAAGACGGCTTACCCCATCAACTTTCAGACAGAGGCCTATTTCGTTCTCATGACCTTTACCGCAGAGGGCAAAATCGTCAGGGAGCTTGACCGTGTGGCGGGAATTTCCGCCGATATGCTCCGCCGCGTGATCACGAAAAAAGAGGAAAAATAACGATGAATAAGGTGTTTTTAATCGGTAACCTGACCCGCGACCCCGAACTTTCGGAGACCAACAGCGGGATCCCCATGTGCCGCTTTGCGATTGCCGTCAACCGCAGTTACTCTTCGAACGACGGGGAGAAGCAGACGGATTTCTTCAATGTGATTGCATGGCGCGGGCTTGCCGAGAACGTCGGCAAATACTGCAAAAAAGGCAATAAAGTGGCGGTTTCAGGCAGCATTCAGATGCGTAACTATGAAGACAATCAGGGCAACCGCCGCACGGCTGTAGACATTGTTGCGCAAGACATTGAATTTTTGACGGCAAAGAACCAAAATACGGGCGATGACTTCTACGATGCCCCCGCTTCCAAGAGCGCAGGCACGGGCAGCGGCACAAGTACAAGAAAGAAGCCCGCGCTCGAAACTTTTGACGACGACGGAGATATTCCGTTCTGAGTCCCCAAATTAAAATAATAAGGAGTTTATCATGGAAGAAAACGAAGAGCTCGTATCTCCCGCAGAGGCGCCCGCCGAAGAGCCCGCCGTGGCGGAAGAAATAAAAGATGAAATCAAGGAGACGACGGAGCCCCGCCGCGAGCGCGACAAGGATCGCCCCGCAAAGCGCGGCTACAAGAAGTCCAACTTCAAGAAAGTGTGCCTCTTCTGTCAGGAAAAGAGCACGATCGACTACAAAGAGGTAAATAAGCTGAAGAAATTCATCAGCGAGGGCGGCAAGATCCTCCCCCGCCGCATGACGGGTACCTGCGCGAAGCACCAAAGAGAGGTTGCCATAGCGATCAAGCGTGCACGTGTCGCGGCGCTGATTCCCTTTAAGGCAGACTGAGAACCGGCGGGATAACGCAAATTTGCGGAAACCGATAAAGCCTTACCTTGCGGTAAGGCTTTTTTGTTGTACATCCCCTCCTTTATTTCCTTGACATCCGCGAATAGTTGTGCTATAATACCTACAAAATAAGTAGGAAATACAAAAAAGGGAGACAAATATGAAGGTCTATGCCGACAATGCGGCAACTGCGCCGATGCGTGAGAGCGCCCTGCGAGCCTATACGGAAACAGCACGGCAGATATACGGCAACCCCTCCTCTCTCTACACGCTCGGGCAGGAGGCAAAGTCCCTGCTCGAAGACTGCAGAAAGACGGTTGCAACGCTCCTCGGGGCGGAAGCGAAGGAGATTATTTTTACCTCAGGCGGGAGCGAGGCCGACAATCAGGCCATTCTTTCCGCCGCCCGCCTCGGAACGCTCAAGGGCAAGACGAAAATCATTTCCTCCGCCATCGAGCACCACGCCGTGCTCCACACCCTCAACGAACTTAAAAAAAAGGGCTTTGAAGTCGTCCTTCTCCCCGTCGGAACGGACGGCATCGTAAAAACGGAGGATCTCGAAAGGGAGATCGACGGCAACACCTGCCTTGTTTCGGTCATGTTCGCAAACAACGAAATCGGCACGCTTCAGCCCGTCGAAGAAATCGGCAAAATCTGCCGCGAGAGAAAAATTCTCTTTCACACGGACGCAGTCCAAGCCGTCGGGCATACCGCCGTCGACGTAAAAAAAATCGGGTGCGACTATCTTACCCTCTCCGCCCACAAATTCGGCGGCCCCAAAGGCACGGGCGCGCTCTATGTGCGGCAGGGAGCGCCCGTTTATCCGCTCATCGAAGGAGGCGCTCAGGAGAGAGGCAAGCGCGCGGGAACGGAAGACCTGCCCGCGATCAGGGCCATGGCCGTTGCCATGAAAGAGGCCGTGGAGAGCATTCCCGCAACCGAAAAAAAGATAACTTATATGCGGAATGAGCTTATAGACGGCCTTGAAAAGATACCCCACAGCGCCCTCAACGGCGACAGGGACAAGCGCCTCGCGGGAAACGTGAATTTTTGCTTCGAAGGTATCGAGGGCGAATCGCTCCTGTTGCTTTTGGACGATCGGGGCATCTCCGCGTCGTCGGGCTCGGCCTGCACGTCCGGTTCGCTCGATCCCTCGCATGTGCTCCTCGCGCTCGGAAGGGTGCACGACGTGGCGCACGGCTCCCTGCGGCTTACGCTGAGTGCCGATAATACCGAGGAAGAAATCCGTTATATCATACAAAATGTCACCGAAGTCGTTCAATATCTGCGCAACATGTCCCCCGTCTGGAGAGATCTGCAGGAAGGAAAAAGACAGTTCATATTGTAGAATTCCGAGACGCGCAATCTTATATCACGGAGTTTGATTTCTAAAAAAGGAGAACATACAATGTCATTATACAGCGAAAAAGTCATGGACCATTTCAGGAACCCCCGCAACGTCGGCGTCATAGAGCACCCCGACGGCGTGGGCGAAGTCGGCAACGCCAAGTGCGGCGACATCATGAAAATGTACATCAAAGTCGAAAACGGCATCATTTCCGACGTTAAATTCGAAACGTTCGGATGCGGCAGTGCGATCGCTTCGAGCTCCATGGCAACGGAGATGATCAAGGGTAAACCCATAAAGGAGGCCCTTCTGCTCACCAATCAGGCCGTGACGGAAGCCCTCGGCGGGCTCCCCGCCTATAAACTTCACTGTTCCGTGCTCGCCGAAGAGGCCGTGCAGGCGGCCGTCCGCGACTATTACCGAAAAAACAATATCCCTTACGATGAAAAAGATTTTCCCGCCCTCGACCACGAAAAGGACGTCCACCGGGACGGGGAAGAACAATGATCATTTCAACGCGGGGAGACTATGCCCTCCGCCTCATGGTTGCGCTCGCCGGAAAGACGGAATTTTGTCCGCTGAAGGAAGTTGCAGCCGCCATCAACATTCCGCATAAGTATGCCGAAAATATTATGACAACGCTCGTAAAAGCGAATCTTGCGGAGGGTTCGCGCGGAAAGTACGGGGGTTACCGCTTAAATCGGCCGCCCGAGGCGTATTCCGTGGCGGAAATTCTGGAAGCGATCGAAAATTCATTTTCCGTGACGAGCTGCAGTAAGGACGGCGCATGCCCGCATGCAGACACCTGCCCGACGCTTCCCATCTGGCGCGGCCTCGATGATACGGTGCACGAATACCTTTCCCGCTACACTTTAAAGGACTTGATATAGCAAAAAAATCGCACATATGTGCGATTTTTTGCTTCCGACAAGCGCCGTCGGCGCTTTATACTCCCGGTTCGAAGTAGTCGTCTTTGTCAAAAGCGATTTGGAGCGAAACGGTTTGGCCGCCGCGGGAAACTTCGACGGAAAGAGTATCACCTTTGCGGATTTCGAGCAATAAGTTGGTTATTTTATAGCTACGCGTCGCCTGCACGGTCTTTCCGCCGAGGGTCATCGAAATGATTGTGTCGCCGATGTCCATGCCGACGCTTTCGGCCGCACTGCCGGAGTTCACAGCGCTAACGACGATTTTTTGCGAGAGAAACGTCCTTCCCGACACTGCGTCATAACTGCTGTGGCTGTCCGCCGCCGTGATTGTGATGCCGAGGCGGGCAACCTTCAGAGCCCCGCCGTTCTCCCTGAGGTTTTTTGCAACCGCCAGTGCATGGTTGACGGGAATGGCGTAACCGAAGCCGTAAACATTGCTATCCTCGCTCCGCGCATTGACGATCCCCACAAGCTCCCCCGCCGCATTGAACAGCCCGCCGCCCGAATTGCCGTGATTGAGCGCCGCGTCCGTTCTTAACTCGAGCATGTCGAAAGTACCCGAACCGTCAACGGCTTCTACCGTCACCGTTTCGGCGTCCACCGAAACGATTCCGCCGACGGCGGAGATCCCCTCCATTTCCGCATTGCCGACGGCATAGACCTTATCTCCCACCAGCAAGCTGTCGGAATCCCCGATCCGCGCAGGAAGCGCCGCCGAGGCGAGAACGACATCCTTGTTCAAATGCTTACCGGAGGAAACGGTCACCTCCTCACTTCCGTATACATGCAAAAGCGCAATATCCTCCGCAACAGAGCCGCACACATACGTCGCGGTAAGCATTCCCGAGGCCGTCTCCCCGCCATACAGGTAAACCGTAATTTCGCTGCTGACCGCGTGCTGTGAGGGACTGTAAACGACGTGATAATTTGTAAGGATATCGAGATCGCCGCCGGCCCTGTCGAGATCCAGAATCACGCCCGAGCCTGCGCTGACGGAAGTTTCATCCATATACGCAATGACGCTGACGGCGGAGAGGAGGGACTGCTGCAGGGAGACGCTGTCGTCCCCAAGGTTGAGTTCCCTCAAAAAATCCATATAACTGCCCGTGAATGAGCCGTCAGCCCTTGCCTCCTCCCACATCCGGCGGTAAAGGGTGGATTCGGGCGTATTCTCCGCGAGCCAGCTCCCCTCGCTTTCCGTATAACCCTGTTCGACGGCAATATCATAGGGGAAATTGCCGTCAGGCTTCCCAAGATCCGACAATCCGCAGGCGGAAAGCATACCTGCCATACAGACGGACAAGACCGCACCCAATGCGGCGGCTGTTTTCTTTTTCATGTAACACCTCTCTTAAAAAGGTTCCGCGTTTTTCCATATTATATCACATTGCCCCGCTTTATGCAAGAAAAATCTTTTCCGCAAGGTGATTTTAAGGTTAAAATTTCATGCAATAAAATATAATATATGTTATATAACTTATGTTATTTTACACGGTTTGCCGACGTTCCGCGGCGGCCCTTCGGCCCGTGGCGACGAATATCGACGGCCTTTCGATGCGTTTTTACGGAACAACGAAATTCAAAAGAGGCGGAGAATTCCTTCTCCGCCTCCCTTCAAAGGTCGTCGGCATCCTGAATGGGTCTTTCGTTTTCGTTTTCGGGCACGCCCGTGTAACTTCCGAGACTGTCATTCGAATGCATATCGGCCCCGTTTTTGAGAGTTCTCTTTTTGTTTTTGAGTTTTCTCCCGTCGGACTTCTTCATTAAGAGCAGTCCTTAGCGCCTCTGCCGCAATTCTTCGTACTCTTCGCGTTCTTGACGGAACCGTTCTGAGTGTTTTCGGTCTTTTGCGACTTGGTGTTTTGTGTCTTCTTTTTCATAAGTTCTCCTTTTTGAAGGGGAGATGAAGCTCGACTTCACCCTGCGACGCGCCGCAAAGGGGGCAGATGTTCCACGGCTCGTTTGCCGTGTGCATATAGCCGCACTCGCCGCAGATCCAAAGCATGGGTTTTTCCGCTTTGTAGAGGGAGCCGTCCTTGAACGCCTCGTAGAGGTAATTGAAGATAATACGGTGATTGCCTTCTACCATTGCCGTCTTTTCGAATTTGAGCGCGATTTGCCCAAACCCCTCTTCCCGTGCGATCTTTGCAAACCCGGGGTAGAGATTTTCCGCCTCGTCCTGTTCGTCGATCGCCGCAAAGCGTAAATTGTCTTCGATTGTTCCCGCATGGAAGGGATAGCTTGCGTCAATATGAATATTGTCCCGGCTTCCCGCGTTCCCGAGAATGGTCTCAAAGAAAACTTTTGCATGATTGGTTTCGTTCTTTGCGATCGTGCGGATGGTATTCGCAAGAACTTCATAGCCTTGCATCATAGCCGCCTTTGCCGTGAGTTGGTATCGCATGCCTGCCTGACATTCCCCCGCAAAACCGCGGGCAAGATTGAGGTAGGTCTGCGTCTTGGTGAAATCCATGTTCGCCTCCTCTTCGCAAGCAGTTTGGGCGGAAATGCGGCCGGTTATGCACAAAACATTATTTTCCTCTTTTGACAAAGGCAACCTTTGGGCAAAACTTGCCCTTCATGATTTCCCTGTCGCACCCGCGCTGACGGCGGAATCGTTTTTTATCATGGCATCGGGCGGAACTTCCTCCAGCATCTTTTCGAGCATAAATTCATAGATGGGCTTTGTGTGGAACACGGCGCCCGCAAAGTAGGTGACCGTCGCGCAGATGACGGCGGGAAGCAGGAAAGAAAACTGCCCCGTAAGTTCTACCGTCATGAGAATGCCCGTGATGGGCGCCCGCACGACCGTCATAAAGAAGGTGACCATCGAGAGGACGACGAGAAGATCCGAGAAGGCGGGGTCCATTCCCATCTTCACGAAGAGTAAAGACAGAAGTTTCCCCAACACGGCCCCCATCGCCAAAAACGGGACGGAGGCACAGGAAGGCAGCCGCATACCCGTGTTTACGACGGTCGCAAGAAAACGGATCACGAAGAGCGTCAGCAGTACGAGCCAGAGCGGCATGCCGAACAGCTCTGTTTCACCGTCCGCGGCGGCGGAGATGAGTTCCCTGCCGCTTCCCATCGCATACGCCGTGAAAAGGCCGAGCCCGCCCGCAAGAAGCATGGGAAAGATATATCTCCCGATCCCTTTCCAGAAGGTGATCTTGGCAAACAGGCGATATAGCCTGACAAAGACATGGTAAAAAAACACGGCCGCGAAGGAGACGATAATCGCCGCAAGGAGAGCAAAGGCACAAAAAAGGATCCCCGTCTCCTGCGGGAAGGAAAATCCTGCGAGAAAAGGGCCCGTCTCCATCCCCATCCACATAAGCAGCAAAGTTTTTACCGCAACCGCGACGGCAACGGAGGAAAAGGAGCAGACGAAAACTTCGGGCGAGAACTTCTTGTGCGCTTCCTCGTATGCAAAGATGATGCCCGTGAGCGGCGCATTGAGCGCGACGGCAAGCCCCGCCGTGGCTCCGCTCGTGACGGCATAGCGCCTGTCTTTTTCGCGGAACAGCGCCCCCGTGGCATCCCCGCAGGCACCGCCGATGAAAAGACTCGGCCCCTCCGAACCGCCGGAAAGCCCCATAAACACCAAAAAAAGCGAGGAGGCAAACATACCCGTGAGCGCCTGATACCATTTAAAGCGGTAGAGGCCCTGCGTTGCGCCCTCCACCTGCGAAAATCCGCTGCCGCGCAGGATAGGCAAAATCTTTAATATGCCGCCGATGACGATCCCGCCGAGAAACAGGGCGAGAAACAAGAGCGGGATAAAGGCGGGGTTGTCCCGGAAAAAGGCATAATAGCTTACGGAAAAACTCTCGCCGCCCTCGAAGAGCACATTGAATATGGTGACGACGACGCCTGCAAACACGCCCGTAAAGGCACCGACCCCTATGATCTGCGCGTAATAAGCGGCCTTATTGCTGATGTTCTTTAAATTATTTTTCATAATCACGGTACTTATTTCAGCCGAAGCGTTTTTCCCCTCAGCCTCCGCCGAAGGCACGGCATAACATGAGTTTGGAAGCCTCCCTCTCTCCGCGTGCTTTCCCGATTCACTCCCGCCGCACGGAATGGGGCGCAAGGGGCAAAGCGGAGTCAAACTGCGCGTAGTAGAGCTCGCTATAGAATCCGTTTTTTGCGAGAAGTTCCTCATGGGTACCCTGCTCTACGATATTGCCCGCCTTCATCACGAGGATGAGGTCGGCATTTTTAATTGTCGAAAGGCGATGGGCGACAACGAAAGTTGTCCTCCCCTCCATGAGTTTTTGAAATGCATCCTGCACCGCTCTCTCCGTGCGGGTATCTATATTCGACGTCGCTTCATCCAAAATCAGCATCGGCGGGCGGCAAAGCATGATGCGGGCAATACATAAGAGCTGTTTTTGTCCCTCGGAGAGGCTACCCCCTTCCCCCAAAACGGTATCATATCCTTTCGGAAGGCGCAAAATGAATCCGTGCGCGTGGGCGGCGATGGCGGCGTTGATCACATCCCGTTCGCTTGCATCGGGATTACCCAGACGGAGATTTTCTTTCACCGTTGCCGTCTTGAGCCATGTCTCCTGCAACACCATGCCGAAATTCTCCCTCAGGGACCTCCGCGTGACCTTGCGGATGTCCTGCCCGTCCACATAGATCGCTCCTCCGTCCACATCGTAAAAGCGCATGAGAAGGTTGATGAGCGTCGTCTTTCCGCACCCCGTGGGACCGACGATGGCAATGCGCTTGCCCGCCCCCGCGGAAATGTTCATGTTTTCGATGAGCTTTTTCTCCTTCGCGTAAGAAAAGGAAACATCCTTTACTTCCACCGCCCCCTTGACGTCCCCGAGGGCGGGCAGTCCCTTATCCGAAATTTCTTCCGTCTCCCCGATGAGCGCAAAGAGGCGCGATGCGCAGGCAAGGGCGTTCTGGAATTCGGCAATAACCTCGGAAATTTCGTTGAACGGCTTGGTATACTGGTTGGAGTAGGAAAGAAACGCCGTAAGATTTCCCGCCGTAAAGGGCGCCGCCGTACCCGCGGTCGCAATGGCGAGGAGCGCCCCGACGAGGGCGACGAGGGCGTAGACAACGGAATTCACAAAGCGCGTGACGGGGTTCGTCGCCGAGGAAAAGAAGAGCGCGGAGAGAGATTTTTTTCGCAGGGTCTCATTCAAACCATCGAATATCTCTTCGTTTTCTTCCTCGCGGGTATAAGCTTTGACGACTTTCAGCCCCGCGATCATTTCGTCTGCGAAGGCGGTCTGTTCCGCCCTTGCCTCGGCCTGCGCCCCGAACATCTTATAGGTGCGCGAGGCGATGAACTTTGCGGCGAAAAGCGAGAGAGGCGTCACGATGAGTACGACGACGGCGATCTCCCACCGCATGACGAACATGATGGCGAGCACGCCCAAAATCGTCGCCACGCCCGTGAACAGCTGCGTAAATCCGAGAAGAAGGCCGTCCGAAAATTGCTCCGCGTCGGACAGAATGACGGAGGAGACATCTCCGTAGGCACGGTTGTCGATGTAGGCGAGCGGCAAAAACTGAATCTTCCGGAAGGCTTCCCTGCGGACATCCGCGAGCACATGATAGGCAATGCGGTTGTTTGACAGTGAGAGCACAAACTGCCCCGAAACCGTAGCCGCAATGCAGATCCCCATGAAGGCGAATTGGCGGTAGATATCATCAAAACCGATGACGCGCTTGCCCGCTTCGTTCACCGTGTATGCAAGGCCGTCGATGGCCTTACCGATGAAATACGGCGCCATGATCTGCCCCGCAACGGACAGGATCGCCGCCGCCGCCGTAAGGATCAGCCACGGGGAGTAGGGCCTCAAACGAACCGAAATCTTTCCGAGGGTAGACTTTTTCATGCCTCTCCACCCCCTTGCGAAGCGTCTATTTCGCGATATAAGTTGCAATTTTTCAAGAGTTCCGCGTGCGTGCCGATTCCCGCGATCCTCCCCTCTTCGAGGACGATGATTTTATCGGCATGGCGGACGGAAGCCGTCCGCTGGGAAACGATGAAGGTCGTACAGCCGAGCGTCTTTAAAGCCGCACGGAGACGGGCGTCCGTCGCGTAGTCGAGGGCGGACGAACTGTCATCCAGAATCAGAATTTGCGGATTTCCGGCAATGGCACGGACGATGGAAAGCCGTTGCCGCTGTCCCCCCGAAAGATTCTTTCCTTCCTGCGCAATTTTGCCGTCCAACCCGCCTTTTGCGGCCAGAATATCCCCGGCCTGCGCAATGCCGACGGCGCGGAGCAGGTCCTCATCTGTCGCCGCGCCGTTTCCCCAAAGGAGATTGGAGCGGACGGTCCCCTGAAAAATGAGCGTTTTTTGCGGCACAACCGCGACGTCCGAGCGCAGTTTCTCCTTGGAAACGGCGTCAACATTCACGCCATTGACCTTCACGGTCCCCGCCCCCGCGCGGTAAAAGCGCGGAATGAGGTTTACGAGCGTGCTCTTCCCCGCGCCCGTGCCGCCCAGAATGCCGACCGTTTCCCCCTTTTTTACGGCAAAGGTAATATCCGCAAGGGAAGCCGCCCCGCCGCCGCGATAGGTAAAGGAAACGTTTTCAAAAGAAACGGCAATCTCTCCGTCCTCTTCTCCGCCGACGGGCATGCCGTCCGTCCCGCAAAGAAATCTGTCCGGTTCGGCGGGAAGGGCAAGGACTTCCTCGATCCTGCGGTCTGCGGAAACGGCCTTCGCAACGATATAGATGCAGTTGGCGAACTTGATAAGCTCCGTCAGGATAATCGTGATATAGAAGTACAAGGCGATGACGTCGCCCTGTTCGAGCGCCCCGGCGCCGACCCGCATGCCGCCGACAAACACGAGCAAAATGACGGCCAGATTCACAAAGCAGAATGTCAAAGGATTGGTGACGGCGGAGATCCTGCCTGCCCGTTTCTGCGCGGCGCAGAGGTCCGCGTTGCGCCCGTCGAAATCGGCAAGTTCTTTCTCCTCGCGGCAAAAGGCGCGGATGACGCGCACACCCTGCAAATTTTCACGCACGGAGAGGTTCACGCCGTCGAGTTTTTCCTGCACCTTTTTGTAGAGCGGCGCCGACGCACACATCACGCCGATGATGACGGCGGTCAAAAGAGGAATGAGAACGAGAAAGACGAGCCCTGCATATACGTCCACGAAAAAGGCCATGACCGCCGCCCCGATCACGATGATGGGAGAGCGGAGCAAGAGACGCAGCGTATGGTTCACACCCGCCTGTACCTGCGTAATATCGCTCGTCATTAAGGTGATCATGCGGGAAGTGCCGATGCCGTCGATGTCTTCATAACTCAGGGATTGCAACCTTTTGAAGAGGCGGGAGCGCATTTCCGCAGAAACCCCGACGGCGGCCTTTGCCGCAAAATACTGTGCGATGATCGCAAAACAAAGCCCCGCTGCGCCGAAAGCGACGAGGAGAAGCACGCCGCATACAATGTACGTTTTGTCCCCCGCCGCTATACCGACGTCGACGATGCGGGCAACGACGAGCGGCACGAGGAGTTCCATACATGCCTCGGACAGCTTAAAGAGAGGAGCCAAAACCGCCTCTTTTTGATATGTCTTCAATGCCTGCAGGAGATATTTCAACTTTCCCTCCATCCATTAAGCATAAACAAACAGATACGCATAATAACCGATAAAGCAAGCGAGCATAACGGCGCCCGCAATCTTGCCGAGCCTGTGCCCCTTGATAAGCGAAAATACGTACAGAACGGCGGCGGAGCCGAGGGCGACGCACGCATCAATCAGATTGCTCGTGACGCCCGACGACGAGAAAGCGAGCGGACAGAAGAGAGAGCTTATGCCCGCGACAATCAGAATGTTGAAGATGTTGCTCCCTATGATGTTCCCGACGGCAATATCCGTCTCCCCCTTGATGGCGGCAACGACGGAAGTCACGAGTTCGGGAAGCGAAGTGCCGAGCGCGATGACGGTCAGCCCGATAATGCGCTCGGAGACGCCGAAACGTCCTGCAATCGCCTTGGCGTTGTCTACGAGAAGGGTCCCTCCGCCCACGACCATGCCGAGCCCGGCGAGCGTCAGAAGGATGAGAAACCACGTCTTTTGCTCCATTCTGTCGAACCATGCGCCGATTTTGCCCCTCGGCTTCTTCTCCCCGCCGGAAGGCGGCGGCCCGGCCTCCTTTTGGGCCTTCTGCTCCTTCAGCGCACCGCGGATGAGGAAGAACATGTATACCGCAAACACGGCAAGGAAAATCAGCCCGTCCCACCAATCCAAAGCGTTTCCCCAAATACCGAGCCCGATGAGAAGGGCGGACGCAAGGAGCAAAACGGGCAGGTCGAGGATGAGCGAATTTTTCTGCACGGGAAGCGTGTGAAAGAGCGCCGAAATCCCCAAAATGAGCAATATGTTAATAATATTGCTTCCCACCACATTGCCGATGGAGATATCTGTGGACTTCTGGACGGCGGAAGTCACGGAGACGCAAAGCTCGGGCGCGCTTGTCCCGAAAGCGACAATCGTCAGCCCGATGACGAGTGCGGAAACATGGCATTTCCCCGCGATCCCCGCCGCGCCGTCCACAAACCAGTCTGCCCCCTTTACGAGGAGCACAAACCCGAGCAACATTAAAAATATCCAAAGTACAAGCATAAACAGTACCCTTATTACGAAATACGGCCGTTCCGCTATCTTACGCGATCAATCCCCCGATCAAAATCTTGAGGCCGATTGCAATGAGAATGATCCCGCCGAGAAGCTCCGCCTTGTCCGCAAACTTGTTGCCCGCCTTCTTGCCGATGAACACGGCAGACACGCTCAGCGCGAATGTAATTGCCCCGATCACTAGCGCGCAAAACACGACGTGGAAAGGGAGGCCGCCTTCCGTCTCGGCCGCAAGAAAGGTAACCCCGACGGCGAAAGCGTCAACGGATGTTGCAATCGCCTGCACGAAGAGTTTCGGGATGCCCGTGCTCTTTCCGCCGCAGACCTCTTCCCCAGCCTTTCTTTTCTTCCGTTCGAGGGCAAAATCGAAAATCATCTTCCCGCCGAGGAAAACGAGAATGGCAAAGGAGAGCCACGGGGCAATTATTTCCACGATACGCGCAAAAATCGACCCGAAATAGTACCCCGCGACGGGCATCAGAATTTGAAATACGCCGAAAAAGACCGCGATCAGAAGCACCTTCCACGGCTTCATTCCGGGCTCCGCCATGCCGTCCGACATACCCACGGCACACGCATCCATCGACAGCGCCGCCCCTATAAGAATCACTTCCCAGATTTCCATATCCTCTCCGGAGAAAACCGTGAAAAAAATAAAACTTATACGCAAAAAACGCGCATAAGTCTCGTCGTTTCATGAAATACCCGCGGGATTCCCGCGCGCTTGTGGATATAACCGCCCTTCCGGGCCGACTACTCCCCTATGACTGCCTCGATTGTACCATAACCGGGGCGGACATGTCAAGAATTTTCAGGCAAAAGTGCAAGAATTTCCCGCGCGCGCCTGACGGGGACCGGAGCGGTCTGGGGTGTGCAATATTCCACGCGTTCGACTTCGCCCTTCTCTTCCCCACCCTCCGCGGGAACAAGAACCTTATCGCCCGCCCTGACTTTGAAGGGTGCAAGATACCAAAAGGGCGCGCCGCCGACACGCACTTTGGCAAAGGTGTAAATTTCGTTACCGGCGATTACCCCGCCGGAGAGAGAATGGATCATCATAAACAAATTCCGCAGGCGCCGGGGGAATGAATTCCGGGACGCACAAAACACAAAGGCCCGCCGGGTTTATCCGCAACAAAGAAATCCGCCTCAGAACAGCGGCGCAAAAATCTTCGCGATCTCGCACAGCCAGCGCCAAACGGGGCTCTTCTTTGCGTCTTCCTCCGTCTGCTGCTGCGATACGGCGAACGTCTCCGTGAAGTCCTGCTTGATATCTGCGAGCGCGGGTATGTTATACAGCACCACGCCGTCTTCGAAGTGATACAGGAAAGAACGGTAATCGAGGTTGACCGTTCCCACCGTGCCCACCATGTCGTCCGATAAAAACATTTTGGCGTGAACGAATCCGGGCGTAAATTCGTAGATCTTTACGCCGCCCTTGATGAGCGCCATGTAACTCGAGCGCGTCAGTGCGAACACGATCTTCTTATCGGGAATGTGCGGCGTCACAATGCGCACGTCTACGCCCCGTTTGGCGGCGAGAAGGAGCGCCTGTTTCATTCTGTAATCGACAATGAGGTAAGGCGTTGTGATCCACAGGTAGTCGTGCGCGGAGTTGATGATATTCACATACACATCTTCGGCAAGGTGCCTTTCGTACATGGGATAGGGGCCGCCGCCGTAAGGTTGGACGAAACCGCTCCCCTCCGCTCCGTACTTCACGAGATAGGGCGTTATGTCTTCCACCGTTTTCGTGGAGAGTTGGTACATCCCCAAGAACATTCTCGTCAGGTTGACGACGCCTTCCCCCTCGAGGCGGATGGCGTTATCTTTCCAATAGCCGAAGGGATGGGTCTCGTTGATGTACTCGTCGGCAAGATTGAGCCCGCCCGTGTAACCGATCTTCCCGTCGATAACGAGAATTTTCCTGTGGTCGCGGTTGTTGTGGAGCGTCGTGAGGACGGGGACGAAGTGATTGAATTTCTGCGCCTTGAGCCCGAGTTTCCGCAGTTTTTTATAATATCCCGCGCGGACTTTTCCCATCGATCCGATGTCGTCGTACATGAACCTGACTTCGACGCCCTCGTTTGCCTTTTTTACGAGAATATCGAGGATGGTATTCCACATTTTCCCTTTTTCGACGATAAAATATTCGAGAAAAATGAACTTTTCGGCCTTTTCGAGGTCTGAGATGACACGTTCGAAAAACAGTTCGCCCGACGGAAAATATTCCACATTCGTGTTGGCGCGGAGCAAGGCATGCGCGTCCGAGGCGCAGAGCGCCCTGCATACGTCCGTCCATTGGCCCACTTCGCTCCGCAAATCTTCTTCCGGAGCGGGATCATCCTCCGTCATGTTCTGCACATAAAGCTCTTTGTAGAGCTTCCTCTGCTTCCTCGAAGGACGATGCGAAGAAAACAGAATATAGATGAACACGCCGAGGAGATTTAAGACGACAATGCACAGGATCCACGGAATCTTGGTTTCGGGCACTAGATCGCGGCTCACGACGTTAACGACGGCGATTATGAGGACCAGATTGTCCAGAATCGTCAGAACGATTGCGACAATGCGCTCCGAAACGGGATAAATTTCGACGATAATGTATGCCCCCAGATACCAGCCTCCGATGACAAGGGCAAAAAAGATGAGAATGAGAGCAAGAATCGTAACGGCGACGAGCGGGACCCTGCTGAAAATCTTTTTGAATAAACTTTTCATCGTTCAAATCACCTTTCTTTCATAAACGGTACAGCCGCATTCCGCGACATAAGATGTAAATTCTTCGGAATCCGAAAGCGCTACGTCCGCCCGCGGCGTATGTAAATATCCGAGAGAGGGAAGCCCGTCAAAGGCCTGCCGCCCGATCTTTGACGGATCTACCCCGCAGGCATCGATTTCCTCCAGATACGGGCAGTGGTAGAAGGCAAATGCGACGAGCGCGCCGCCCCGCACCCTGACTTTTTTGAGACTGGACGGCACGGAATAGGCCTCTCCCTCCGTGAAGAGATAGCCGAGCTCACCGTGAAATCCGTCGCCTGCGGCAACCGGCCCGCTCCCCACAAAGGGCAGGCTGACCGACACGGGCTCCCTTGCGGGAAGAAGGGCCCCGCGCGCGGCGGCTGCGACGTCGGGTACAATAATATCCGTTGCGAGCGGCTCGCACGCCGCCAAAATCCCGCCGAGCGTGCGATCGACGACCGCACCGTTTTGGACGGCATACCGCGATTTTCCCTCGATCCGCACGGCCGTACCATACACCGATTTGTAGGAAAAACCGGCAAGATCCCCTACGATAAGCGTCCCGGCCCCGGTGAGAAGAAGGCGGGAGGCATCGAGCTCTCCGCCCGTAAAAAACACCGTATCCGCTTTCCCGATTCCTGCGGGAACAACTTTTTCCGCATTAAAGCGGAACCAATCGCCCGAATCGAAGTAAAGCCTGTTGCCGTAGGCACGGTAGAGTGCGGCTCGCTCGAGACGGCCGGGCGGAACATTCATTGCAAGCATGGGCCCGAGTTCGCCGCTTTCGAGCGTGCGGACGGCCTCCTTTAAGCCGTTTCCGCCCGCATACGAGCCGAAAACCGCATCTCTTTGCAGGAGAACTTCACCCTCTTCGGTGACGCCGACGGCGCGTGAAAGGGCCTCCGCAAAGTTTTCCTCCGTCGTGCTCCCGTCCGCCCAGTGCACGGTGTAGCGGTCCGCCCCCGGACAGACATTCCGCGGATACGGCAAAAAAAGGATAAGCGTGAATGCCGCCCCAAAGACCAAAGCGAATAAAACGGCCAAATATTTTCGTTTTTTTGAACTCAGTCCCATGACGATCCGTGAAGATTCCCCTCCGTCCGAAGGCCCTCGAACCCGTTTTGCCTGAGGCCCTCATAGACGGCAACCGCAACGGCGTTCGAGAGATTCAGGGAGCGGCTTTCGCCGATCATGGGAATGCGCACGCACGCGCTCTTGTTTTCAACGAGAAGTTCTTCGGGCAGCCCTTTCGTCTCCTTGCCGAAGACGAGAAAATCGCCGCTGCCGTAACGCGCGGCGGTGTAGACGGTGCGCGCTTTGGTCGTGAAAAACCGGAATTCCGCGTCGGGACAGGCCTCCCGCAACGCAAAAAAGCTCTCGTGCACATGCACCGTGACGAGATGCCAATAGTCGAGACCCGCACGCCGCAAAGCCTTCTCCGAAATATCGAATCCGAGAGGCTTGACGAGGTGAAGTTCACAGCCCGTGGCCGCGCATGTACGTGCAATGTTGCCCGTATTCTGCGGAATCTCCGGCTCTACCAAAACAACGTGAAACATGCCAACATTATAATATATCCGTATGGAAAAATCAAGCGGTTATGGCGTTTTTTCAAAAAAGCGAAAAACCACGGGCAGGCCATAAAAACACGGCGCACCGAGAACAATACGCCGCCATAAAATGAACCTCTTACGGCTTAACTTATGAACTTCAGGACCTCTTCGTATATCTTGTCGCACGAAACGACGGTCTTGAAGAGGACCGGCTTATAGCGGATCTCCCTGAGGCACTCGGGCACCTTCATCGCCGTAAGGAGATGAATGCGCTTCACGCCCTTGAAAGAATCTTTCACGTCGTTCCCCGTCAGGGCGTATAAAATATCCTGCGGGAATTTGTAGGGGCTCGCCGTGGAAAGGACGACAACGGGGTATTTTTCGGCGTCTTTATTCTCCCCGATCATCTCATCATACCTTTGCGCGACGCTCATGGCAACGCCCGTGTGGGGGTCCATGGGATAGCCGTACTCCGTAAAGAAGTCGTAGATGCATTCCACCGTATCCGCCTCGTTCGTGCAGCCCGCATAAAAAAGCGCTCTCAGCTCCCTGAGCTCTTCCGCGCGCAAAGAATATTTCCCGGATACCGCAAGCGACTGCATGCGGGAAGCCGTCAGCGCCGCGTTGCGGCCCGATAGCTCGAAGATAAGCCGTTCCAGATTGGACGAGACGAGAATATCCATCGAGGGCGACATGGTCCTGAAAAACGGCCTTTTGACGTTATAAGTCCCGTTTTTGAAGAGATCGGTAAGCGCGCAATTCTTGTTGGAGGCGCACACCAAAGTCCCGACGGGAAGTCCCATGCGCTTCGCGTAATAGCCCGCGAGGATATTGCCGAAATTGCCCGTGGGAACGGCGAAAACAACTTTGTCCCCCATCTCCAGCTGGCCGGAAGTCAAAAGATCGCAGTAGGCGGAAAAATAATAGACGACCTGCGGCAGAAGGCGGCCGATATTGATGGAATTCGCGGAGGAAAGAATGTAACCCTTTCCGGCAATCTCCTCCCGCTTTTCCGCGGAATTCATAATCTTCTTGACGGCTTTCTGGCAGTCGTCGAAATTGCCCTTGACCGCAACAACGTCAACGTTATCCCCCTCCGTTGTGCACATCTGCAATTTCTGTATTTTGCTGACCCCTTCTTCGGGGTAGAATACGCAGATTTTGACGCCCTCCCGGTTCCTGAACCCTTCGAGCGCTGCTTTGCCCGTATCCCCGCTCGTGGCGGTAAGAATGAGGATTTTCTCCCGCACGCCCGTTATTTCGCAACTCTTTTTCAGGAGATAAGGCATAAGCGTCAGGGCAATATCCTTGAATGCGCAGGTGGGGCCGTGGAAGAGTTCGAGAATATACATGCCGTTGTCCATGCGCAGGAGCGGAGCCGCGTCGTTGCCTTCGAACCCTGCATACGCGTCCTTACAGGCGCCGAGGAGTTCTGCGCCGTCGAATTCACCGAAATATTTGGAAAGAAGAAAGGCGGCGCGCCCGGGATAGTCCATCGCGCACATTTCCCCGATCTCCGCAGGCGTAACGGCAGGAAAAACTTCGGGGACGAACAATCCGCCGTCCCCCGCGATGCCCTGCACGACCGCCTGTGCGCCCGTGACTTTTTCTTCCCCGCGCGTGCTGACAAAATACATGGTAACCTTCTTTTTTCTATACCGGTTCCGTCCCGCAGGCGCGGAACGGAGACAAAAGCATTTTCTTCGCTTTACGCATCCTTTTTTGACGGAAAAGCGGGTGCGTAAAACGTATTACAGATATTTTTTCAAAAAATCGGGGAGTTCTTCTTCCTCGCAGGAGCATGTGACATAAAGCTTGATACTGCGGAGTTCCGCGATTTTTTCTATAATATAGAAGAGTTGCGCCATGTCCGAAAGGGGTTTGCCCGCAATGCGGGCGATGCCGTCAATGAACACGTATTCGTTATCGTAGGAACCGGCGATTGCGCCGCGGATAAAGCCGCTCAGCGCATCCATACCCGCAACGGCGTAATCCGTCACATCGATGAAACGGATCTCACGCTTTAAATCGTACATGTATCTCTTGGTATCCGTGATAAAAATCAGGTGCCCTTTCGCCGTTCCGACGGCGTTGTTTGCCTCCTCGATGATCCTCTTGGTCTTACCGCTGCCCTTTGGTCCGCAAATAATGGTAATCATGGTATCCTCCTGCCTCACGGCAACAATTTATTACGGCTATATTCTAACAAGTTTTCGGCCCGATTTCAATAGGTTTGCGAAAATTTAACGGAAATATTTTTTATTTCATTCCAGCGCGTCCAAAAAAAGCCCGATCCGCGAAATTCCCTCGCATATTTCCTCCACGGAAAGAGAATAGCTGAGGCGGACGCAGTCATCCGCGCCGAACGCCGCACCCGGGACGACGGCGACTTTGGCCGCATCCAGAAGAGCCTCCGAAAAGGACACGGAATCCACGATTTTTTTGCCCCTGCAGCATTTCCCGTACACGCCGCCGACGGCAAGCATTACATAGAACGCCCCTTCCGGCACAACGCAGTACACCCCCTTGAGCGCGGAAATTTTTTCGAGCATGGTCTCCCGCCGCTTTGCGAAGACGGCGCACATCTCTTCCGCAAAAGGCACGGGAGAGGAAAGCGCCCTGCACGCGGCATACTGCGCGATGGAATTGGGATTGCCCGCCGAATGGGACTGGAAAGAATCGATAGCGCTTGCAACTTGCTGCGGCGCCGCGAGGTAACCGATCCGCCAGCCCGTCATCGCGTACGCCTTGCTTACGCCGTTGACCGTGACCGTATGCTCTTTTGCCCAACCGGATGCGGCCGCAAAGGAAAAAGGCTTTACACTGCCGTAGACGAGTTTTTCGTAGATCTCGTCGGACAGGGTCCAGATCCCCGCCTTCTCGCAGACCGCGGCGAGGGCCCTCACTTCCTCTTCGGAATAGACGGCTCCCGTGGGGTTGCAGGGAGAATTGAAGATAAACAGTTTCGTCCGCGGCGTGACGGCTTGTTCGAGCTGTGACGGCGTGATCCTGAATCCCGCCTCTTTCTTCGCCTCGACAAAGACGGGAACGCCGCCCAGAGTCCTGACAATTTCGGGATAGGTCAGCCAATAGGGCGAGGGAATGATGACCTCGTCCCCCTCGTCGACGAGCGCATAACACGCATTGAAGACGGAATGCTTTGCGCCGTTCGACACCACGATCTCGGATTCGCCGTACGAGAGACCGTTGTCACGCAAAAATTTACGGCATATAGCGCGGCGAAGCTCCGGGGTCCCCGCCGCGGGAGTATATTTCGTCTGCCCCGCGGCGAGCGCTTCCGCGGCGGCCCCGGTAATGTATGCGGGTGTGTTGAAGTCGGGCTCCCCCACGCCGAAGGAAATGACATCCTCCCCCGCCTTCTTCATCTCCTTTGCCTTGGCGGAAACCGCAAGCGTCAGCGAAGGGGAAATTGCCCTGATACGTTTTGCCAAAATATCCGACATGTTCTTTACCTTAAAAACTATCCGTCTCTCCCGCGAGTTTCAGCTCCGTCTCGCGGCGGGCAAGGGCGTCGATCATCTCGTCGAGGTCTCCCGACATAAACCCCTCCATGTCATGGAGAGAAAGGCCGATCCTGTGATCCGTGATACGGTTCTGGGGGAAATTGTAAGTGCGGATACGCTCGCTCCTGTCCCCCGTGCCCACGAGGGACCGCCTGTCCGCCGCCTCCGCTCCCGCCGCACGGCTGTTGTAATAGTCGTACAGGCGGGACCGCAGAACGCGAAAGGCCTTGTCTTTATTCTTGAGCTGGCTCCGTTCATCCTGGCAGGTCACGACGATGCCCGTCGGGAAATGGGTGATACGGATCGCGGTCTCCGTCTTGTTGACTTTCTGCCCGCCGGCGCCCGAACTGCGGTACAAATCGATTCGGATGTCCTTTTCGTCGATATTGACCTCCACGTCCTCCGCCTCGGGCAAGACCGCCACTGTGCAGGTGGAGGTGTGGATACGCCCCTGTGATTCCGTCTCGGGGACGCGCTGGACGCGGTGCACGCCGCTCTCGTACTTCAAACGCTTGTACGCGTCCTTTCCCGTGATGTTGACGATGGCTTCCTTGACGCCGCCGAGCTCCGTCCCGTTGTAGTTGACGACGTCCCACTGCAGGCGGTGCTTTTCACAATACCCCATATACATGCGGTAAAGTTCATAGGCAAACAGGGCCGCCTCTTCCCCTCCCGCGCCCGCGCGTATCTCAAGCGTGCAGTTCCTCTCGTCATTCTTGTCTTTGGAAAGAAGCAAAATTTTGAGCCGCGTCTCCAGCCCGGAAAGCTTTTCTTTCAGGGAATAGTACTCCTCCAAAAGGAGTTCCTTCATTTCGCCGCTCTCCTTCTCCGCCTCGGCAAGGGCGGCGTCCATCTCCGCCGCCGTCTTGGTATAGTCGCGGTAGCAGTCCATCACCTCTTTCAGGTCGGCCTGTTCCTTTGCGAGGCGCGAATAGGTCTTCATGTCGGAAAGCGCCTCTCCCGAGGAGAGGTACTGTCCGATTTCTTCATATCTTTTTTCGATCTCGGTGAGACGGTTCAACATATCAAAATCCGATTTTCACGACGCGTTCCACGCCCTGAAGGTCTTTCACCACCATCGCAAAGTCGCAACGCGTGGCCGCGCGGAAAATCTTGACGATCTCCTGTGCCTGCCCCTCGCCGCACTCCAACATGACCATGCCGCCGCGTGCGATATACCGGCCCGCCTTCTCCGCGATGGCGCGGTAAAAACCGAGGCCGTCTTCGCCGCCGTCCAGCGCGATACGGGGTTCGAACTCCCGTACGTCGCGGGGAAGCGTTTCTATTTCGCCGCGTTTGATATAGGGGGGATTGGCCACGATGAGATTGAATTTCCCCCGCACATTTTTGAAAAGATCGCTTTCCACAAAATTCACGGCGGCCTTGTTGAGGCGCGCGTTCTCCCTCGCGACTTCGAGGGCCTCTGCGGAAATATCGGAGGCGGTAACCGAAATCCGCTTATCTTTTGCCGCTTCGCAGGCGATGGCGACCGCAACGGCGCCGCTGCCCGTGCAGAGGTCCAGAACACTGTCTCCGTCCTTGACGAAGGCGAGCGCCTCGCGCACGAGTTCCTCCGTCTCGGGGCGCGGAATGAGCACCCGTTCATCGACTTTCAGCGTATAACCGTAAAATTCCGTGTCGCCGAAGATGTACCAGAGCGGCCTGCCCGTCAGTCTCTTCTCGAAAATATCCAAAATCTTCGCGCATTCGGCACGGGTTATGACGCGCTCCTCCTTCAGACTGCTCCGCGGGAGGCCGAGGGTAACGGAGACGATCCATTCGGCGTCCGCTTCGCCGATGTCCCTCGCCGCAAAGCTCTTCTTCATGTCGGAAAGAAGTTTCAGAAGTTTCGTTTCGGTCACAAAGAATTTTTCGGGCGATTCGGGATCCCCGTCCATTTCATAGGTCTTGCGGAAAGCTTCGATGGCGCACTCGATCATGCCGTCGTCGGGCTCGCGCGTCGTCAGGCACTGCATAAGATAGCCCGGCGCCTTTAAAGGCAACAAAAGCGGCGTCTGGAAGAGGGCAAGAAACTTCAGTATCTCATAGGATACGCCCGCCACGATGGGCAGACATACGAGTTTGACGCCAAAAGAAATGAGGCGCGCCGCGATTCCCCCGATGGCAAAGTGTTCATACATGAGGCCGAGCGGCCAGCCCACGAGCGCAAACACGATGATGGAGATAAAGAGAACCAGAAAGATAAAGGTCGTGCCGCACCTGTCATGAATACGGGAACACTTTTTCACGTTCTCCACCGTAAGGGGCATGCCGTATTCGAAACAGTTTATCGTCTTGTGTTCCGCGCCGTGATACATGTACGTCTCGCGGAGAGACTTGAAACAGAGCGTGAACAGGATGTAAAAGAGGAAGATCAGAAGCCGCATACAGCCCTCGATGAGGCAGTACCAAATGCCCCCCTCTTTGACCGCTTCGGGGAAACTCCTCGCGATGAGGCCCGAAAGATATTGGGGCAGAACCAAAAACAGCCCGAGCGCGAGCACGACGCCAAGCACAACGGAAACGGCCGAAATAATATCGGACGCGCTGATTTTCCAATGCTCCGCCATCCACTTGGAGAGCTTGCTCGGGGGAGCCTCTTCCTCTTCCGTAATGACGGCCTCCGCACTTCTCGTGAGGGCTTTCATGCCGAGGACAAGGGAGCCGACAAAATTCATCACGCCTCTTACGATGGGGATTTTCCACCAAATGCTCCTCTCTTCGGGCGGAGTGACGCGGACGGCCTCCATGCGGAGTTGCCCCGCGTCGTCGCGCACGGCCGTCGCCATGGCGCGCTTCCCGCGCATCATGACGCCCTGAATGACGGCCTGCCCGCCGATATATGTACGGTTTGTCTTCTTTTTCATCGACAGATCTCCGGATTTTCCGTTAAAAATAACAAAACAGCCCCTGTAAAAGAGGGGCTGACGGGGTCAAATACCGTATCTTTTCTTGAATTTATCGACGCGCCCGCCTGTATCGACCAACTTCTGCCTGCCCGTGAAAAAGGGATGACATTTGCTGCAAATATCCACCTTCATGACGTCCGCGTCCTTCGTGGAGCCCGTTTGGAACGTTGCGCCGCACGCGCAGACCACGGTCACGGTGTGGTATTTGGGATGTATATCCGATTTCATAGTATCACCTCGCTGTGTTCTTTGTTATCCTGCCCTATTATATCCGTTTTTTTGCGTTCCGTCAACTCATTTTCACGCACATTTCCAAATTCTTATGCCGATTTTCCGAAAAGCCATTCTGCGCAAACGCCCGAAATGCTTGCAAAATTTCATCCGTTGCTGTATAATAAATCCAAACCTGCAAAAATTGCAAAAGGAGACGTTTCATGAGCGATTGGAAAGTCTGGAGGATCACCGCCCCCGGGGAGATGGAGGAAACTACGGCCACTCCTCCCGCCATTCCGGAAAAACTCCTCAGGGTCCGCATTACAAAGGTGTTTCTCTCGGGCGTGGACGCGGCAATCTGGCGCGGAGACCTGAAGGAGGACTATCCGGTTGTTCCGGGGCGCTTCGCCGTCGGCATGATCGCCGACGAAACGGAAAACACCCTCTACCCCAAAGGCACGCGCGTGCTGCTGCACACCTTCCGCCCCCGCCCCTACACGGGCACGGAGAAGATAGATTTTTCCAAGGATGAATATCTCGTCTGCGGGCAGACGCAGGACGGATTTTTACGCGACTTCGTCTATGCCGATCCCTGCGACCTCTCCCCGATCCCCGATGTGCTGTCCGACGAAAAGGCCCTTATCGCCCACTATGTGGCCCTCGCAAGGAGCGCGGTGGAATGCCTCGGCCCCTGCAAGGGCAAGCACATAGCCGTCATCGGGGCGAACGTCATGGGAATCCTTACGGCCCAGCTCCTCATCTACCAGCAAGCCGCGCCCATTCTCATCGATACGGACTCCTCCCGCCTCGCATTTGCAAAGACGTGCGGCATTTATTATACCCTCCCCGCCGACGGAGAGCTTCTCGGCGGCATTGCCAACATCACGGGCGGAAGGCTTGCATCGGGCAGTATCTATGTCATCGGGGCCCCGGGCAACGACCATCAGATCCCGTTCCGTGTCAGTGCGGAAAAGTCCACGACGGTATTCAGCGGCTTCGTGCCCGACAATGAAAAATTTTCCCTCGACATCGCACTGAGAAAACATCTGACCCTGCGCTTTGTGCAGAGGGTCTCCGAGTTCGAAACGGCATTTAATCTGCTGTTCACCCGCGCGGTGGACACGGACGCCTTTAAGGTAAATACGATTTCTCCCGGCGGCGTAAAAAATTTCTTCGGGACGTACGGCAAACACCCGGAACACGATGTCAGTGAGGTCAATATCGTAAGTCTCATCTGAATACATATCCGCCGGCGGACCGTCCCCGGCGGCGTTTTTCATCATGAGAAAACTGAGATATTTTTTCTGCGGCAGATTTTTCCCCTTTGCGCTTGCGGCGTTTCTTCTCCTTGTGACGGGACTGCTCCTCATTTTTTGGCTCCCGCGGCTCCTCGCGCCGGTTGCGGCGCTCGAACGCGTCCTCGCGCTCATCGCCTCCGTCGCCGTCTGCTGTGACAACAGCCCCGCCGAATACAAACTTCCGCGGGCCGTTCTCATCGTGTTGCTCCCCTGGATCGGCGCCATTGCCTGTTTTTTCTTTTTGGCCGGCCCCGGAAAGGAGATGAAGGAGGACACGGTGAAATCCCCGCCTCCGCCGTTTCCGCTTTCCGCCCTCTCCGAAAATCTTTCGGGGCTCCCCGCCTGCGCCGTGAAAACGGCCGATTATTTCCCCGTGGGAAAGGAAATGTATCTTGCCCTCCTCGAAGATCTGAGAAAGGCAAAAAAGTTCGTTTATCTCGAATTTTACATTGCCGCGGAAGGGCTGTTTCTGAGCAATATCATGGATATTCTGGAGGAAAAGGCGCGGGGCGGCGCTGACTGCCGTCTCCTTCTCGACGGCTTCGGCAGCGCCCTGACCTTACCGGCGGATTTTGCCGAAGAGGCACAAAGACGGGGCATACGCGTCCGCTTTTTCCGTCCGCTGAAGTTTCCCACACGCAGCAGCGAACGGCGGGACCACAGGAAGATCGCCGTCATCGACGGGCAAATCGCCTATACGGGCGGAATCAACCTCGCGGACGAGTACATCGGCGAAAAGATCCGTTTCGGGCATTGGAAAGACACGGCGCTCCGCGTTACGGGCGGGGCTGCCGCCGTCGTCTGCAACCTCTTCGGCAGGACGTGGAACGCGCTCGATCCCTCCTGTCCCGTACCCCTTCCGAAGCCCGCGGGCGGCGGCGCTCCGTGCGCCGTCATTGCCGACAGCGCAGACGAAAGGACCCGCCGCGCGGGACGCGACGCACTTATCAAACTTTTTGCGGGCGCACGGCGGCGGCTCTACGTCAACACCCCCTATCTCGCGCCCGATGCCACCCTGATGCAGGCACTCGAAACGGCCGCGCTTTCGGGGACAGACGTGAGGATCATGATACCCCACATTCCCGATAAGAAGTTTCCCTTTGCGGTCAGCCGCTCCTACGCGGCGGAACTTAAGCGGAGCGGCGTGAAAATTATGGAGTACACCGACGGCTTTCTGCACGCGAAGAGCGTGGTTTCGGATGACATTGCCTTTATCTCCTCGTACAATCTCGACTTCCGCAGTCTGTATCTGCAATCCGAATGCGGGATCGCCGTAAAACAGAAGGCGCTTGCGGACCGCGTTGCAGCGGACTTTCTCGGCGCATGGGAAGCAGGCACGCCTCTGCCCGCGCAGGGAAAAGCGGGTGAAATTTTCAACCGCGTTCTACGCCTTGCGGCACCTGTATTTTAGCACTTATGGCCCGGTTTACTGCCTCCGGCCTCGGCGGGACGCTCCCCGGCGGCGACAAAAATAATGCGGCAGGGCATACGTTCCCGCAAACGCCTGTCCGCCGCTCGGAAAACTCATCGGAAGGACCGTTCCCGCCAACACGGAGGGCGGCGTTCTTAAAAAACTCAAAGAAATTTTATCGGGGAGGGAAGCATGAAATACCTTATTGCATCGGACATCCACGGTTCGGCCCGCTACTGCCGTCTTTTGAAGGAGCGGTTTCTGGAGGAAAAGCCTGAAAAAATGATCTTATTGGGCGATCTCCTCTATCACGGCGCAAGGAATCCCCTTCCGCAGGACTACGACACGCTGAAAACCGCCGCAATTTTGAACAGCATGAAGGAAAATATTCTCTGTATCAAGGGCAACTGCGACAGTCAGGTCGACACGCTCGTTCTGGAATTTCCCGTGGAAGCCGATTTTGCCTTCTGCCCCGCGGGAAAGCACACGCTCATCTTCTGCCACGGACATCTCATGCCCGCGGTTTTGAACAGGGGAGACATCGTTATCAACGGCCATTTTCATGTCCCCGCCTTCGAGGAAAGGGAAAATTATACCTATGTCAACTGCGGCTCCGTCTCCATTCCGAAGAATAATTCTCCCCACAGTTATCTTGTCTTTGAAGAAGGCACCTTCACATGGAAGGACGTTGAAACGGGAAAGCCCTTTATGGCGCGTTCCCTCTGCGTCTCCGGTTAAACCACGGAAACACATTTTGCCAAAATTTTTTTTCTTCAGACTATTGACAATTCTTTCTTTACTGTGTACAATAAAAGTATAAAGAATTAAAATAAGGAGATTGTTTTATGGCTACATGGTTTAACAGGCAAAGCAGACTCATTCAGGTCCTCCTGCTTTTGATCCCGTTTGTTAACTGGATCATCGAGATTCTTGTCAGATGGTCTGCGTTCTTCAAGACGAAGAGCATCATTACCTTCATCGTTGCACTTCTCGTCACATTCTTCGGGCTTGCGTTCGGTTGGGTGGACGTCATTTGGTGCCTTCTCTTCAAACATCTCATCTTTGCAAAAGCGTAACGGAATTCCGTTCCCTGCAGGGAACGGTTTTTCATTTATGACAGGTCTTTCTTAAAAAAATTTATGTCGAAGCAAAAAAAATTTTCGCGAAGTTGTTGACTTTCCGCGTCGAAGTGTGTACAATAATATCATCAAGTCAAATAAGGAGATGTAATTATGAATTTCGATACTTGGTTCCATAATCAGAACAAGCTCATCCAAATCCTGCTTCTCATCCTTCCGTTTATCGGCTGGATCATGGACCTTCTTATCAGATGGTCTGCGTTCATTAAGAAACAGAATGTGGTCAACCTTATCATGGCGCTCGTCATCACCCTTTTCGGTGAATTCTGGATCCTTACGATTCTTGACGCAGTGATGATCGCGCTTAACAACAAGCTTTTTCTCGAAGAGTAAACGCATCAAAAAAGAACCGCCGATCGGCAACGGCGGTTCTTTTTCATACTTACGGCGCGGTTTTTATCATTCGGGATACTGTGCCCGCGCGCGGCGCATCATCATATCGAGATCGAAGCATTCCCTGATCTTTTCAAGTTCCCCCGTAAGGTAATAACTGTATGTGCGGTCGCACCCCACAATGACGTGATCTACGAGGGTAACGTTGTTGAGACAGCATAAAAGGTGCGCAAGCCGCGTAAAATCATTGTCGTGGGCGGACGGCGTGGCGCTTGCTCCGGGATGATTATGCGCTATGACAACGCCCTTCGGCCCGTACTCGGAGATGAAGCGGCCGACGTCGGCGGATGTAAGCTCCACGCGGTCATTGTCACCGCTGGAAAAAGTCTGCACGAACGTGATCCTGCTCTTCGCGTCGAGGGCATAGAGTTCCAGAACTTCCGTATCCGAATCTTTATACCGTTCCGCAATATAAGAAGCAAAGTCATGATAAGAGAAAATCATGCGCGAGTTCTCCATAAGCCCGCTCTTTCCGATACGCGCATAGACTTCGCCGACGGTTTTCAGATATACCGCTGTCGCCTTTCCCACGCCGTCCACCGATTCGAGCCGCTTGGCATCGGCATGAAAGACGCCCGCAAGGCCGCCGCATGCGTCGATGAGGTTATGGGCGATCTCGTTTGTATTCTTGCGCGGAATGGCATAAAATAACAAGATTTCGAGGAGCTCATGGTCCTGCAGCATGCTGCCGGAGACAATTTTTTCCATCATCCGTTGCCTGTGGCCTTCGTGCATAAGCCCCTCCTTCTCCGAAGTAAAAAGTATATATGTAAATTATACCATGAATAGCGCTTTTTTGCAATATTTTGCGGAAAATTTTCAAAAAATCTTGTCTGTGCGCGGCATCCCGCGGGCTTTTTGGCAAGAAAGAAGGGACGATTTCCTTTGGCGCGTCCCCTTTCCGTCACGGTAAGCGCCGTCCGGCCATCGCCGCACCGGCAATGCGCCCCTTCGGCAAACTCCGTAATATACGCGCGGATCGGACCGGGGCAAATTGTTGCCGGGCGGATTCCGGACAAATTTTTCAAAAATAAAAAAATTTTCGGAAACTAAGCAAAAACGCTTGATTAATCCGAAGGCATTTGATACAATATGAGAGCGTATTGGGGTGTCGCCAAGCGGTAAGGCAACGGACTCTGACTCCGTCATTCGTAGGTTCGAATCCTGCTACCCCAGCCATTTATGAGGATTTATTGCAATATATTGTAATAAATCCTCATTTTTTATGGCTACTCTTCAACTTCCATTCAGTTTATCCCTTTCGAAATCTAACTTTCGTGGGGTAAATTGTGGGGAAATCGTGGGGTGATTTTTAATTTTTTTAGATGTTGTAGTTGATTTTTTGTGCTTCCTGCAAAAGGTATTCTTGCGAGTAGTCGGTGTATCCTCTGTCCACGGCGGAAGTCTTGCAGTCCTTATCGAACGAATGTCCCGCCCATATCATCACGACTTCTTGATTGCATCCCGCTTCTTTCGCTCTGGTGATGAAAGTATAGCGAAGCTCGTGAACATGATGATTTGGGAAAAGCCGTTTGAAAGTCGTGCCAAGCGTGTTGACATTTACTTTCTTCGCTTTCTCAAAGTCCACGTAAGGCAAAACTCTCTTGAACACAGGCGTGAATGGAATTGTGCGTTCTACCTCGTTCCGACCAAGTTTCGTTTTGCTCGTCACGCACGTCAGCGTTTCACCCTCGATTTGAATACTCTGAAGCTCGGAACGGCGCAGACCGAAGTACAACAGTACAAGTAATGCCGATGAAGCCTCATTCTCTCTGTGCGAAATGCAAAAGTCCACAAGTTTTCTCTCCTCCTCTTTCGTGAGTGCAGAACCTTTCTTGCTCGCGTAATAAGGAAGCACAATCTTCTTCATCGGGGAGGCAACTCCAAAGTCCTCCGAGATGAGATCGAAGATACAACAAAACGCAAGATGAAGTTTCTCGGCTGTCCTGTACTTCCCCTCGTTCACAATCGAAAAGAGATAGTCCTGTATGACGGGGCGCGTCATGTCCTTGATGAGCTTGTCACCAAAGTCTTTCTCGAAGTGGTAGCTTGCCATGCGCTCATATTCCTTATAGGTGAGCGGCTTCACGGTCTGCTTCTTGATCGCAAGCCATTGGTCAACGTATTCCATAAATTTCGCACCGTTGAATTTATCTTGCGGCTCCTGCGGCACGGGAACGGGTGCAGAAGGCTGAATGGTTACGGTCGGCATCCTTGTCGGCTCTGCCTGCAAATTCGTCATAGCAAGCGTTTTCAAGAGCTTTTGCGTGAATTTCTGTTTCATGCCGTCAAACGACTTGGAACAAGCAAATACATTCAGTCCGTGTCGGCGGTAGTGTGCTTCATATACTCCCTTGTGGAAGCGGTACGGGATCAGCCTGTCCTGACAGGCAAATATTTTTCGGTATCTTTCGGGCATTTTCATTATCTCCTCGTTTTGAATTTTGAAGGTTTTGCCCGACTTTCTCCGATGTTCCCCTGTGCGGCGTTTCGCCGCTTGCTTGTTTCCCTGTGATAACACGCCCTTTAAGGTATCGAGCGCAACGGAATCCGCCGCAAACCGTAATACCTTCGACATGGTATCTTCTTGATTGGTTGTTTTCAGTTTCTGTAAAAGTTCTGTAATTTCCCTCTCTGTCAATCGTAATATTCAGGCATCGGTTACGGTCAGATTCCCGCGCCTTTATCGCTCTGAATACGATGTCCTCTTTTCATCGCAAATCCTCCTATTTTTTAGATTTGTTTTTAATTTCGTCCTGCAAGGCGAACCACCCTGCGTAGACCAGTCTGACCTTACTGATATGATGTTCTTCGAGGAAAGCGTTGAGTTTTTGAAGATCGCTCCTCGGCATACTTGTCCCGAAAGTCGCATTCTTCGCCTTGCGTTCTTCTCTGTGCTTTTCCTCATACCGCTTGTCGATAATCTTTTTATCCGTTTTCATCGTAACCTCCACGGGCTTATTATACCTTGTTAATACGATTTTGTCAAGCGGTTTCTATGAAATTGTTTGTGCGCGGAGCTTACTAATCACTTGCGCGAGCAGAACCACGCTTCTGCGCTGCGGTTCGGCGGTAGTGCCCGCCTCACCACGCCTCGCCACCAGCTCGGCTGTCACGGCACAGTTCACAGCCCACAGGGCTGTTGAACAGAATTGTGCTGCTCCACTCAATTTGCCGCTTGCGGCTTGTTGTTTGACAAGGCGATAAAGAGGACGGGAAAGTTAGACCGCACAAGAATGTTTCCTCACGAAAATTCGTCGCAAGACAAATTTTGTGAACCCCCTGCGTGGACTTGCGTGGAGAGCGGCGCGGTGCGTTACTTGCCCCAATCCCAACGGTTTGTCGGAGTGGAAAGCGGCGCGGTTTTGCGTTCTTCCTCTGCGTGGGCTTGTTTCATTTCTTCCTCAATCTCACGTAAGCGGTTATGATACCTTTGCGTTTCGGGCACAATTTCGTCCACAACGGCAGAGAACAGTCCGCCCATTATTCCGCGCACCTTTCTCGATGAGATAGCAAGACTGCGCTTTAAGGCTTTAT
>CAZTBU010000010.1:0-56803 GCA_964612545.1 uncultured Clostridia bacterium | reverse complement strand
GTATTTGATTTTACCGAGCCGTGCGCGGGCAATTACGGCAGTTACGCCCGCCCCGACGCTCGCGCTTATCAATGCCGTTATGATTGTTACCCAAATATTCATTGCTTGCCTCCGTTTCAGCGGGTGTTTATAGCTCGAAAAAATTGATAAAAAATCAACATGTGATTCTACCCATTTACGCGCTATTTAATCTCGTCGGCGGGAGCGGCAAGAGAGAGTGGAAAGGATGCGTCGTAAAAACGCCGTTTGAAACAAACAATTCGTACAACTTGCTCTTACCGTCTGCCGAATTTCGATTTCCGTTTTTTGAATTGAATCCATAATAATTGCCAACATATATCTTCACATTTTCGTGTTGTTTTCAAAAAAAAGTAAAAGCGAGTTCACCCTATTCACCAACGGCGAATTCACAGTACTCACCAACGGCGAGTTCATATTACTCACTAGTACTAATTTTCATTTTATCACTATTCTCCAGTCATCACAAACTTCCCAATATACGGTTTACTGTCTTTCGTTTGATTTACTCTTTTGTACATATCAAAGTAGACGTTATTCGAAATATGCTTCCAAATATAACCAAAATCGGGGCCTTCTTGTCTCCGTATATAAATGCAGTAGTTCCTTGCAGCTAACACCCCTGACTTAATAGGACAGGTGGTTTGCTCGATATGCTTATCATAAAATGAAACTACTACAGAATTTGTGTTTGCAAATATTTCGGACGGATAAATTGGGTCTTTAGGGCCGCAGCAGTTTTTGTACTTATACGCATACCTTCTCGGGCCATCGAGAGAAGCTCCAGTGTGCGACTTCATTGTAAGAGCACCCAAACAAAGTTCATCCGTCGGCTGCAACAATTCTTTTCCCGACACCAAGTCTATTATTGCCCTCACATAATTTTCTCTGGTATCACTATCGTAATATCTTCTGAGCCCTCTGACTTGTATTTTGATTTGACTGTCTGCACCCACGGGATCGCCCACTTCCGTTATAAACGAGTTTAACGGGTTTGTAGAGCAGATAAAAGAATATTACGATATAGGCGATAAATAATAATTCAGTGATAACAGCGTTTATAACAAAAGGGGGATAATCGTTATAAATTTTTTTCAGAAAACGCCACTTTGCTGTTGTATTTTACGAAAGATTATGCTATAATATTTACGTTAAGGCATAGAATAAAGCAAGGAGACATGATTTATGACGATCAAACCCATATCCGATTTAAGAAACTATACGACGGTGCTGCAAGATTGCAAGATCGATTCGCCCGTATTTTTGACAAAGAATGGGCGCGGGCGGTACGTTATTATGGACGTGGCGCAATATGATACCCTGACGGCTGAGATCAAGCTCATGGCAAAGCTCGTAAGCGCAGAACAGCGGATAGAAAACGGAGAAAAATATTTGGAAATTTCCGAATTAAGAGAAAAACTTGGGGTATAAGGAATGAAATACTTGAAAATCAACCCTCAGGTTTATGATGACTTGGCAGAGATCAAGGAATATATCTCCGAGGATAGCCCCGAAGAAGCCGTAAAGGTAATAAGAAAAATACTTGACGACATGGAGCGGCTAAAAGAATTTCCCGATAGCGGTGCGAATTTAAGCAACAAATTGAGTTTTCACGTCAAATACCGTTACATCATCACCTATTCGTATGCCACGATTTATTATGCGGAGGGCGATTCGGTGATCGTTACCACCGTAATTCACCTTGCACGAGATTTTTCGGCATTGAAGTTCGATAAAAAGTGATATTCCGAATTGATAAGTTTAAGGGATTGCAATATCTTGTTGCTGTCCCTTTTTTGTTCATTCTTTTTTTCAAAAATTTTCCAACTGTCACTTAACCGGGACACATACCCCTTGCTATTCTATCCACTTTGTGTTATACTCTAATACGAACATAAGTTTGTGTTCTGGGGGAATAAATGTCCGAAATGAAGTTGAAAGAAAAACCGATTGCCATGGTCTGTAATAACTGTTTCAGGCAGCACATCGGCATAAGAGATGAAACGGGGCTTATCAAATTTCAATGTCCGAGGTGCGGAAGCGTAACGGTTTCTCGGGTGATGGGCAGGAGGCACGTTCAGATAGATCTGTATGCTCCGAAGGGACAACAGCTCATTGACGATCAGGATTGAATGTCAACAATTGAATATGGGCTTGTGCAGGCTTATGGTCGATCTGGAACAGGGATAGTGTAAAGCCATAGGATAAGCAAGCCCTATCGGACGGTTAAACCGGACATTGCACGAGAGGCCGCCGACAAACGGATAGATTTCTTTGGAAGTCTGCCCTTTGCCGGCGGTTTTTTGTTTCCGAAAAAAAATTAAAATATTTTTTCCAATGGGCAAAAACCTTGCCCATTTGGATTTTAGAATACCGCCAAAGAACGGCGAAAGGAGGTGAAAATCGGATGACTGCCAATGAACGCAGGAAAGAAATTCTTGAAGTTTTGTGCCTGCGCAGAACCGAGATCATAAACAATCTCGCATTCGAGTTCAATGTCAGCAGACGGACGATAAGATACGATATCGAAACCTTATCGCTCGACTATCCGATCTACACTTCCAAAGGCAACGGAGGCGGTATTTATGTAGATGAAAATTTCAGGTTGAATAAGCCTTATCTGAAGGACAAGCAAAGAGAGCTGTTAGAGAGAGTATTGCCAACGCTCACCGACGAAGATGCGGAAGTGATGAAATCTATCCTTAAAACATTTGGACTGAAAGGAGAACGGAAGTGAAAGCGGAACAAACGGAATATAAAGTTGTCGTAAACGGTACGCCCGACTATTCGAAGATACCGAAAGCAATGCTTGAGCCTATTGTCAGGAAATTTCTTGAAAACATCCTCAAAGAGGCGAACGCCCAAAAGGACGGTTGATATTATGGAAGAAGTACGGAATACGGCAAATAAGCTCGTCTGCCGCATAGACAAGCAGCAGAAAGTCGTGGAAATCGTCATCAAGGGCTGCAAAACACAGATACGGTTTTCGGACGATGGAACAGCGGAAGTAAAAAACACAAAGGCAGTATAAGCTGCCTTCCCCTCAATATCCGCAGACCGCAAGACGGCAAGGAGAAGCAAATCTCAAAGGCTTTTCGTACCGTCTTTCTGTTTGCGGAAGAAGTCGGCTCTGCGGATCTCAACGAAATTCAAGGAGCGAACCATGAAAAAGAAAGAAATCAAAACCACCTATACCTATCATTTTGCGGACGGAACAAAGAGCGTTATCAGTGCTGCCGAAGTCGGTCAAGAATGGATAGACCTTCTTCACGCAATGGACGAGGCGGAACACAGGGGCAATTACAATCATAGGCGGCATAACTACCCTTTTTCGGCGGTGGACTATGAGGGCGATACCTTTGAAAACACGAACGCCGATCCCGATAAAAAATGCGTCTGCAATATAGAGCAAGCAAGGATCGACGAGGCTGTATCACGGCTCACAAAACGGCAACAGGAAGTGTTCGGACTTCGCTATTATGACAAGCGGACACAGAAGGAAATTGCCGCCGGATTGGGTATCACAAGACAGGCTGTTGCGGCGATTTATGAGCGGACGATAAAAAAACTACAAAAAATTTTTGGAAAACCCGTTGCATTTTAGGCGTTTTCAAGCCTATATAGTGAAGGCCTTTGAAAAGCAAGGAGGAAATCATGGGAACGGCAAGTTGCAAAGTCGGTAGTTGTGTTGTATTTTGTGCCGAGTGCATTTTCCCCAAGAGATTCCGGGTAGAGTGTAATTTCGGTTGCAGATACTTCAAAACAATGGAAAAGGCTATTCGGTATTTCAACAAGTGCAAGGCGAAACGGTTAGACGTGGAGTTATGGTTTATAGCATACGGCTATGACTTTCCGAAGAAACGTTATACCGCCACGCAGGAACTGTTGGAGTATTCGGGTACTCATTTGCCGAAAGGCTGACCTGTCTTAATTTGATGTCTGCGGCGCAATAGAAAAGAGCGATTGAAATAGGTCGGGACGGCCGCCCGAACTATCAATCGGTAAAGTAATTATCAGCTGCCGTACAACAGACATGATCGCTGTGCTATACGAGCGTCAACGGGCAAATTTTTATTAGGAGAATAGGCAATGGCAGATTATAACAGCGAAAGACGCTGGAGCGTGCCGAACAAGCGAGCCGCGAGCTACGCCGAGGAACGCAGAGCAAAAGTCCATCAGCACGGGCAGAAAGAAGGCAAGCCGCTCACGGACTATGAAGCCGGAATGAGATCGGGCTATCTTCAATGCCAGAGCGACCATGCGGGAATGTTCAAATACAAGCAGGCGCTCGCTGAAGGCAAGTCGAAGTCGGAAGCGAAAAAGATTTCGAGGGCCAAAGGCAAAAGAAAATAATCAAAAAAAGGAGTAAAGATCAATGGCAAACAAACAGATTTTTGTGGAACGCGAGACGTTCGAAAAGAACAGCAAGGAGTATTATTCGTACTTCATCAAGGGTAAGGTGCGGGGAAAAGATGTGAAAGTTGCACTTGTTCCGCCCGACAACGGCGGCTATTCTCTTCTCGATATCGTGTTCGGAAACGATATGAAAGCAGAGCTTACGCTCAAGCCCTATGAGATCAAGGACGAGAGAACGGGTAACGTCATCACCGGGAACAGCTTCGGGGTGCGTACCGTGGATAAGGAAACGGGTGAAGTTTTCGAGTGCCCCATAAAGCCGTACCGCAGTTCGGATAAAACCTTGCTGAATATGCTGTTGAGATAGGCGGGTAAAAAAGCGCGGAAGCGTTTCCTGCGGCTCACAGTACGGGCCGCAGGTTTCGGATTTTTACGGAGGTAATTTATGGATAACGAAGAACTCAATCATCACAAGAAAAGCGATAAGTTGAAGTGGATCGTTACGGCGGTCGCATTTTTGCTTGTGTTCGCGCTTTTGATCGGGCTGTGCGTTGCGGTATTCCGCACGAATGGCACGGATAAGGAAGAACAAACCGGAGAGGTTCTGACATATTTGCTTGCCTTTGACAATTCGGAAGAAAAGCGCACGGCTTATTCTGCGGACGAACAGGTCTGGGAAGATAACGGCATTGTCTTTACCAATTTGAAAGGCAGCGGCTCCGACATCGGTGATTTCTCCGATCCCATAAGGCTCTATGCACACTCTGCCGTGACCATCGAATGTATCAATATGACGAAGATCGTATTTTACTGCGCCGGCTCTTCCTATGCGCGTACACTTCGCGACAGTATGAAAACGGCAAGCGGCGTTACCATGGAAATGAACGGCTCGGAAGTTACGGCCGCATTCGATCCCGCAGTCAAAACGTTTGAGATCGAAAATCTGGAAGGTCAGGTGCAGCTAAATCAAGTGGCTGTAACGGTGGTTATTCCCGCTGCCGCCATGGAATCCGCAAATGCCGTGGACGGAGACGGGAACTTTTTGGAAGAAGGAAAGACTTACGCGATGCCTGCCTCTATGTCGTTTTCCTCGGAAGCACTTGCGGAAGCGGTCGCGGCGGGAACATCCGTCGATGTAAAGGTTTCCGTCACGGTCTATCCCGTGGACGCGGCAGACAAGACGGTGGATTTCTCGGTCGCCTGGGGCGTTGCTCCCACCAACGGAAAAAACGCCGTAACGGATTATTTAACTGTCACGCCCGATTCGGACGGCAGCACGACGGCTACGGTTTCCTGTAAGAAGGCGTTCGGGAGTGACCAGATCATCATTACCGCAACGTCAAGGGACGGCGGCTGTACGGCGACCTGCACCGTCACCTTTGTCGGCAAGGCGAGCGGAATGTCCGTTACGAGCACATCTCTTACGGCAAAGAGCAATACGGGGCGCGGATCGTATTTCGAGCTGGGAACGGGCAAATCGTATAATTTCGACGTCAATCTCACCAACGTTTTCAATTCGGTCGGCTCGAAGAATTTGTCCGTCAAGCTGGGCGGCTCCGGCTCCCTGTACTTCGGGAAATATTGGTCGGACGATGCCGGCGGTATTTATGGCGATATGGCAAAAAAGGAAATGTCGGAGATGGTCAACACCTTCATTACTTCGGCGACGGTTTCGGGGACGACGCTCACCATTCAGACGGGAAAAACCTATATCGAGAACTATTATTCACGGGAGGAGGCCGATCCCTACTATACTACCACCTATTATTATGACAAATATGTGCGCTATGACGAATACGGCACAAACCGCGGCCATTTAATATCGGACGATTACGATGGAAACGCGAATTACAACAAGACGAATATTGACAACTGCTATTTCTCCGTCACCGTTACGGACAGCGTGAGCGGTCTTTCGCAGACGATAAAATTATGGGTGGTAAGTTCGGTAAGCAGCCTGAGCTTTTCAAAAAATACACTGACATTCTGACGATTCAAACGGGGGGCAAACCTCGCTTTGCCCCCCTCTTTCCGGGAGACGAACATGAAACAGGGAACAGGAAAGAAGGCAGCTAAAATCATTGCTTTCATCCTCATCATCTTATTGCTTGCCGGCGCGATCGGCTTAATCTTCGCGCTCACAAATGGGTTCACCGAGGATTTCAAGGAGTTCTATCTGACCTGCGGGGACGAAAAGATCATGGCGCAGGAAAGCAAGCGGAATTTCAAAAACGGCGGGACCTATACCTTCGGCGTGAACTATGTATTTGAAACGGGCGTCACCGAGCCGAAGGAGTATTCGGTCAGGATCGTATCGAACGCCGAGAAGACATTCTCATACACGGTAGACGGACAGACGCTTGCCTTTAAGGGCGGCGAGGATTATTCGGCGGCATTCGCCTTGAAAAAGGACGAGGGCGCTTTTACATTCACGATCCCCAAAGAAGGAATTACGGAAGCGATCTCGAAGCACTATTCCGGTAAACCCGTGGAAGTAAAAAATCCCGATTTACTCAAAGACGGCTATTTCTTTTCCATCATCGTGACGAGCTATAACGAAAAGGCGGGCTGCACGGTGCGGTTCAGACTTCTGACAAGCGTGACGGGCGTTGCGTTCGATAAGGAGGAATTGCAGTTTTGACAAGGCTAATAAAACGGCTTTTTACGGCGGTTCTTTCGGGCATGGTATGCCTGTCGGCGCTCTTCCCCGTCATGACGAAAAGCACCCGTGCCGAAGAACCCCTCACGCAGTTCGATCAGACCAATGTCCTCGAAGATCTTCAAAGCATGGACGGCTTTTCTCTCGCGCAGTACCCTTACTATGAGAGCGAAGAGCTCGAAATGCGGGTCATCGACTTCGCGGAGTACTGCTATGACTTCCGCGTTAATATGCGGGGAAATTACGGACTGTATCTCTACGTCTATAATCCCAATGCACAGAACATTGTAACGGACAGCGAAAAGAATAAGGTGCAGATCGCCGTCGCCTATGACAGTTACCCCGTCACCGAAAAGAGCGTTGCCACGGATTACGAAAAGTTCGGTTTGCGGTTTTGTTCCATGAGTACGGGCGCAGGCGTCAATAAACTGTTCTATAAGTTCAAAGTAGTAGACCATGCAAGCGCGGACGGAAAGACGATCGCCGAGCGGGTAAACAGCATGGAACGGAGATACGATATTTCGGGCATCGAGCTTCTGACCGAGGGAAACCCGGACGCCACGGAGTACGGCGTTGCCACAAGCTATTCCTTTTCGGGCTTTGCGGAAGGGTACGGCGAGGGCGGCGAGGGGACGGCGCTTAAACGCAATTCCCTCCTATTCGCCCCATAGGGATAGTTGAAAATAAAAAACGACGCAACCGTTTTCAGTTACGCCGTTTGGCTGTGATTCTATTTAGTTCCAGACTTTTAATCTCCGTCCTTTTCCGTATCGGAACGGGTGCGCAAGGCTTTATATCCTGCCTTTACAAGTTCAACCTTCGTTATTCCGTTCTCTTTCAAGTATAAATTGATTTCCTCGTAAAGTTCTCTCGGTATCATTGTTTGGAAATTACCGCACTTTGCCCTACGCTTCTCTTTATTCTTTTCCTCGTATTTGCGATTCGCCTTCCTTTGCGGCGTGTCCTCTTTCTTCGTTACCATAAAATCTCCATAAACCTTTACACCATAAGAGTCCAACTCGACTATTGATTACTTATCTTTATATACTACACATTTTATCAAGCAAGTCCTTGTAGTTTGTGACATACTCATAGCGTACTTTACTTGTAGACATTTTGTTAAACAGCTTCTTTGCACACTCTATCTTTGCCGCTTCAATTCCGCGCATTTGCAGGGAATCCAAACTTCCTTTTGTTTCTGCCAAGAAATAAATGTGTTTTACGCTTCCCTCGTTGAACGCAATCGCCCAATCTGGACTGTAATTCCCGACGGGTGTAGGAATGTAAAATGTTCTCGGCAATTTTGCATATACGCACACTTCCTCGGCATTATCCAACTCCTCTGCGAAGGTTCGCTCTACGGAAGCATCCTTATTGAAGCCGTCCACAAATACATAGTCCCGGATATGTTTTTGCGCACGATAGGCGTGTTTGAACTCGCTCGTCGCTTTTGACTCGGTAAAAATGACCGAATCGAAACTGCCCTCGATCTGGTTGTATGTAATATGGTCTACGATCAACGATGCCTTCTGCTCATTGATGAGTTTCGACACTTTGCTGATGAACTCCTCCGGATTATCGCGGTAATATAGGAACTTCACCTCGCTGATAGATTTCAATATCATTGCGACCGTTCTGCGTGTAAGCGAAGTGTTTGCCGACACTTTTCCAAGCAGGTCGTATGTAATTGACTCGCTTGCGGTTGTACGGAGCTGTTCCGTTCTCGTTTTTGCGGTCTTGAAAGAAACTCCGTTCTTTATCTCGTCGGAGTCGATCTCCGACTTCTGCTCGCCTGTGGAGACGGTATAGGTGAGGGGGGGAACATACAGCTCATCGTCGATAGCTTTGACCGCTTTTTCTATCAATTCTTCCGAATCGAACTCAACAGTATAGGCATATTTATGGTTAATCTCTTTCCAAAGGCTTTGGAAAGCCGCTTTATAATAGTTGTCGTTAAGTTTGTTGTCTTGAACTTTGGATTGATTGCCGTCCTCGAACATATCTTTCAAAGCATCCGCATCATAGGTCGATTGAACGAGCTTGTGAACGACTTCCGCCATCGGCTCTATCTCGACGGGAAGCGGAGCGAGCGTACCTTCTCGGACGGCGTTCTTGTATGTATCTGTCGGCTTATCATCATTGTCAATATAATCATTCTTGACAAGATAACGGTAGATCGCCGTGGCTTGTTGTGCGGAAATAACCGTTTCTTCGCCGCCGACGAGAACCTTTTTGCCGGCAAAAAACTCTTTGGATGCTTTGGAGGGTCTTTCGTACAGATTTTCTTTCAGCTCCGCCTGTAAACCTTTTACAAAATCCTCATAAGAGTCATTTGCAATAACCGTCAAAACGTTTGTTCCGTGAACGTCGAAGTTCGGAATGGTTGCGTCCATTCTCTCACCGCTCGAGTTTACGCACAGGCGAAGCCCCCGTCCGACTTCCTGCCGCCGCTGAATGTTCGAGTTGCTGTGTTTGAGCGTACAAATCTGAAAGACATTCGGGTTGTCCCAGCCTTCCCGAAGGGCGGAGTGGGAGAAAATGAAACGTGTCGGTTCATCAAATGACAATAAACGTTCTTTGTCCTTCAAAATCAAGTCATAAGCGGAAACGTCGTCGGAAATGTCCGATCCTTTTGCAAGCGACGAATCCACTTTATGCCCTTTTTTGTCAATGGAGAAATATCCCTTATGCACCTGCGCCGCCGAAGTGCTTTGCAAAAACTTCACATACGGGGTATCGAAAAGCGTGATATAGTCGTTGACTACACGATTGTATTCTTCTTCGAAAATCTTCCCGTACAAGCCGTTTACTTCTTGCCCCTGCTCGTCGTACTGTCTGTATTTTGCAACTTCGTCTATGAAGAACAGAGAGAGGACTTTGATCCCCCGATTAAAAAGTTCTGCCTCTTTTTCAAAGTGGGAACGGATCGTCTCACGGATCTGAACGCGCCTGATATCATTTTCGGACACATCTCCATAAGCATTGCCAAGCTGTAATACTTCACCGTTAATGAACGTAACGGTGTTGTTGAACGGATTTATGTCATTTACGGTAAATCCGTTCTTATACTGTTCCATATCGTTGGAAATTTGATAAAGGTTGTCGCCTACCTTCACAAGCCGCGTTTCTCTGTTGACTTTGCCGCCGCCGTAAATTATTTCGAGTTCGATTCTCGCCACAGGCGGCTTGCTCGGTGAAAGGATAATATCCTGCAAATAAAGATACCCGTTTGTTCCGCGCAAATTCTTGATTGTAAAACCTTTGACTTGTATCTTCTTGACGAGCTTCTTGTTGAAAGCGTCAAGCGCATCAAGCACATATACAGTGTTATGTTTTATTTTATGCGTTGCGGAAAAGTTCATGGAAAACAGCGGATTAAACCGTTGCAATGATTCCTGCGTAGCGCTTCCGCCCATCTTCTGCGGCTCGTCTAAAATGAGGATAGGTCTGTTGCGTGCAATAACGTCGATAGGTTTACGCGATTGAAATTCGTCAAGCTCTTCATAAATGCGCCTCGCATCCGCGCCGCGGGCATTAAACGCTTGGATATTGATTATCATTACATTGATAGCGGACGAACTCGAAAACTGCTCTATTTCATCAAGTTTCTTTGAGTTATAGATGAAAAAACGAGCCTTTTTGCCGTAGGTATCCATGAAATGTTCCTGTGTCATTTCAAACGATTTTTTTACGCCCTCACGAATGGCAATGCTCGGCACTATGACAATGAACTTGCTGAATCCATATTGTTTGTTCAGCTCGAACATGGACTTGATATAGACATAGGTTTTGCCCGTCCCCGTCTCCATTTCCACGTCAAGATCCACCGCTCCGAAGTCGTGCGAGAGTGACTTCGACTCGCTGATATTGGCGAGCTGCTGAATGTCGCGAATATTCTCCAAAATCTTTTCGGGCGTTATTTCAATGCGCGGATTGGCGAAGCCTACATCGTAGTCCTCGTTCATTGCCCGCCGCATTTCGGGGCTTTCAAAAATGGAGACTTGCTTCTTCGCTTGCAGGGCAACGCCCATATCCAGCGTATATTTCGCGTGTGCCTGATAGGGCTGCCCTTTGAACACGTCGCAAATTGCTTTGACGGCGTCGCTCTGATATTGTTGTATCTTAAATCTGAATTTCATAAATTTGCCCTACCTCTTTAGTTATATTCGGGGGAAATTTCTTTCGGATCTTTTCGTCTGTTAGAATGGAATCGAATATCATCGCTATCATACATAAAAACGATTTCTCTAAATTGCTCATCTCGTCATTTATAATGACATAGTGACTAATATTGTCTTTAATCTTCCCAATCAGCTCTTCAAACAGCAACCAATTTGTTTGTTCCTTGTCGCAATATTCAGAAACAATTTTGTTAATTTCATAAATATTGCCTCTAAATAAACTTGCTTCATTATTATAATTACAAGCGAGCAAAGTCTCGTTCAACAAAAAATCGTCTTTCTGCTGCCTAAGATATTCCACTAAGTCATCAAGCATATAATCAACTATTTTTTCGAAAACAGATATTTGTAATATATTTATCGGATTAAATTGATATGATATGCAATCATCTACTTGCTTCAAACGTGAAAGGACAATACTTGCTCCATTTTTTGTGTCTATATCGCCGTTTTTTTTATGAACTTCCCTTATTTTTTCGATTTTATCCATGCGTCCTTTGGGTAGATTCATAAAATCGTCTTTATATTTCTCTATAATTATATTCTTCGCGTTTTGGTTTTCCTTCTCGATATAACCAAATATATAATCCAAGTAGTTACATCTGGACTCCAAATACTCAATCATGTTCTTAATATTGATAATTATATCTTGTGTATCCCATTTAGAGTCGGCGACATAATAATAAGTGATTATTACCGTATCGTGTGTATTCTCCCACCGCACAAGCGGAGAAAATGCTAATCCATTAGTAAACTGTCTATGAGCGTTTATTTTGATTGCATGAGCGAGTACAATAGCTCTTATAAATTTGAAATAATCATCGTCATCGCTCTGCCCACAAGGGAAGAAGTTCTTGGTTTTCCCTTTTACTTTGCCGTTCAATTTTATTCCATCCTTACGGAAAAAAGTTGTATCATTGGGGACAACAAATTCGTTATTGAGTTCCTTGATACAATTTATGATTAAATCCGCATAATTTACCCACATTATAAAATCAGTCGCATTAAATTGATCGTCTTTATAGGGCAAATCAAAACCGTTCAAATATTTTACTGTGTCTTGGTAGCGATCCATAATCGTACAAAGTTTACAATATTTTTCAGGATCGTATTTGAAAACATAGGGGCATCTGTTGATTACTCCTCTCAATTTATCCGCTTGCGTTTCATCTAAACAACATCTCATCATATCACCTTGATTATAGTGCTTGGACTGTAGGTTTTGAAAAGCTGCTCGTTGTTGATGCCTACGCTGTCCGTTGCAAACGAACTATCTCTGAATACCGCATAGAGCGGCTTTTGCTCCGCTATTGCCACTATTACATCGTTGTTTATTTTCTCGTCGAAACAAGCGATTATATCATTATCATTGACTGCATATACAGTCTTGCCGCATACCGTCTTTTCCTCTATCTTTGCCGAAAGCTCCACTCCCAAATCGAGCATTACCTGGAACAGTAAGTCCTCCGCAGTTCTGTCGGGTTTAATGTTGTCTATCGTGCTGTCGAGCAAACTCTGCGCCATAGCGTGCGGGTTATAATAGACGTCCTGCATATTGGAGGAATCAAGTCTGAACACACGGAAGCCCGTGTCGAGGTTTTGCGCCGTCAATCCTGCTTCCTCTTTGATTTTCTTACCGGCACGGCGGATCCGTTCCTCGCCGATATCGCAAATGGTTTTATAGCCCGCTTTGTATGCCTCGCTCTTTTCGTCGCAGGGTTCGGGAAGTTGCACCATAATAAACTTTCTGTTTCCGCCGTCCTCGGCGTTGAGTTGCATGATCGCGTGCGCGGTTGTCGCCGAGCCCGAAAAGAAGTCGAGGATGAAAGAGTTGGAGTCACTGTAAAGTTCCAAACATCTCTTTATCAAACCAATAGGCTTTGGATAATCAAAATACTTTTTTCCGTCGAAAATATTTGCTAACGATTTAGTGGCATCCTGTGAATGTCCTACATCTGTATATTTCCATATTGTCATAGGAGTGACTCCGCTTTTACGAAGTTCCGATTTGAATCTTTTTATTCTTGGAACGCCATCTCCGTTTTCGCCAAACCATATTCTATTATCTTGGAGTCTCTCCAAAAACGCGTTTTTGGAGAGACTCCAGCTGCGTCCAGTTGGAGGCTCTACCACTCGCCCCGAGGGCGTCGTGATAGGATAAATATTTGCTTCTACAGCGGGCCCAACAGAAATATCACTTGATGACCATACGCCTCTTGGATCATTATCAGGATTTATATATCTGCTGTCAGTTTCTTCACTTCGATTTATACCATTACAAACCGTTAGTTCAATGTCCTTCGAATAGCATAGCATGTAATCGTGTGATGCAGAAAAATGTTTCATTAAATTAACTGGTGCAAATGCTCTTTCCCAAATCACCTGCGCAATAAAATTATTTTGTCCAAATATTTCATCGCAAATCTTTTTCAAATTCGCCTGTTCATTGTCATCGATACTAATGAAAATCACACCATCGTCCGAAAGCAAATCTTTTGCCACTTTCAGGCGCGGATAGATCATATTCAGCCAATCGGTATGGAATCTGCCATTGCTATCTTTATTTTGGAACAGACGGTTGCCTTGCTCGTCGTACTGTCCGCTATTTGTCATATATTCGCCGCTTTCAATGGCAAAGTCATCCTCATACACAAAATCATTTCCCGTGTTGTAGGGCGGGTCTATGTAAATCATTTTGATTTTACCGAGGTAGGTTTCCCGAAGCAATTTCAAAACGTCAAGATTGTCGCCCTCGATATAGACGTTCTGAGTGTTATCGAAATCCACGCTCTTCTCGCGGACGGGGCGGAGGGTTGCGGAAATTTGCGTGTTCGCAAGCACCTTCGCCTTGCTCTTATCGGGCCAAGTCATTTGATAGCGTTCTTGTTTTTCGTCGATCAGGCTATCCGAAAGCTCCTGTTTGAGAACGTCAAAATCCACGGCAAGCGTCACCTTGCCGTCTTTCTTCACCTCCATCACGGCATTCGGAAACAGCTCCCGAATCTTCCCGACATTCTCCTGCACCATGTCTTTTGATTGCATATCTAATTTCTCTGCCATTACCTTTGTTCTCCTTTTAACTTTTCCAATTATCAAAAACAAGAATATTCTTTTTTATAAATTCTTCGTGATTCATTTGCTTTGGTTGCGTAACAGTTCTTCTCGCTTCCCGATATATTCTTTAAGCCTTGCGTTGTACTCGAACTTCTTTTTCGATTGACATTCTTTGGCTATCGCTATTGTTGTCGAATTGATTTGAAAGTCGAGCTTGATAAGCTGATTATACCGCCTCACATACTCGTCTACGCTCTCATCTTCAAACGGCGGATATTTCCAAAACTTTGACAATATGAATTTGTATAGTTCGGAAACGTTTGAAACAAGCGGCACGTCTATATCGTCTTCGTTTTCCCAATTCGTTTGGTAATATTTTCCTTTTGCCGCGCCGACTTTGTATGAAATAAGTGATAACTCATAATCGTTATGGCGGACATTGAAAAGCGTGTGGAATTTGATGCTGCCGTCAAGTTCTTTTATGAACAGTTCGGGAACATAGCGCTTGTTTACAATTATCTCGAATACGTACACCTCTTTAACCGTTGTATCTTGTTCACAGTTTAACGTCAACGGAGAGAGGACGTTGGTCAAAGTAACCTTATCGATACAAGCGGCTTCTTGCCTCGCTTCCTTGCTCGCGCCCATTTGCCTGAAAAGATCGGAGAGTTTGAACTCACGATTTACGATCGTTTTGGAACTGAATCTGAACACACTTCCTCCTATTTGATCACAAAAAACGTAATGAGTTCAAAATCGTCAAGCCCTTTAATTGTTCCGCTGAACAGAACGTCCGAGCCGAGATTGAACAGAGTATTGAGATCGTTCGCGGCCTTGACATTGATGATTGACTCTATGCTTCTATCAAGCAATTTACTGTACTTGTCCATCTTATAGCCGTCTTTTGTTTCTTTATTAAACGCACGGCAAAGTTCGGCAATCGGCTCGTCCTGCAACTTGCAAGTCTTTCTGATCTTGTCCAGAATTGCCTTTACTTCCGTGTGATTATGAATGACTTCTCCGTTCTCATCCAGATATACCAAGTAGTACGGGTGCAGCCTGTTCTGCTTGCCGATATTGATATCGGGATTTCTGTTTTTGAGCACGAAAATAACGCCTTTGGGAATGCCTATACTGTCATCGTGGCGCACAACGGCATACAAGCCGTGCGCCACGTTCTTCGGTTCGCCGTGCGTTTTTATATAAGACACCATATCCATACGGAAATCGTTTAAGCCAAGGTCGGTTATCGTAATGCTTCCGTCCATATCTTCGAGGTCTTGCAAATCGCCTTCTTGCAGTTTTTTCAATTGTTCTTTTCTATAATCGAGATCGGCCTGCTCGCTCGCCAAAATATTGTCGTCGCCGGTAGCCGTTGCATCGACGAGCATCATTCTGTTCTCAACGCGAGCGTTGAGATTGATATACTCATCCAGCGACACATTCGGCCAAAAGTTTATGAGCTGAATGTTGGCGTTTTTGCTCCCGATACGATCAATACGTCCAAACCTTTGCACAATACGGACGGGATTCCAATGAATATCATAGTTTATACAAATGTCGCAATCCTGTAAATTCTGTCCTTCGGAAATGCAATCGGTGGCAATCAAAATATCGATATCCGTATCCTCGTCTTCGGGATACGTTTGAGATCTCTCCTTTGAAACAGGCGAAAACAGCGTAAGAAGCCTATCGGTATCCTTACTGCCTGCCACATTGGCGGTATTTCTGCTTTGCGCTCCCTGTATCCTTGCCGAGTGCAGACCGTACTTTTTCAGCAATCTATCGGCTAAATGGTCGTAAAGATAATTCGTCGTATCCGCAAATGCCGAGAAAATGAGAACTTTGCGGTTGCCTTCATTAAACGGATTTTCGATTTTATGCTCTACTACTTCTATGAGTTTTTGGAGTTTAAGGTCTTTATCCGGCGTTACGAAAAGCATTAATTCATACAATTCCGTAAGAGTATCGATATCTTTTTTCAAATCCGCTTTCCATGCCAACAAGTCCATATCGGAAAAGTCGATCTTAACCTTCCCCAAAGTGCTTTCGTCAGTGATATCGAAGTCCTCATCGTCGAGCATTTCCTCGTCAATCTGTTTTGACTCATACTCTGCTCCGGCTTTGCCCGCTTCGTAGGCTAATATCGAATTGTATGTCCGCTCGTTTACATCGCGAACGTTTTTCAGCGTTATGCGGAATGAGTCAACACAAGACTCCAACCGTTTAAGCATATTTATCGTCATCAACCGTTGCAGCGCCTTTTCACGGTTGACCTGCTTTAAGGTAGCTTGTCCGACCTTTGTATCATACAAATCCTCATATTTTGATATACGGCTCGGCAAAATATAGTTCATCGGCGCATAAACGCTCATCGTCAAACTCATAAGCGTGTCAAAAATATCGTTGTAGCCGAGCGTATCTTCTTTCTTTGCTATATCGCAGTAATAGGAAATCGGCTTTAATCTTGCAGGGAATGAGCCTATTTCGGAAATATCGTAATACTTTGCAATATGTTTCTTGCTCCGCGCAATCGTCACATTATCAAGCAAAATGGAAAAATCTATATCGAGCCTTGACATTAAATCCGCTGTCTTTCGCTCGGCTTTCGGCAGTTTCGTCCATTCATTAAACACTTTCTGGGCGTTGTTCAAAACGACGTCGACCGTCTTTGTCGTATCAAGCCGTTCATTGAACTCGGCGAGGTCGTCGCCGTAGGCAAGTGCGAGCTGATTTTTCAAATCGGCAAAACGATTATTTACGGGAGTAGCCGACAGCATTAAAACCTTTGTCTTAACGCCGCTCTTCATAACCTTGTTGATAAGGAAGGAATATCGTGTTTCCCTATCCCTGTAAGCATCCGCATTACGAAAATTATGGGATTCGTCTATAACAACCAAATCGTAATTATCCCAATTAAAGTTGGACAAATCGTGTCCGTTGGAAAATCCCCGTTTTCTTCCCAAGTCGGTATGATAAAGCACGTCAAAATGAATTCTGTCCTTGTAAAACTGATTTGTTTTGACGTTATCCCTATACTTGTTCCAATTTTCCGCAAGTTTTTTCGGGGTTAGGACGAGAATGTTTTTATTACGGGAAGAATAATACTTCATAACGGCAAGAGCGGTGAACGTCTTGCCAAGACCAACGCTGTCTGCGAGAATACAGCCGTTGTACTTTTCGAGCTTTTGTATTACGCCGATTGCTCCGTCACGTTGGAACTGATACAACTTCTGCCACACAAGAGAATTTTTGAAACCCGTTCCCTCGTTCGGCAAAAAGTCCTCTGACATAATGTCATCAAGGAATTCGCTGAAAATGTTGTATAGCGTAACAAAATAAATAAACTCGGGAGAATTATCTTCGTAAGCGGATGAAATATAATCGACTATTGCATCCGTTACATCTTCCACCTTACTGTCATCATTCCAAATGTTTCTGAACTGATTGAAAAAGAATTTTGCATAACTCGGATCATCGTTTTTAATTATTCCTTGAATCAGCATATTGCTTTTTTCATATCCGAGATCTACTGATGTAAAACCTTTTATAGGAGTATAGATTATCCGCTTTTCCGCATTCTCTATATAGATAAAATTCTGTAATTCGCTGTTGGTTATGTTTGAGCGGAACCTAACCTTTTGTCTTATCCATTCGGCACATTCCCGCGCAATCACTTTTTGCGTAAGCTGATTGCGGAGACGAATTTCAAATTCTGTACCGTAGATAGAATTTTCGCGCAAATGCTTCGGGATATAATATTCTCTCGTTTCTTTGGGAATGGTATCCTTTATTCCTTGCTTTACAAATGTCGGCGCGGGGAAAATAAATTGAAACTCGTCAATGGCGCAAAGTTCTTCCTTCAACGCCTCAAAAGCATAAATGGAGAAATAGGACGCAACCATTTTTATTTTTGCGCCACGACGAATCTCTCTTTTTAGGTCGTCGCCCAAGAGCTTTGATTTATTGTCAATCAACTCCATAGCTCCTCCGCCATTTGCAAATATTTTGTTTTTTCTACTCCACCTGTAAAACTATATACGATAATATTATAACATAAAACACAAGAAAAGTAAACAGGAAGAATACCCATTGAAAACCAAATTTGTAGGATTACAATAGATGTGAGACGGTGAGGGCAAAAAAAGATAGCGAACGAAGGGCTCCGTATGATATAGTTTAAGTACCAACAAAAACCAAAAGGAGCAAGTTCGCTATCCATGAACACTATATCACAAATCGCAAGGTTCCGTCAATCGGTTGTCGGGTATTCATACAAATTTTCCGTCCAAGCAGCCATGGGCCGTTTCAATGTCTCCCGCGCCACCGTCTACCGCTGGCGCAAACGATATGATGGCTCTGTTTCTTCCCTCATGGATCGTTCCCGCCGTCCCCACCATCACCCCAAACAACATACCGAGGAAGAATTGAAACTCATCTCCGATATGCGACGAAGAAGCCCGCACTCAGGTCTCGTCGTCTTTTGGGTAAAGCTGAGGCAAAGAGGTTATTCCCGCTGTATTACCTCTTTGTGGAGAGTCCTCAATCGGCAGAAACTCCAACCCGTGAAACCGCCTGACCCCAAATATGTCCCCAAACCCTATGAGAAGATGAATTATCCGGGAGAAAGAGTACAGATAGACGTGAAGATCGTCCCTTCGGTCTGCATCGCGGGAGATGCAAAGATATTGGGGGAGCGTTTCTTTCAATATACCGCCTTAGACGAATACTCCCGCTTCCGCTTTGTCGCCGCTTTCAAAGAACAGAGTACCTATTCTTCCGTTCAGTTCCTCGATATGCTCATAAAAGCATTCCCTTTCAAGATAGTGTATCCAAACGGACAACGGCACGGAGTTCATTAAATCCTTTGACGAACACAAGAAGGGAAAACTTTCTCTCTTTGAGGCGCGCCTCAAAAAGTTGGGAATCCGCCACAAGCTCATCCGTCCTTATACCCCTCGTCATAACGGGAAAGTGGAGCGCTCTCACAGAAAGGACAATGAATACTACCCATAAATTCCATTTCTTCGGGGACTTCAAACAGCAGCTTGCCGTTCCTAACCGACGCTATAACAATTTCCCCATGCGTCCCCTGAATCGGCATTCACCCAAACAATACACCTCAGACTATCTCATCAATGGCCTTCTTCACTGACTTTTTCCTTTTACTCCGTCTCATATGTTTGACAAACCTACAAATTATATATTATTAGCTTGTATTATTAGCTTGAAATTTCTTCCATGATATAATAGACAAAAATACATAGGAGTTTTTTGTATGCAAAAGCGAAAATATGAGTTTGAACACTTGCTGTATGATGATCTAAAAGCCAATGTTCGTATCCCGCAATTTCAACGGAGCTTGGTTTGGTCAGATCATCAAAAAGAGGAATTTATAAAAACGGTTAAAGACGGTCGTCCGTTTGGAAGTCTTCTTGTCTATAAATCAATGGAGAAGTATGAAATCATAGACGGGCTTCAAAGGTTTACGACTTTGCGGAATTGTGAGGATAATCCTGCTGAATATCTTAAAATCAACGAGGAAAACTATCCCGAGATCTTAAAGATCATCGAATTGGTAAAAAACGATATGCCTCGCCTTTCAGATGATCTGTTAAAGAAGTCGATCATTGATAGTATTCAAGAAGTATTAAGATCCACATCTCTGTTTGATGAAAAATTGTGTCGTAAAATTCGCAAGAGTATTGTTGATCGATATGGCGATGCTATCCCTACTACTACTAATGATGGTATAGACGATTGCCTACTCGATATGATTAAAGTTTGGCGCAACGAGATTGATTTTCGCACTTTGAAAATACCGACCATTATCTATACAGGGGAGCGCAGTGATCTTCCAGATCTTTTTGAAAAGATCAATCAGCAAGGCACAAAACTTTCGCGTTATGGAGTTTTTGCTTCCACTTGGAACCGCGTAAAACTTGTAATAGAGCGTGAAGATTTACTAGACTACATAGAAGATTTGTATAAAAAGAAATGCGAAAAAACAAATCTTTCTATCACTAACTATGAGGAAGGTTCTATTAAAGCCTCTAAAACTTTAAGTCTTTATGAGCTTTGCTTTGCGTTTGGTAAAAAAATCAAAGACGCTTGCAGCGTTCTTTTCAAGGCATATTCGGACACCGAAGAAGATGAAGTCGATTCAATCGGTTTTACTTCATTGGCGGCGATCATTGGTATTCATTTAAGCAAGCTTGCCACTTTGGATCAGTACATCAATGATCAAACCAATATTAACAATTTGTTGCGGTTAATGGATGAGATCGTCAAAAGCTACAAAAAAGTTGAAAATATATTGTATAATTATATTTCAACGGTGGACGGCAAAGTTTTTACAAAGTTTATCGAAGCGCAAATTTTGGCAATCGTTGGGACGCATTTTAGCCTATACTATAAGGTCAATGCAGATCTGTCACTCACTCAACAGAATGTGTCGCGGACGATAAAGGAAAACTTTAAGACCTATATGCCGTATGCCTATTTGTATGACATTATTTCTGACTATTGGGCTGGAACGGGCGATTCCAAACTTTTTGCTGAACTGTCTAAATCACTATCGGATAATCGCTATTGTACGCTTATTTTGAAAGAAAGGTGGGAGAGCCTATTGTGTGATTGGATGGGCGGGCAAGTTACGAAGAGGGTAAAAAATGTATCGATCGAAAATAAATTATTTCTTAACTTCCTTTGCAAGCCTTATGTTTGGGGAGATAATCAAATCAAATATGATATTGAGCATATTATTCCAAAAAAGCGAATTTCCAATAAGCATTTGGATGTAGCCGTTTCAGCTTTGGGAAATTTGTGTTTGTTGCCTGTATGTGATAATCGTAGGAAGAAGGATTTAACGGTTTACGAGTATTTGGACACAACGAGTGAAATTACCGATATAGATGAAGAGACGGCGAAAAAACTTTTTTATCCTTCGCGAGACGAATTGACGTTTATCAAGGCGGGGTCAAGTTTCAATGAGGAAAATTATAATAGATATTTGAAGGATCGTAATAACTTTTTGATAAAAAAATTTTTGGAGAATATTAGATAAAGGGCGTAGGTGAAGCATAGGAGAAATATTTTTAAGTCGGAGCGAATTTGTAATATCCGTTATATCCATTGTTTTTACTGCCGTTGCATTCATACTGTCTTTGAAAGCGAATAGATTGCAAAATAAAGTCAATGAGTTAGACGCCAAGATCAAAGAATATGAAATTGATAAAATAGAAAGGGAAAAGCAGAAGAAAGCAAGTTTGACATCAAGATATATCATATAGCGATAGCTGGTTAGCCCGATATAAGTAAAATTTGCGAATTTCTATTTCAACTGCTCCGCCAAGCGGTACTTTTTTTCACCTATAAAAGCAAAAGGCCCAACGATTTTTGCCGTCGGGACTTTTCCTGTCTGTGAAATGAAAGTCAATTTCCATTTTAGCCAAAAGTGAGATCGGAAAAGAAAAGTGCAATAAGCATTTCTTAATTGCAGTATAATACATGATCATTTAAGGCAGAAAAAAGTCCGATTTTTGCCGACGATTCTCCGCCACGCAAAAACACTTGCTTTTCGGGGTGCATTTCACTATAGGTGGGCTTTCTGTTACAAAAAATTCCGATGTCAGGCATCGGAATTTTTTTGTTTGTCCGGCAGCTATTGTCCTCTTTGGAGCGCTTGTTTTACCGAGGGGGGTAACAGCAAAGGCCGATTTTTTATCCGTCTTCTTTTCCGTCTTCTTTGCTGATTGTAACAGTCCTGTGCGGGAACGGAATATTGATGCCGTTCTTCTTGAAAACAATGAGAATTTCGCGGTTCAGATCCCGCACCAGCTGCACGCGGTCTCCCTCCGAACAGAGAGCGGCGATGCGGATATTGACACTGCTTTCTCCGAGTTCCTGTACCCCCTTGTAAATGGGCCCGTCGAGAATCGCGGGAAGCCGCTCGCGGATGCCGACAAATTCGCGGTTTAATACCTCCTCTACGCGCTCGATGGATTCTCCGTACTCGATGCCGACGTCCACAATGGCATAGGACACCTCCTTCGTCATGTTGACGATACCCGACATCGAGGAATTATTGAATATTTTGATATTCTTCGTAAGGTCCTCGACCTTGGTCGTGCGCAGGCCGATATCTATCACCTGTCCCATGAAGTCCCCTACCGTAACAATGTCGCCGACGCGGAATTCCCCCTCGAACACGATAAAGATGCCGGCGAGAAGGTCCTGAATGAGACTCTGCGCACCGAGTCCTATGACAAGCGACAAAATACCCGCAGACGCAAGCAGGCCGGCCGTCTCCAGACCGAATAGATAGAGCCCGTAGAAAATAGAGAAAATCACAGACCCGTAGCGGATGAGCGAGACGAAGAGCCGTCCCAACGTCTCCGCGCGGCTGCCGAAATTGGAGCAGACGAGATACAGAATCCGCTTTAAGAGACCTGCCGCCGTTAAAACAAAGGTAAACAGTATGGCGCAATCGGTAAGGGAAAACACGTTGAAGTGCCGCGCCCATTTGTAATCGAAAATATAGTTGATTGCACCGAGCGGGTATATTCCTGTCCGCGAAAGGATGATCAAAAGAAGTAGCACAACGGCAAAAAGGAGAAAAACGAGTTTCGAAACGAAAGTATTCTTTTGTTCCGGCGACTTCTCGCGCCATGCGACACGCCCGGAGTCCCCATGCACCGCGCCGGCGCGGATCTTACGCACTTTCCCCGAGGGCAACGTGACGGTTATCTCTTCGTATGCGGGAGAGTTTCCTGCACCCGCCTCACGGTACAGGGCCTGCTCCTTTGCTCCGAACAAGCAAGAATACAGGAACATCGGGAGCAGGGCAATAAAGGCCGCGACGCTCGCCGTCAGCGTGACATTCGTACGGTTTGCAAAGACGGTTTCCCGGGGGATAACCGTTACGATATAGTTTTCGTCCACGAGACGATAAGCCTGAAAACCCTTGACTCCCGCGACCGTACCCATGTCCATATACATTTCCCCCGTTTCGAGGAAAGCTTCGCCTCTTTCGCAGCCGACGTGGGAGGCAGGCTTCCCGATATCGGCCCCTCGCGGCGAATAGACGCAGGTATGCTCCCCGTCGTCCTTGAATACGAGCGTAAATCCGGTCCCGTGGACGGTGGTATGTTCTGCCGCATAGGAAAGGGATGCGCTCTTCCGTACGGCGCGCAGGCGTTCGGGCGAGATGCGGAGAAGCAGGACGCCGCGGTGTTTCGCCACCGTTCCGTCGCCGAAATGCGCTTCGTATTCGTCCCGCGAAACGTAATGCTCTGCGCCCTCCCCCTCTTCGGTAAAGTAGGAAAACGCCATGCCGATATATTGCGCGTACCCTTCCTCTTCTTCCGTTTCAAGGGTGAAGGAATTTGTATGATCTTGTAAAACGGGCCAAAACGGAGAATCCTCTGTGAGCGGGACATACCATTCATCATTGCTCGACGCGATTGTCTGCCCGCTTTCATCATAGACTTTCAGCGTCTCGATGGCATTGGTTTCGCACAATTTTTTCAAAAATACATGGTCGCTTACCGCATACCGTGACCCGTCGGGCAACAGGTGCGCCGTCCCCGCCGACGGACTGTCCGTAAAGAGATATTGCGGGTTCCGCTCCAATATTTTGACGAGCAACGCAGATTTGTTCAAAAAAGAATTACGGTATATGCCGTCAAAAAATTCGGCCTCTTCGCGGTGATCGTTATAGGTGTTTTCCACTTCGCCGATGGTAAAATCGCTTTCATATGCCATCGACGAGACGGCGTTTGCGGTTTGGATACAGAAAGTCATCAAAAAGACGGAGAGCACGCCCGAGAGGAAGATCGGCAAGAGTTTGCGTAAAGCCGCAAAGTTGATGTACAGTTTGCGGGGAACAATCGTCCCGTAAGACGGCAGCCTGCCCTCCCGGATACTGCTCTGCCGCAAAACAATTCCATAGACGGCGATAAGGCCGATGAAGATGATAAGCGCCGATAAAACGATAGCGAGAAGCAACGTGTCGCTCTTGCGTTCCGCCGTGAGACGCGTAATGACGAATATCTCCTCGCCGTTCCATTCCCGCCCAACCGCGCACCACTTTTCGCCGTTCATGGTAACCGTGCCCTCGTATTCGCCGCCGAATGCCGAAGCGGGGAAAACGCTTTCCGCACTCTTTCCCGTGAGACCGCCCACGGGATCGTAGAGGAAAGTCTTGTCGGCAAGAGAGACGGAAACGGAATAGGTATCCACACTCACCATGCCGCGCAATACCGATTCGCGGGACATTATGCTATCCAAAGAAGCCTGCGTCTTCGTCCAATCGATTGCAAGAACTAAAATACGGTCGGTCATGAGGCCGGCTTTCCGCGCGAAATAACGGGTCAGCACGCCGTCTTTTTCGGAAGAAACGGGCTCCGGGGCAAGCGTTGTGCCGTCCGTCTTTCGCAATGCGGAAAATTCCGCGTCGGAAAAATCGGTGTCGCATTGAAAACTTCCGTATTTCTTTCCCGCGCCGTCGATGACGGCAACGGAATTCACTTCTGTAAAGGAGGCAAGCTCCTCCGCAAAGGCATCGTCGTAATTGACGGGCGGGGAACCGAAATAAAGGAGCGCATTTTCCAACTTGGCAAAATAGACGCGGTCAATTTCCCCGAGCATATTTCCCGTCTCCGCCATACCGTCCTCCAATCCGCCGATGACGGTGTTAATGCGGTTGCGGTTCGTCTCGAACAGTTGCTCCTCCGTGCGCTTTATCTTGAGTACGGAAATTACCGCCGACGCGGTTATCCCGAGAATCACGGCCAGCAAAACCGCGACGAAGAATTTTATTTTGAAGTGGCGGGCGGAATTTGCGCTTTTTCTTTCCATCTCTTTCATCCTTCCGTGAAATAACATTCTTCCAACGAAACCATTATAGCATGGGTTACCCGCGCACGCAAGCAGCATTGGTAAATTTTTCCGAAAACCGTTGAATTTTCCGAAGAAATAAGGCGTCCGTTAAAAAAATCCATGTAAAAATCGGCTTATCGGCGGAAACGAAAAGGCGGCGGTAAAAAACCGCCGCCTTTTGCGGCGGTTCATCCTGTATCCACGGCAAGCCACCGCGCACTACGTTCGAATGCGGCATGTACGTTTTCCGTTCGGTACGCTTTGTCAAAATCGATCATTCCGTCTGCATTACGGCAGAAATTGAAATAGGCGATAAACCTGGGCCTTGCTCCCCCGTTTACCATAGCCACGGCAACCGTTTCCTGACTTAAATTCTTCTGACTGAAAATGATTGATATTTGCCCTTCGGCGATATCGATTGCAATTTCTTCTTCCATGCAATGTTCCCCTTATTCATTGCCCTCTGTCCGCCCGCCAGGCAAACGCTTTCAGTTTTTCCAAACCTTATCGGCATACTCCTTTATGGCTCTGTCGGAAGAGAAAAATGCGGAATGTGTGGCGTTTTCGAGCTGTTTACGGGTGAAGAGTTCTCTGTCCTTATATTCAAGGTTGACTTTTAAGAGCGCTTCGATAAAACCCGGAAGATCGTATAGCACAAGATAATGGTCTGCGCTGTTATAGGTTTTTTCAAAGGTCGCTTTGTAAATTTCATCGAGCTCTTCGCAGGGAGCAAAGGTGCCGTCCGTAAGGGTATCCGTCACCCGTCTGAGCGCGGGGTGGTCTATGATAAACTGCCTGGGATCGTAGGAATCCTTGATTTGTGCCACTTCCTCCACCGTCGCGCCGAAGATATAATTATTTTCCGCTCCCGCTTTCTCTATGATTTCGATGTTCGCGCCATCCATTGTGCCGAGAGTGACTGCGCCGTTCATCATGAACTTCATATTGCCCGTGCCGCTCGCCTCGAAACCCGCCGTGGAAACCTGCAAACTCACATCCGTTCCGGGGATAATTTTCTCGGCATAGCTCACGTCGTAGTTCTGCACAAAGACAACCTGCAGGCGGGTGTTTACGTCCCCGTCGCCGTTGACAAGCTCCGCGATGTCGTTGATGTATTTGATGACCGCCTTTGCCCGCTTGTAACCGCTTGCCGCCTTTGCGCCGAAGAGAAACACCATCGGGGTAAAACCGGGGAGTCTGCCCTCTTTCAGCTCAAAATAGAGGTGAAGAATGGCAAACGCCGTCATGAGCTGGCGTTTATATTCATGCAGCCGCTTGACCTGCGCCACATAGACGGCGTCGGGCAAAAGCTCCACGCCCTCCCGTTTTTTAATGTATCCGGCAAGCTGTTTTTTCTTGGTTTTTTTGACCTCGGCAAACTCTTCGAGATTGGATTTTTGTCCGCAGGGAATCTCCCCGATTTCGGCAAAATTTGTGCGCCATTTTACGCCGAGCCTGCTGTCGTAAAATCCGGCGAGTTCCTCGTTGCAGAGCATAAGCCAGCGGCGGGGCGTAACGCCGTTGGTAACGTTGAGGAACTTATCGGGATAATACTTATAAGCCGTGGCAAAAAGTTTGTCCTTTAAAATCTGCGAGTGGATCTCCGCAACGCCGTTGACCTTGCGCGAAATATAGACGGCGGCGTTCGCCATGGAAAACCGCTTGTTTTGCAGAATAGACATCTTGTCGGTCTCGCTCTTGGAACCCCGCCATTCTTGCCTTGCCGCAATATGCAAGCGGTTAAGGATATGGGCAATATCGGGCAGAATCTTTTCCACCGACTCTATATCCCAACATTCGAGCGCTTCGGGCAGAATGGTATGGTTCGTATAGTGGAAAGTCCGCTTTGCGATCTCGATCGCCCGCGCAAAGGGGACGTGATATTCCTTGTTTAAGAGGCGCAGAAACTCCGCAACGGCAAAGACGCAGTGCGTATCGTTGAGCTGGAACACCTGACAATCGGGAAAACAATCGAAATTTTTTCCGTATTCTTTCACGAAGTTCTTCACAAGCTGTCCCACGGCCGCCGCAGACAAAAAGTACTCTTGACGGATGCGGAGGAGCTTGCCTTCCTCCGTATCGTCCGCGGGGTAGAGGTACTCGCAGATTTTTTCGGCCTCTTTGCTTCCCTTCGCCTGAAAAAGGCGCAGGGTGTTGATGGTCTTGCCGAACACGGGCATATCGTAGGGCACGGCGGTCACGGTCATGTCCGCAAAATGCACCTCTATTTTTTCTTTCTCCCGTCTTATGCTCCATGGGTCCCCCCATTTCAGCCAATCGTCCTTTTCTTCTGTCTGCCGCCCGTCTCTGAACTTTTGGCGAAACAAGCCGTAACGATAGCGCAACCCGAACCCGTGCAAAGAAAGGCCTGCGTTTGCGCCGCTGTCCAAATAACATGCCGCCAATCTGCCTAATCCTCCGTTGCCGAGCGCCGCGTCCTCCACATCCTCGAAGGCATTCAAGTCAATGCCCTTTGCGGCGAAGATCTCCCGCGCCTCTTTCAAAACGCCGAGCGCCATGAGGTTGTTATAGAACATTCTGCCGATCAAAAATTCAATAGAAAAATAATAGACGGTCGGGCCCGTATTTTTCGGAAAGGACATTTTCTTCCAATCGCCCTTGACCGCCTCCATGCAAACCGCGGAAATTTCCATGTAAAGTTCCTTCAGGCTCTTGCCCGCAACGTCGGTTTCACGCAGTTTTTCAAGCAGTTCCTCTTTGTTCATATTTTCTCCTTCACGATTTTGATATTGTTATATTCGAAGATCGTATCCCCTTGCGCCGCGCACTTCCCGAAACAGGCTTTGGCGCGCTCCTCTTTTCCCTCGCGGACAAGCACGAGAACGCCATGCTCTTCGGCCGCATAAAAATCGCCCCGGGGAAGTTGCTTCTTCATCTTCGCAAGCTCCCGAAGCAGCGATGCGTTTCGGGGCTTTTGCGCCCAATCATAAGCCCTGCGGTTATCGGGGTCGCCGCCGCCCGTTAAAGGCAGTTCCGTCCCGTAGTAAATACACGGCATGCCCACCGAAAAGTAGAGCGCAACCAGCGCGGCGCGGAGCTTTTCCCCGTCCCCGCCGCAAAGGTGCAGAAAGCGGGGAACATCGTGATTATCGAGGAAGTTCAGCATCATTTCGTTCGCTTGCAATGTGTTTTTATACCATACGCGGTTGATATGCTCCGCCGCTTCCCTTGCGTCGAGACGGTCGAAGGCAAAATAATCCGAAAACACTTTATAGAGCTTGTAGTTCATCACGCCATCGAACTCGTCGCCGCGCAGGTACATATTGTTTTCGTGCCAAACTTCGCCGATAATGACGGCTTCGGGATAGCTTTTCTTTACCGCATCCCGCAGTTCCCGCCAAAAAGTATGTGATACCTCGTCCGCAACGTCGAGCCGCAAACCGTCGAACCCCCACGAAAGATAGGTGAGCGCGATCTTTTTGAGGTATTCCCGCACTTCCGGGTTGCCCGTATTCCACTTCGGCATATTGCTTCTGTGCGCGAATACGTCGTAGTTGCACGGTTCCTCCCGCGGAAAGTCTCCGTGGATGATAAACCAATCGAAATACTCCGATTGCCTGCCTCTTGTCATTACATCCCGAAAGCAGGGGTGCTCTTTCCCGCAGTGATTGAACACCGCGTCCGTTACGACCCTCATTCCGAGGGTATGGGCACGGAAAAGCAACCCGTCCAAATCATCATTCGTGCCAAACATCGGATCTACCGTAAGATAATCCTCTATGTTGTATTTGTGATTGCTCTTTGCCTTGTAGACCGGCGTAAGATAGAGGGCATTCACGCCCATGTCCGCAAGATAGGGAAGTTTTTCCGTGATACCTTTGAGATCGCCGCCCGTGTAACTGTGATAATTTACGGGCGCGTTCCACGCTTGGTTGATATAGCCGCCGTCCTTCCCGGAGTCGGCCCGCCTGAAACGGTCTGTGAAGATCTGATAAAACACCGCATCCCGCGTCCACGGGATCGTATGGACTACGTCCGCCGCATTGAGATAGGGAAACTGAAAAAACGGATATTTTCCGTACACAAAGTCGTAGTCCTTTGTCAGTCCTTCCTCCGAGAAGTAATACTCTTCATCGCTTTCCGTTTTCAATAAAAAAATATAGGCAAAGCGGACTTCGGAGGAATGCAGGTCACAGACATAATAGTCATAAAAACCGTCTCCCCCGCGCCTTGCCATGCGGGAGTAATTCCGCATTTTTGAAAAGTTATATTTGCTGTTCCATAAAACGCCTATCTCTTTGAAACGTTCCCCCACCTTTAACACAAGGCGAAGCGTATGTTCATCCAAAGCATAGGCGTTCCCGGAATCGGGGATATGTTCGATTGCATAATGATTCATTTTTGTTTCCTTCTTATGCGGGGTGCGGATATAAGATCCGCACCCCCGTTAAAAGGCTCTTTCCGCTACTGTAAAACAGCAATGGAATAAGGTTGGAGCGTAAGCTCCGAACCGGACACCGTACTCTTCGGATCGACATTGAGCGTGGTCCTCACTTTGACGTCCCCGTACATGGAAAGCGGGACGGAGAAGGCCTCCTCTTCCGAAAGATTGACAAGTATCACAACGGATTTTCCGTTCCATGTTTTTTTGATTGCCGCAACAAAAGGGCTGACGCTTTCCGCAATCTCTATCCTGCCGCGTGCGATTTCGGGATGGCTGTTGCGCATTCTCATCGCCTGCGCATAATAATTCAGAATACTGTCGGGGTCTTCGGTCTGTTCCTCAACGGAACCGAAAGAATAGGAGCCGGGGTCCACCCTTATACCTTCGGGCGGGATGAAAACCTGTCCGGGCGCGGCGTCGCTGTCTGCCCAACGCATAGGCACGCGTTTCGTCGGGTCGCTGCCCTTATCGGAGCAGGTCATCCCGATCGGGTCGCCGTAGTAGACCCATGTCGTACCGTTCATGATGGACATGATTCCCGCGCCCATCTTGATATTGTTTTCCGTTCCGAGCATATTTGCGGCAAGAGCCGTATCGTGATTGCCGAGAAAAGGCGCCGGTATTCCCCGGTCATAGGTATTTTGATAGCGAAGGAGTAAATTTTCGAGCTGTTTGCCGGGGTCGGTGTAAAGCGGCGAAAGCAACGCTTTTACGGAAGATGTGCCGACTCCCGCGCTCATTGTGAAAAGAAAAAAGCTATCGCAACCGCTATCATAATATCGGCGGATCGTGCCGTCGGAGCTCTCCCACGCCTCGCCCACGATGTAAGCGTCCGTTTTAATGGATTTCGCGGTCTCATTTACCCAAGACAGAAACTCCACGTTTTTCGGAATGTCTCCCGTATAGTAGCTCGTAACCGCGTCCAGACGGAACCCGTCGCAATCCATATCTTTCAGCCAAAACTCAAAGATATTTTCGATTTCATCCTTCACCGCTTGATTGTCGAGATTGAGATCGGGCATGATTTTATCAAAGCGGCTCTCGTAATACCACTCCGTCGTTCCGACCTGATTATATCCGTCCTGTGCCCGCTCGGAGAAATTGTAATAACCTATGTATTTGTTTTGCTCTACGGTCTCGCCCTTTTCAAGCGACTTCTTTGCGCTCTGGAACCATTCGCAACTGACACTCGAATGGTTGATCACCATGTCGATGATAACATTGATACCCCGTGCGTGGGCTTCTTTCGTCAGTTCCCTGAAATCGTCAAGCGTTCCGTAGTCCTCTTCAACAGAATAGTAATCCACCACGTCATACCCGTGATAGGTGGTAGACTCCATGATCGGCATAAGCCAAATCAAATTATAACCTTGCGCTTCGATCCAATCGAGCTGATGGGTCACACCCCTGAGGTCCCCGATGCCGTCTTCACCCGAATCGTAAAACGAACGGACGAAAATCTCGTACCCGTTGCGATAATTGTCGTCCACGATATTCAAAGCGGATTGTATTCCGTTCGCGCCCTCATCCGTTCCGGGCCCGGGTTCCCCGTTGCAGGCGGCAAGCGGGACGATGAAAAGCACCGCCATCGCAAGCGCCGTGAGAGAGGAAAGAATTCCCTTCTTTCTCATAATTTCCTCCTTGCTTGATTTTTTGATCATACTTTGTACACCCGCGGCGCGGTTTCTGTGTTCCTGCCGCGGATTTTCCCCTTGTCTACCTTATTTCACCGCTCCGCTTAAAACGCCTTGGCTGTACATTTTTTGCATGAGCGGATACAGAATCATAATAATGCCTCCGACGATCACCGAACCTGCGCAGAATGTTGTAAACCACGTATTGAACGAGCCCGCATCCTGGTTCAGCAAATTGTAGAGCCCGACGGCAACCGTCCATGAACTCGGATCTTTGCTCGTGATGATAAGTTTCGCAAAGATGAAATCACACCACGGGCTGATGAAAGAGGTAAGCAGCGTGTAAACGATAATGGGCTTCGATAAAGGAAAAATCAACCGCCAAACGATTTTCAGCCGCGACGCTCCGTCGAGCATCATCGCCTCTTCCAAGGACTTTGGAATCGTATCCAGAAATCCCTTGCAAATATAGTATCCCATGCCGCCGCTTGCCGAATATGCAACGATCAGGCCGAATAACGAATCGGTCAAATGCATCGCCTTCAGAAGAAAGTAGATCGCCGTCATCGCCATAAATCCCGGGAACATTCCGAGAATCAACATAAGACTCATGAGCGCCTTGCGCCCCTGAAATCTTGTGCGCGAAAAACAGAAACTGACCATCAATACAAATAACGTGCTGATCAGACACGAACAAACGGCAACAATGAATGTATTTTTTAGCCAATCGCCGAATGCGGTCTCGGTAAACAGCCGCCCGAAGTTATCCCATCCGAGTTTCAGATCTTCGGGAAACAGTTGATTGATAATGCCCGTGTTCGGCGTAACGCGGAATGCCGTATAGACGAGAAAAACCAAAGGCAGTATCCAGCAGATTCCCATGACGGCAAGCACGACATAGATGCCTCCGTTCGCAAGCATTTTGCGGGCTTTTTGCCCCACTTTGCTCTTCCTGATCGTGCCCTCTGTATTTTTCATTGATATTCCTCCTCGTTCTTCTGCGAGTTCGAATGTCTGAACTGGAAGAGTGCGAATGCCGCGCTGATGATAAACACGATAATGCCGATCACCGACGCCATATTGTACTGCGGATTCACGCCCGTGGTCATGCGGAAAAGCCACGTTACAAGCAGGTCTGTGGATTTCGCATTTGCTCCGCCGTAGAGAACGTTATCGCCCGGGCCCCCGCCCGTAAGGAGCCATATCACATTGAAGTTGTTTAAGTTACCAACAAACTGCGTAATGAGATAGGGCCCCGTGGCATGGAGCATATACGGCAATATAATTCTGATAAAACGCTGAAACGGACCCGCACCGTCCAGCGATGCCGCCTCTATCATCTCATCCTCGATGTTCATTAAAAGGCCCGACGCCATCAGGATCGTATACGGGATACCGATCCACATATTGACCAAAATGATGCTTACCCGCGGCAGGAGGGACATGTAGCGGGTATCCCCCAACCAGTTAATGTTTGTTCCCAAAACGGTGTTGACGATTCCGTCCACGTCGAGCATTTTCGACATTAAAAGCAGAGTTACGAAGTTGGGAACCGCAATGACCGCCACGAATAACGACCGCCAAAGAGCTTTTAACCTGATCCCCTTCTTCTGGATCATGAGGGCTACGAGAATGCCTGCGAAATAGCATGAGAAAGTGGAAATAAACGCCCAACAGAACGTCCATATCAGCACCCGCAAAAACACCATCGCGAAGCTCGAAGTCCCCGTCATCGTAAACAGGTTCAGAAAGTTCCTGAACCCTACCCAATCGAAGAGATGCGTCGGAGGAAGATGTTGATAATCATAATTCGTGAAGGCAATGAGAATCATGAAGATGAGCGGCAATACCGTGAAAACGAGGATACCGATCATCGGGGGCAACAGCAACGTTACATAGAGTTTTTCGTTGAAGAAACGGGAAACATCCTGGCGGAAAGTCCTCAACTTAAGTCCGTCCTCGATCCTGCGGTCATTCTCGATACAGCCCTTTATGTTCATCACCCATATCGACACGAAAAGAATCACGATAACAAGGGAGGAAATGCCGTACAAAAGAATGAGTTGGCTGTCATCTCCCGGAACGGGTTCCAGAATTCCGTCGGGAGAGAGTTCGTTATGCGTTTCAACCGTTCCCAAATGCCCCGAAAACAGAAACAAACCGAGATATTTGCCGCCGAAAAATGACATGAAAAGAATAAACAACACTTCGATTGCGGAATAGAGTAACCCCTTTATGATTTGGCCTTGGAATATCTGCCCGAAGCCCATAAGGAGACAGGATATTTTCGTCCCTATCGAACCGTGGATAACATCATACACCGTTTGGAACAATCCCGTAAAAAAGCGCGTGAAAAAGCCGGGCTTGTTCTCCTCTCTCAAGCTCTTGCTTTGTTTGATTTTTCTTTCCTTTGCAACTGCCTTTGCCATATTTTCACCTTATGGAAGCACGGGGGGATCACAGCTCCCCCCGCTGTTTCCGTTTTTTACACTATACGCCTTTCTGAATGCTGCCGACAAGCGCCGAAAGCTGTGCATTGAGATCAAAGCCCGCCGTAAACATCGCGGTGCCGAATGTGCCGACGGGGTCCCACCATGTGGAGGGAACGCCCTTCATCGTATGGGTGTTCGCCAATGTACCCTGAATTGCTTTTACGCACATATCGTTTTTCACCGCCTCGCTTTCCATTGCCTGTATGTTGGTAGGATTATAACCGCGCGCCTCGAAGTGCTTTATCTGCATTTCGTAGCTCGTAAAGAATTGTGCAAAATCGTGTGCTTCGGCTTTATGCCCGGAGAAATGGCATACGCCGAAGAGCTTATACCCCGCAAAAGCCTTCATGGGAACCTGCTCGCCATCGAGGGTATAGGTAGGAAGAGGTGCGGCGGCAAAGTTATCGCCGAGGGCCTTTTCGATTGCCGTCTTGTTCCATATGCCCGAAACTCCCGCAATTGCCGAGCCTTCCTGAAAAGACGAAACGAGCTTGGAGTCATTGGATTCTCCGTAGAATCTCGGATCCTTCGCCAAATCATACATGGCCCGTCCGACGGCCATTCCCCTCTCGCCTCCGATATCCGTCGTTACTTTCGTTTCCCCAAACGCCTCATCGCGTTCCACTTCGTAGCCAAGCCCTGCGCCGAAGAAAAAGGAAGAAGAGTAGAAAGCATCGCCGAGCGGAAATGCAAATCTCTCGCTTGCGCTGCATTTTTCGAGAATACCGTCGAGCGTTTTGATATCGTTCTCGTTGAATTTGGATTTGTTGTAGTAGAGGAACGTCGTATTATCGGTAAAAGGATAGGCATAGGTGATCTCCTCGCCGTTTACCGTCGCGGTTGCCGCGTCCACGGCGTCTGCCGTGTTTTCGCTTTTCAGCGCCGTGAGACGGTCGCCCAATACCGGATTGAGCGCACCGCCGTTGATGAGCGAATAGAGCTGGTCGGAGGCAAATGCCACGCAATCGGGCGCATTCTTTACGTCGTTAAGCAACGCATTGCTCGCGTCCGATTCGGATTGTTCGCCGAACTGTATTTTGTATTCCTTTTCGGGGTGCGCCGCTTTGAAAGCCTTTGCAACTTCCTGTCCGAATGCCTGGTCCTCTCTCGGAAGCCAAACAACGAGAGTCACCTTCTCTCCCGTACCCGTATTTTGGTCCGGATCCCCCTGATTTCCGCAAGCGGCAAACGCCGCAAGAGACATAACCGCGCCGAGCGCCAAACATAATCCTTTTCCAAATGTCTTTATTTTCATTTTTTTATCTCCTGACAATAGGCTTTCTCTCCGTACCCCCTCCCCGAAAAGGGAAGGGGCGGGGAGGAAAATTCATTATCCGCAATACCTCCGCGAATAACAGAGGGGTGTGTTCGAAAGCAACTTTAACACCTGCGCGGCAACGGACGTAACCGCAACATCCGCCGTCTTAACAAAAGTTATCTCATTCGTGAAGTGGTTCCATGTGACGGTATAAGTTCCATCTTCGGTGATCGTCTTTTCGCTTCCTTCCTGGTCGTCGGGAACCCATTCGCCCTTGGTAGCGGTGAAGAATCTGTATACTTTGAATTGATCGCCACTCTTGAAATGTGCGGTCACGCTCCACGTGTAGCCGCTGTCATCGCGCGTCATGGCAAGCATCTTATCGGTTTTATTTGTCGCCCAATTGCTGTCATTTCCGTTCGCCTCGAAGTTTCCGATGAGATACATGACCTGTTTGTTTGCTTCCTCGGACTTATGGTCTCCCTCCAGAGGCGTAAGAATAACGTCCGGATTATCTTGGCTCCATGTGATGGTATACCAACCCGTTCCCGGCAGCACTTCCCCGGCCTGATACACCTTCCCATCGTCATCGATGAAAGTCTCTTTCTCCGTCACGGGATCTTTCCCGTTCGGCCTTGCGCCGATATAAATATTATCGTCCGTGCCGTCGGGGAACCAAGTATTGCTTTTCGCATTCCAGACCTTGAAGGAGTCGCCGCCCGTAAAATGTACCGTCACACTCCATGTCACGCCATCCTCGCCTCTCGTCATGGGAAGACAGTAATTCTGATTCGCGTTAAATTTGTTCCAGCCCGTTGCTTCCAGATTCCCCGCCAAATACATTTTGTACGGGTCTTGCGCCGTGACGGACTCTTTGAACTCGTATTCGATGTAGCTCTCGGAAAAATTATAGGGATTGGAATGGAATGTGATTGTATATTTTCCGTCATTGCCCGTCTTGCAGATGATATTTCCGACGCCGCTCCCGCTGAACCGCGATTCGGAATCCCGCATCTGACTGTACCCGAAAAACGTTCCCGAACTCCATGACAGATTGCGCACGACCTTGAACGTATCGCTCGCATATATTGTCATATCGATGGTATAGACCGTAAAACCATCTTCATCGGGTTCGGCGGCCTTCTTCATCTTCAGATTTTCGCTCAGCTTTTCAAAGCTGCCGAAGGAGCCCAAAGTGCCACCGGTCAAACCCGTTCCGGCAATATAATAGTCGTAAGGATCCAAATCGTAGCCCTCGACAAACTTTCCGTACAACAGCATGGACTCGTTCCCTACGGTCCCGCCAAACTTGCTCGTGCAGGCGGGGTTGAGATACCACCCATCGAACTTGTATTTGAGCTTTCCTTGGGGACGGTACGTGACCGTGTCGCCTTCCATCAGCTCTTCCTCGTTGATTTTCCGATTCGTTCCGTCGGTGACATCGTAATAGTAAACCTTGACTGTCTTCAATTCATGGAACTCGTCACTCGTCTTTTCGGCGGTGACCGTTCCCGTCTCAACAGTATACGTTACCTTGTATGTACCCGTGGCATAGAAGTAGAAATTCGTGTCATTCTCTTGTCCTTCTTCTTGTGCCGAAGTTCCATAGAATTCCATGATGCCGAGCTTACAGCCCAATGCCGCCTTCACCGCAAACACGGCAGACGTGCCGTCTTCGTTTTTCTTTTCCTTGAGCCATTCATATCCCGCGGCATTCGATACGTCGGGTACGTTGACCGAAGCCGTGTAGGTATCCCCGCCGTCCGAAGTGGTCATCTTGGGCGTGATCTTATCGGAAGATACGCAGAAGCTATGGTTTGTTTCCCCCAACAGGAACGTCCCGACGACATAGTAATCGCAAAGCTCCCACGATACGGCGCCCGTCACTTCATCGAAAGTAATGCACCACGTACCCGCCGTAAGCCACACATTGACGGTCCCCGGCGTGCCATTCTCGCCGCCGCAACCGTAGTCCTTGCCGTCCACATAGTTCTTTACTTTTACGCCAATTGCCTTCTGGCCCGAAGGGTTTTCGTTCTGGGACCATGTAGGATACATATCCTCCGTGACGGTAATAAATGCCTTATGTAATGTTGTTCCCTCTTCTTTTGTGAAGTGAATACACCAATCTGCCGTGTAGTCATCGTCCCACACGTCCGCAGGACCCGTCTGAGTCGAGGGATTGACATCGTCCTCGGAGTTGTAATAGCTGCCTGTCAGGTACATATCGTAGAGCGATTCGAGGGGTTCGAGTTTTTCGATGCATTTCCACTCCACCACATTGACCGCCTCATCGCCGGGATAGCTCTTGAACCTGAACTCATACACGCCATCGCTGCCCTCGGCGGGATAGATATTCCAACAGTAGGTGGCAACGTCATAGCCCTGTCCGCCGTTGAAAACGACGTTGCCTTCCGCGTCCCTGACCTCGCCGTACATTCTGTCCTCAATGTCGTGATAGCCGTCGTGGCCTCCGTCCGCTTCGGGATTGTTGCCGCTTGCGTATTCAAAACCTTTCAGATTGCCGAGCCCCATGCGCCCCTTGCCTTCGTCGCCATCCCAATTTACGGTATCGATGAGGTTGGTCACGAATTGGAACTTGCAGTTGGGACGAAGCGTCAGAGTAACCGAGAAAACATTATTGCCCTCGTTCTTGAAGAAGTATTTCTGATTGCTCTCCACCTGACCTCTCGCGCTCTTGACCCACTCGCCCTCGTCGTTCAGCTCCGTAAGGAAGTCCCAGTTCTCCCCCGGGACGGAGCCGATGACATACCACATGCGGTTATCTTCATCGGGGGTCGCGGAACGGAATCTTGCGAAAATATCCGTATCTTCTTCGATCGGTTCATCGAATTTGAACTCCGAGCCGAATGCGGCGTCGGCATACCAACCGAAGAACTCAAAGCCATCCTTTGACGGCGTCCACTCCTGAACCTTGGAGCCCTTCTTGACTTCTTCGTGTCTGAGCTCCGTCCGCCCGTCAAACCAAGTAACAGTTACGCTGTCGCCCGTGTTATCGGGGTTTTCTCCGCCGCAACCCGCGACGTTCACAGCCATAGCAAAAAGCATGACGGACGCGAGTATACAGCTTAGCCACTTCTTTACCTTCATAATTGCCCTCCTTATTCATTATTTTTTCCCGCATTGCGAGTTTAGGCCTTGTTTCTCATTTCTTTAGAAAAGATATTCCATTAGATGTTTTTTGTTTGTGTTTGCGAAGCAAACACAAACAGGGGATATCCCCTGTTGCCGCACGGCGGCCGTCTCCGCGGATTGCCGCAGTCCCGCCCGCCGGCATTCAACGGGCGGGACTTGCGGAAGACCCCATCGGGCTATGGAGAGAAGTTGCGTGAACCTGAACCTATTCTTTCACAAAGAGGTAACCCGATTTCCAAGCGATTTTCTGTTTGCCGCTCAGATGGGCGGCAATCGCAGTTGCCCCTGCTTTTTCTTCGTTCGCATAGAGCGTCCATGTCCCTGCGGGCAAATCGACCTCAATATCCGCCGTTCCCGCGTTTATGACGATATAAATCTTTTCGGGCTTATAGGGATTGTTCATCGTCCATGCAATGACGCTCCCCTTTGTTGCCGCCGTATCGAGCATATTGACGGTAATGCCGCGGTCCGATGCGGCTGAAAGGCGCAACGTTCCGAATTCTTTCCGTAAAGCAATCATGCCCGCGTAATACCGTGCGGTTTTATACTCCGGTGACGTTTCGGAAAGCACATCCCATTTGAGATTGTTCACCTCGTCCGAGGCATTATAACTGTTCTCGTTATAACTGCCGTCTGCATTCTTCTTACTGCGAAGCATTTCCTCGCCCGCCTGCATGAACGGAATGCCGAGCGACGTTTGCACGATGAACGCGGAGAGACGGTTGCAACGCAGACGCATTTCAAGCGTATCCGTTTCCTCGCCGTAAGCCGAGCAAATCTTATCCCACAGGGAAAGATTATCATGCGCGGAGACGTAGTTGACAATGTTCGTGGGATTATAAGCCGACCACGTTCCCTTGTTGTTGGCGGTCCCGAACGAACCGTCCGCCACGCCGCCGTTCAGGCCGAACCGCACTGCTTGGGAAAGGTTTGCATGATCGCCCGTGGCAAATCCCGTATCCGTACCGTCCGCCGAGCCTTTAACGGCATCGCGCAAGACATCGTTGAACATGGCAATGCCGTTCGTGTGTGCGCTCCCGACGTTTGCATTGACGTACTTGATATTGGCAAGCGTACTTTGGTTATTGCTTCCGAGGGTTGTTCCGCCGCCCGTCCATCCCTCGCCGTAGAGAATCGCATTGGGATTGATCCCATGCACGGCTTTTTCGATCGCCTGCATTGTGGCGACATCGTGAAGTCCCATAAGGTCAAAACGGAACCCGTCCACATGATACTCTTTCATCCAAAATGTGACGGAGTCCACCATGAATCTTCCGAACATATATCTCTCGGACGCCGTTTCGTTCCCGCACCCCGAACCGTTCGAAGGCTTTCCGTCCGTCTTGAAACGGTAATAATAGTACGGAACGATGCGGTTGAAATTGCTGTCAAGCCCGCCCGTGTGGTTGTAAACGACATCCATCACAACGCCGATATCCTGTTCATGGAGCGCCTGCACCATTTGTTTGAACTCTTTCACCCGCACTTCTCCGTGCGCGGGATCGGTAGAATAACTTCCTTCGGGAACATTGTAATTTTTGGGATCGTAGCCCCAATTAAAGCCTTCGTTCTTGCTCTCGTCCACCGTTGCGTAATCGTAAGAGGGCATAAGATGAACGTGCGTAATGCCGAGGTCTTTCAAGTGATCCACGCCGGCGGGAATGCCGTTGCCGTTTTTCAGCCCCGTCTCGGTAAATGCAAGGAATTTGCCCTTATATTCCGACTGTGTGAGCTTGTTCGAAAAGTCTCTGACATGAACTTCCCAAAGTTCCGCATCGGTATAATCGAATCCTCCGTTCGTTGCCGTGGATGGAACGAAAAGCGCATCCGGCCACCCTTCTGGATCTGTCTTATTTAGATCGAGGATCATGCCGCGGCCGCCGTTCAAGCCCGCGGACACCGCATAAGGGTCTACCGCTTCATTCTCTCCCGCAGACGTCTTGACCGTATAGGTATAATACTTCCCGTGAAGGTTGGCGTCCTCCGTATGCGTCCATACGCCCTTCTCCCCTTTTACGAGGGGGACCTTCTTTGCGGCTTCCCCGCCGTCGCCCGCGTCGTAGAGGTTCAAAACAACAGAGGAGGCCGTGGGAGCCCAAAGACGGAATACCGTCTGCGTTGCGGTAAGTTCCACGCCGAGCGCACCGTCATAGTTGTATTGCCCCGCAAACTCCTCCGAATTGAAATATGTAACCGGCACAACGGGAACGGGGTCGAGATCTCCGACATGGAGCATGTATGCCCTATCGAGAACGAGCGCCTGTTTCGTCTTGATTGTCGCCTGCACGGCGGACACCTTCGTGATCTTGTCTATCTCCACCTCGTTGCCGTCGCCGTCCGTCACCCTGACTCCGGAAGGCTCCACCGTCATCGCCGAGGCAGAACTGACCGCATAGCGAATGGTGTTCAAATCGCGCAGATCCGCCATATCTATGCTCTTGATCTCCGCAAGCGTCTTGCCGCCGTCATTGCTCGAATATGCCTTTTTGTCTCCCTCTTTCAGATACACAAAGGTTTCTTTTTCCTTGATAGTAATAAATCTGTCGTCCTGTGTGGCGTCCTTTGTTGCAGTCCCCCAAGCAGTGCCGCCCGGCTCGGAACACCCTGTGCGGACGATAAAACCGACTTTTGAGATGTCCGCACCGATATTCATCACGGCCTTTGCGCCGTAAGCGCATTTGTGGAGCACAAAGCCCCTGCCCTCCGCGCCGCCTTCTTCCCACATCCATATATCGCAATCGCCATACTCTCCCGACGGCCGGTAAAAATAAAATGTAATCTGGTTTTTGCCGTCTTCGGGCGGCAAGGTATATTCGCCGCTCCCGCTTCCGGGAGATGTTTTGTCGTCGTCAACGCGCTTGTTCTCACCGCAACCGCAAAACGTAAACAGGATGGCAAGAAACAGCGCAATCACAGGACAGATTTTTTTCATTTTATATCCCCTTACCGGTTTCTGTCATACCGTTTGGCGAGGTTGGAAAGCCTCGCCGCAAGCTCCCCGCCGAATTCATCCTCCGTAAAGCGGAAAGACCAATTCTCATCCGATACCGTGGAAGGAGCGTTGATCCGCGCAGACTGCCCTTTGCAAAGCGCGTCCTGCAACGGAAAAATGATTAACCCCGCCTTGCTCGCATAGAGGAGCCGCAAGATCGTATTGCACGTCCCCTGCCTGCTTTTGATGTGCGGGATAAGCCATGCCTTGCAGCACTCTTCCACCAAATCCCTGTAAAAAACCGTCCGCTCCTTTCCGTGTAAGTTTTTCAAACGGGCAAGGAGCGTTTCGTTGTCGTGCGTGCCCGTGTAGGCAACGAAATTTTCCGTATAGTTGCCCGGTTTATGTTCATTCTGCGGATTCCCGTCAAAGGCGTGTTGCAGAATTTTCATGCCCGGATAGCCTGTTTTTTCAAGTTCGCGGCGCACGGCGTTTGTCACAACGCCCAAATCCTCCGCAACGATCGGCGCTCCTTCGAACGCACGGAAGAGCTTCGCACCCGGCCCCTTCTCCCATGTACCTTCCTTTGCCGTCGCGGCGTCTATGGGAATACGGTAGTAACGGACGAATCCGATGAAGTGGTCAATGCGCAGAATGTCGTAAATTTCAAGCGCGTCGGCAATGCGGCGGCGCCACCACGCATACCCGTCCGTTTTCATTTTCTCCCAATCGTAGACGGGGTTGCCCCAAAGCTGTCCGTCCGCGGAGAACGCGTCGGGCGGGACACCCGCCTGCGCCGCAAGATTGCCCTGCCCGTCAAGCTGGAACAGCTCCCGTTTGTACTTCCACATCTCCACGCTGTCACGGGCGACGTAGATGGGCATATCGCCCATGATCTTTATGCCGCGTTCGTTTGCATATGCCTTGAGCGCCCGCCATTGTCCGAGAAAAACATACTGCGTAAACTGCCAAAAAGCAATTTCTTCGCCATGTTCCCGCCCGAACCGCAACACAGCGTCTTTGTTGTACTCCGAATATTCCCCCCACTTTTCGTGAGACACGCCGCCGAAACGGTCTTTGAGTGCCATAAAGAGCGCATAATCGTGATATTTTTCTTCTTTTACGAACTCGCGCCAGCCGCCGCTATCCCGCTTAAAGCGGGAAAACGCTTTTCGGAGCACGCCCATCCGCAAAGCATATATCTTGCCGTAATCCACCCTGCGGGGATCCGTTCCCCAATCGAGACCGCGGTAATCTTCGGGTTCAAGCAGTCCGCCGAGGTGCAAAAGGTCGAGGTCGATGAAGTAAGGATTGAAAACCCCCGACGCGCAGGACGAATACGGGCTGTTTCCGAACGACGTCGGCTGCAAAGGAAGCACCTGCCAAACGCCGCACCCCGCTTCATGCAGGAAATCGACGAAATTGTAAGCGGCTTTGCCGAGCGTTCCGATCCCGTATGGCGACGGCAACGAAAAAACCGGCATTAAAATCCCCGCAGACCTTAAATTTTTTTTCACCGCCTGCCTCTTCTTTTCCGCGAAAGAACATTTTTATTTTACTACATTTCTTCCGAAAAAGCAACAGTTTTTGCGGAAATTTATTGCATTATAAAATATTTTTTTCAGAGTAAAATTAACTTCCGAAGTTAACTGCAAAATTTCGGCTTTTTTGCGGAAATTTTACTCTTATGTTTGATTTGAAAAGCCCCTTTTTGGCAATAACGGAGGGGACGAGACGGCGCAAGGTTTTCCTTGACCGAACTATATTTTCGTGTTATAATTCGTTTGTTCCGGTGGATTATTATGACAAAAGCAGTTTCGATCAAAGATATAGCCAGCCACTTCGGTCTTTCGCTTTCCACGATTTCCCGCGCCCTGAACGATTCGGACGACATTTCGCCCGAAACGCGGAGAAAAGTTTTGGCATACGCCAAAGAAGTGGGCTTTACCTCACAGCGTTCCACCTCCGTTAAGGGTACGCTCGGCGTTCTTTGGGGACGTCATATCATCCCCGGCAGTTCCCTTGAGGCAATTGCCGATACGTTTACGTCAATCGCAGGGCAATCCCGCTATTCCGTCAACGTCTATGAGATCGGAAACGACTTCGATGCGGAAACCTTCTTCCCCGTACACAATCTTTGCGGGGCATTGGTCCTCAACGTCGGCTACCATTCTCCGCTCTATGCCAAACTGAGAAAGACCGCCTTCCCGGTCGTGCTTATCAACAGCCAGATTTCTGACAACAATGTGGTCTCGAGCGTGAAAACCAACGATATGCTGTCCGCAAGCAACGCAATCGACCATCTCGTCTCGCTCGGACATTCGCAGATCGGCTATATCGGCAACGAGTTCGATCCCTATCTCAATGCGGAACGTTTCGCGGGGTACCTTTTCGGATTGCAGACGAACGCCATTCCCTACCGCTTCGATCTCACCTACAATACCGACCCTTCTTTCAAGGGCGGCGAGACTGCGGCGGAGTACTTTTTGCTCTACAATAAGTACATCACGGCGGCGCTTATCGCTTCGGATGCCGCAGCGGAGGGATTCATTGCCACCCTGCGGAGGGCGGGACGGGAGATCCCGAAAGACATCTCCGTGATTTCCTATTGCGACAGCGTGCCCCCCGCCGACAAGCCGCTCGGCTTCACCGCGATCATGCGCGACAGCGTGAAGATCGGCGAACAGGCCTTCGACGTCATGAAGGCGATGTTGCGCGGGTTCCACGGCATGGAATCCACGGTCCCCTCCTCACTCATAGATAAAGACAAGACTTGCGCCCCCAAGCGCACGCCCTATCCGGAGGATTGACGGCGGGTTTTCTGCCCCGCGGAACAAAACGCCCCCGCTCCCGGGGGGCGCTGCCCCCACGGATCCCCCATAAGTAAGGGCGGGGTTCTCCTCCCGCCCTGTATTTCTTATGGATTGCCGCCATCCCTCCTCCGCGGTTCCCCGCGCGGAAGAGTTCCGGCCGCATGTCAGTTGTTTGCTCCGGTTTCGGGCGCGGCGACTTCATTGAACTCAAAGTCGGGAGCCGTCTCTTGCCACTCGATGACATACCAGCCATCCTCTACGGGAGATTTATTATTATCGACGCCGCTCGGATAATAGGCACCGTCTACAGCGTTGTAGACCTTGATCTCGTCCGTGGTGCGGAAGTAGATCGATTCGGAGTAATATTTCGTGACCGTGATCATTTCGCCATTTTCGTCCTTTACCTGAACCTCATACGGGGTCATCCTGAGCATGGTCTTGCCTTCCTGCCCGGGCCAGCCCACTTCGGGAAAGCTCTCGATCGTGCCGACGACGTACATCTCATAGGTAGTCTCAAGTTCGGGAAGAGGAGTTATATTGTCATAGATATAGGAGACTGTAATCTGAACATTCTCCTGTACCATAACCGCGCTTACCCTGAAAGTGTACCAGCCTTGATAGCCTTCCTTGATCTGGATATTGCCGAGACCGCCGTCCCAGAAGTTGTCGCGCAGGGATTCGGGGATTTCAAAAAATCCGCCGACAAAGCCTACTCCCCAGCTATCATCGTTGGGACCCGCGAGCGTACCGTCCGCATAGAGGAACTTAAATTGATCCCCTTCATAGAGCGCCAGCTTTGCGGTTTCCCACGTGCCGAGATAGTTCTCGTGCTCCTCGTCCCCAGATAAGGGCGTTCCCGTGAGCTTGTAGGCGGACTTGAATTCGGTCCAGCTGCAATTCTTGAGCCCGACGCCCTCCTCCGTGCCTGCGCCGTTCCCCATGACGTACCAGCCGGGCTCTACGACTGGGGTCTCCGCCGCACCCGCCGAAAGCACGCCGATACCCGTCACGGCTCCCGCCACAAGGACGAGCGCCATGAGAGACGCGATGATCGCTGCATAAAAACGCTTTGATCTTGTCATAATAAAACCTCCTAAAAATATATTTTTTGCACAAAAATGTGTTTGTGCCAATTTTATCCTGAATTGACGTCACGGGCGAACAGTATCCGGGGCGGTCAAGCGGCTTTCTTGCTCAAAGTGATCAGCACGGGGACAACACAATTGGATTGAACTTTGAGGGCGCCTTCTGTATCGGGTGCATAATAACACACCCCAACCTGAATATACAGGGCCCCACCTTGAGCGGTTAAGTTTTCAGCCGTCGTGGTAAAGGTAATAGAATAAAATTGTTCCTTCGTTCCGGCTTGCCACGCATCCATGGTGACGTTGCCGACGAGCTGTAATTGTGTATCTAATGTTCCGGGGATTAGTTCCGCTCCTTCGAATATCCCGAAGTCGGTAGGAGACGGAAACGTTACATAACCCGTATTTTTGATAGCTAAGTTATTAAGTACTCTGACGCGGTCCTTTTGGACAATCAAATCTTCAAACTGTAATGTATAAGTCCCCGCCTCCGTTATTTCGAAAGCAATATATAAAATTTCCTTATAGTTCCATCCGCCCTTGCCGTTGTCACTCTTCCATGTAGTGGCATAATATTTTCCTTCTTTGGGTAACTCAATTTGCGTCGTTACCTGTTCTCCTGTATTCTTAAAGCCGGCGGCATAAGAAATGCTCTCCAGTGTTTCGCCGCAAACGGAACAAACCATACTCAAATCGCCGCCTCCCGCAACGGGATCGGGAATCTCATCCCCGTCTCCTGCGAACTTCGGCGCCCCGTGCTCATTCGATTTGGGGATGGAAACCGGCGCCGTGATCTCCGTTTCCCCCTTCTCATCGGAGAACATTGCGTTGCAAGTCACGCAAGTCCAATAGGCTTCCGTGCCCTCGGCAGCGCAAGTTGCCGCGATTTCGGGGACTTTCACAAGCGTGTGTTCACCCGTCTTTTCCGTGATGACGGAGGGAAGCGTCGTCGTCCCCGCTTCATCGGCATAGTACACATCCGCCGCCTCATTCGCGCAGGTGTAGTATTCGAGATTTCCTTCCTTTCCGCAACTTGCTTCCACAGCCTCGTGCTTGGTCATATTGTGTCCCGTTGCGGGGATGGATTTTGCCGCGGCGATCTCCGTTTCCCCGTTCTTATCGGAAAAGAGCTTGCCGCATTCGGGATCGGTGCACTTGTAATATGCCTCGTGGCCCGCCTCCGTGCAGGTGGCCTTTTCTTCCGCGATGAATTCCAACGTGTGCGAATGCGTTTCCGGCGGATTCTGCTTTGCGGTATTGCACCCTGCAAGTGCAAGGGTGGCCGCATACATTACGGTAACCGCCATGGCGGTTAAGACAATAGTTTTTTTTCTCATACATTTCACTCCTGTTTTGAATTTGCCCGACGGGGAGAACCGACGGATGACTGCCGAAAGCAATTTTCCATCGCCGAAGAGCTGTTTTAATTATAGCACGTTGCGAAGGAAAAACAATACTTTTTGCGGAAATTTTTTTGAAATTCTCAAAAAATGTTACGTACTCAAAAAACTTCCGAAAATAAATTGCTTTCGATTATTTTTTCCCGGGGCTTGTCCTTCGGGGGCAAAGAAAACGGAGTGTTTGTTTTGCTCTTCACCGAATTAGTCGGGTTGAGATGACAAAATGTTACAAAAAAATAAAAAATTTTTCCTGATTTTGGTAAAAAAGCCCCTTTTTGGTCTTTCCGCGGGGGCAAAAAGCGCATGCCGCGGGAGAATTTCACGGGAAGTCCCTTTTTGATAAACCGGGCGGAAGGGCAAGAAATTATTGTGCCGGAAAGCCCGTTTTTTCCCGTTTTTTCCCGTTTTTTGCGCCCGCTTGCGCAATACGAAAGTTTTATTTATTAAATTCGAAATATTTATAAAGAATTGTTGTTTATGTTATTTCCGCAAATATATTATAATTCTTTTGTAATGTCCATAAAAAATTCTTCCATGATTCTGATGGTGAAAACCAACATACAAAAATTCATGAAACAGAAGGGAGTGACCGTCCGTGAATTGGCTTTGCGGACGGATCTTTCCGAGGTAGCCATAAGGAATTGGTTTTCATCGGCGAATTATTCTCCGAGTTTGCCGAACATCGAAAAGGTATGCAATGCGCTTGAAATACAGCCGTTCGAGCTGTTTTGCGATATGAAAGAGGCCGTCGTTCCCCTGACGAACGAGAAAAGAATTCTTCTCGACAAATATGACAATTTAACATCCAAGCAAAAATTTGCTATCATGACCGTGATTGATAGTTACACCGACTAACCGAAACGAAAGAAAATGAACCCACAGAAGTTTAACCGGATTCTCCGAAAAATCAAGGATGATAAACAGGCGGTCGTTCCGATCTACCGGGAATATTATTCAAAAATCATTCTCCATCTCCGTTGCCGTTTCGGTAAAACCGTCAGTGCGGAGGATATTGCGCAGGAAGTTTTTGCAACCCTTTTGGAAGGGGATACGCCCGAATCCGTTCAATTTCCCGCGCAGTGGCTTTTTACGATAGCCGACAACAAGGCCATCGACATTTTAAGAAAAACCCATGAAGAGCTTTCGTACACAGACACGTTCCGTCTTTCTCCCGATCCCGATTATTCTCATCTGAGCGCCGATATCCGGCTTGCCTTCGGGCATCTTGACCCGTTATCCCGCCAAATACTCTATTTACACTTTTGGGAAGGATACAGCCACACGGAGATTGCAAGTATGTTACACATGAGTTGCGGCAACGTGCGCTTAAAAGTGAGCCGTGCATATAAAATTCTCGAAAAATTTTTGTAACATTTTTGCGTTTCATCACGACTAATTCTATGTAGATACTTTTAGGAGGAAATAAAAAATGTTACATTTTGCATCTGTAGGATTGAGCTGTCTTTTACTGTTCGGAGCGGTTTCCGCCCCCTGCACGCCGAAAGCAAGCGCGGAAAACGAAAAAACCTACCGGGATACGGCTATAGTCTATGATGACGATACTTTCAGCCCGCTCTCTTCGTCGGTAGAAAATTATACGATCCGCTACCAAACCAAAGACCATCATAAATTCGATTTAGCCATCAGATGGCCGACCTATACCTTTGCGCCGACCGTAGGCTCCTGCGCCCCCATCGCCGCATCGAACCTTGTAGGGTTTTATGACAGGTATGATGAAAATCTGATACCGGATCATACATCGGGAAGTCTCTACGGAACAGGATATATCTACACGATAGAAGATGACGCGGTGGAGCTTGTTATACAGGAATTACATAGTTTAATGGGAACGACGGAAAACGGCACGACGGAAGACCAATTCCTTGACGGATTGAAAAGTTTTTGTTCGAATAAGGGAAAAAGCGTATCGGTTTCCTCCTGTATGTCCGGGAAAACTTTCAGTTTCTCCAAAGCACAATCATACATCGAAAACAATATCCCCATTGTATTATTTCTCAGCGGGTACACTGTCGGAATGAGGATGGAATACGAAGATCGGGATGAAATTTCATATTATCGGTCCGACGCGAACCATGTGATGGTAGGCTTTGGGTATTCCGTTTATAATTACCAAACCTCCGACGGGGCAATCACGAAAAATTACTTCAATGTTGCGGCGGGGCTCAATTTATATTCTTCCGGGATTTATGACATTGGCCTCGATACAAAAATCAATGACGCATTGGCGATTCAAATTTATTGATTATGAAAGCAAAAAAATATCTGAAAGAAAAGGCCCGCAAGGATCAACAAGAAATCATGGATGCCGATGACGGCCGCACACTCCGCGCTTTGGGGGTCAAATATCCCGCCGCTGCTGCACGGCCGAAGCGCGGCGGATGGAAAAAGTGGGCTATCGGAGGGGCAATTGCGACTGCTTCCCTTGTGCTCATCGTCTCATTTGCCGTATCCCACACTTTTCATCCGAAAGATGTATATCTGGAGGCGAACTTCGAGACCAGAGCATCTTCCTGTGCGGAGTTGAACTCCGAAATGCATGATTTTGCTTTCGAAATCGACGAGTCCGTGTATTCCGTTCAACTAACACGGACAAATGACAGTGTCAGCGGCGATGTATTATATTACAAAATCTCTCTTGACAGATATAATGCTTTATCAAAAATAGAGTTTGTGGCCGTATGCAACGCAAAATTCGATTATACTCCTTTCGAATTCGAATCAAAGCCGCAAACGAAGGCCCTTGAATCTTACAAAATAAAATATCATTTCATTACGGCAAAAGATGAACAATTCGGGCTTGATAATCTGTTGGCCACGGCCGAAATCGACGGCAAAACCGATACCGTCTATGTCACCAAATACGAGGAACTTCTTGATAAACCCGATCCCGCTTTCTTCGGCGTCATAGAAAGCATTGTGCAACCCGTGAACAAGTAAATGCCCGTGAAAAGCATAAAGGCGACGGTATTCCGTCGCCTTTTATTATATAACTTTCATTATATGATACGAATATCTTTTTCCTTCTGAATGATGGAGAGTTTGTCGATTGAAAGACTGATTTTAACCGCTCCCTCTGCGGGCTCATCCACCCTGACACAGACCGTCTTATCCCCTACCGCACATTGTGCAAATTTTTCCGTTCCGTAATCGAGGATACGGACCACTTCCGCGGCAATCCCCTGCTCACCGAGGGAGAGGTCATACGGGGTGCATTCAAAGGAATAGTTTGATTTCAAAGCTCCGCGGGCAGAAAATGTGCTTATCAGCTTTGCGCTGATGTTTTCGGGTGCGGGAATCTCAAAATTCCCGATCTCCAAAATATATGTATATTTGCGCGGGCCGAAGAAGTCACGGATCGCTTTTCCCATGCGAAGAAAGATGTTTTTCTTTTCGCTTGCCGTGCGGGCCGCCTTTGCGCCTTTTTTGAAACGGCCGTCAAATTTAATCTCCAACGGCAACGGCGCAACCACTTCTTCGTCCTGTTTCCGAAACGAGAGCCGTTTCATGTCGAGCGAGAAACCGTATTTTCCGCTTGCCTCATGATCGGACAGAGCATACAAAATCCGCCCGCCGAGCTCCATTTCAAGAAGAATGGATTCATTGATTTTTTCCGTCCTCTTTATCACGGCAACGAAACTCCCGTTCTCCGTGATTGCATCCGTGGGGACAAGCATTTCGTCCGCGCCTTCAGCCGTCTGCAAAGCGGGAGGAAGGGGGAAACTGTTCCCCAAGAAGTGCAAAATACCGTTTTCTACCGTACAATTGAGGACATTGAACTTCGGAATGCGCGGCATAACGGATTCTTCCGTCTCTTTGTCGAACAAATGGATCCTGTTCAAATTCAAAGCGGCCGCAAAGCGCCGATCCGCATAATCCGTAGGATCTTCTTCGGTTTTGATCTTCATAATGATTTCGGGGTACCGTACATTATCTTCCCCCTCTCCGATCCGTCCGTGTATGAGCGTTTCCGCACCGAGATCCTCCTTGCGGATCCCGATGACAGGCACCGTAGCATAAGCGTCACTTTCCGCCACGGGAAGGGAAATATCCTCTGCACGGAAACCGATCGTGACGGCAATATCCCCGTTCAGATATTTCGGATGCACCTTGTAGAAATACGAATAAGGGACTTCGACCTTCACTCCGCTATCCGTAAATGCAATTTCCACCTTTTCGCCCTTTTTCTTAAGCGTACCGTCAAGAAAATTCATCTGAGGAGTTCCGATAAACCCTGCCACAAATTTGTTGGCGGGATAGCGGTATAGATTCGTAGGCGTATCTATCTGCTGCACAAAACCGTCTTTCATGACTACGATCCGCGTGCCCATCGTCATGGCCTCGATTTGATCGTGGGTCACATAGATAAAGGTGGTCTTTAATTTCAAATGCAAGGCTGCAAGCTCCGAACGCATCTGCGCTCTGAGCTTCGCGTCCAAATTGGAAAGCGGCTCGTCAAGGAGCATGACTTGGGGATCGCGCACGATTGCCCGTCCGAGTGCAACACGTTGGCGTTGCCCGCCGGACATTTCTTTGGGCTTTCGATCCAAATATTCGGTTATGCCGAGAATCTCGGCGGCCTCGTTTACTCTCTTTTTGATTTCTTCTTTGGGAACTTTGTGCATTTCAAGCCCGAATGCCATATTCTCATAGACGTTCATGTTGGGATAAAGAGCATAGGATTGAAACACCATTGCAATATTTCTGTCTTTCGGCGGAATATCGTTTGCTACAACGCCGCCGATCGTCAATTCTCCGGTAGTGATTTCTTCAAGCCCCGCAATCATTCGAAGCGTCGTGGACTTCCCGCACCCGGACGGTCCCACGAACACGATAAATTCCCCGTCGGCAATATTCATGTTAAAATCATTGACCGCCTTCACCCCATTGGGATACACTTTATAAATGTGTTTCAGAGTAATATCGCTCATTCCGGGCCTCCCGCCTGATTCATGCAATAATATATTTATCTATTAGAGTATAGCACGAACAGACAAACCTGTCAATATAATTTGCGGAAATTATATAATTATTGTTGTTTTTTGTTTTATAACAAAAAATATACCGAAGATAAAATATTTGTGCGGCAGAACATATCCGTCTATCCCTGTCCGAAATCGGGCAAAAATTTCTTAAAATGGCAAAAAAAAATAAGGTCTATAAGCAAGCCCTTACAGACCGTATATCATGGCTACAAAAAGTAACCTAAACCGAAAAAAGCCGAAATGAGTCGAACCCCAAACGAGTTCGACTCATTCCAACTTAACTATGTAGTACGAAAACGCTGCGCGAGCTTTTTCGGTAATAGCCAAGTCCAAGTCCAAGTCTTATAAATTATACTTTTCCTCGATAGGCAAGCCGTTTTTGAGCATTATGACGAGCCTATCTTTCATTACTCTAATCCGTGCGGAGATACCTATACGGACAACCGGACGAGCGCGCTCGGTCATAGCTATACGGCAACGACCACACCCGCGACCTGCACTTCGGGCGGATATACGACAAACAGATGCACGAGGTGCGGGGATACTTATAAAAGCAATCAGACCTCCGAACTCGGGCATAGCTATGACAGTACGACGACACCTGCGACCTGCACGACCGAGGGATATACCACGCACAAGTGTTCCCGTTGCGGTTCGAGCTATGTGGATAACCGCACGGACGCTTTGGGACACAGTTATACGGTTGAAACGTCTGTCACTTGCACGGGTGAAAAATTTATCTATACTTGTTCGCGCTGTCATTACAGCTATACGGAGACGACAAACGAGAACGGATCGGGACACAGTTTCACGACCAAGACCACGGCGGCAACCTGCACGGACGACGGATATACCGTCTATACCTGTTCAAAGTGCGGATACAGCTATCGGGATACCATAGCAAAGGCACTCGGGCACAGCTATACGGCAACGGTTGTATCCGCAACCTGCACGGAAGGCGGATATACCCTGTATACTTGCAGCCGTTGCGGAGATGAATACCGGAGCGGCGAAACGCAGGCGCTCGGGCATCGTTACGTAATGCAGACATTCCCCGCGACCTGCACGGAGGGAGGCAAAACCGTGCAAAGGTGTCAGGTCTGCGGCTATGAAATTCCGGAGCCGGACGGCAGCCTGCCTACGGGACACTCATATACAAGCAGAATCGAAAAGGAGGCAACCTGTACAGAGGACGGCATGACAAAAGCGGTATGCGATAAGTGCGGCGACACGGTAGAAACCCGTATACCCGCTCGCGGGCATAACTATGAAATCACCGACGTGCAAAGCTCGAATGGGAATACGAGGAGAACTTACACTTGCACAGTCTGCGGAGCTTCTTATACACAGGAACTCGGGGACCAATACGAGGAAGTATCCAACTATGTGGAGTATCTGTTTGAGCAATATAGCCCGTATATGATATGGGTATTCCTTGCCACGGCGGGAGTATGGAGTATTGCGATCGGCGTCGCACTCATCATTGCTCATAAGAACGAAGATAGGGAGAAAGCAAAGAAAATGCTCGTGAACTACCTCGTCGGCTTGGTCGTCATCTTCGTTATCGTCGTCGCCTGCCCGTATCTTGTGCGGGGAATCGCGGCTCTCGTAACGTAAATTTTTTTGAGTCTTCAATTGAAAAGGAAAGGTCCACATGAGTGGGAGGGAGGAGAGGGGAGGTGCAAACAGGGTAGATTTGAGATAATGTGAATGTCCCGTAATGCCGAAGAGGAAGGCCCATGGCGAAATACAAGCATTTAACATTATCGGAAAGGATCGAAATCTACACTATGTTAAAAGAGAATAAGAGCTTGCGCAAGATTGCAAAAGCCTTGAACCGAGCTCCCACTACAATTGCAAAAGAAATCAAGAAACATTTGGAAGTCAAAGAAACAGGTTGCGGCGGTCGTCCGTTCAATCAATGTAAGCATTCGGACGGGTGTTTTAAGAGGCACGTCTGCGGAGCGAAATGGTGTACGGACTTCTGCTATAAATGCTCTGAATGTAATACCTCTTGCGCGGAATACGAAGAGCAAATTTGCGAGAGATTGATACATTCGCCGTACTGTTGCAACGGCTGCATAAAAACAAGAGGCTGCCACTTTCGGAAGAAGTTTTACAGAGCACATATCGCACAGAACGAGTACCGACATACCCTATCCGAAAGCAGAAAAGGATTTTATATCCGAAAAGCAGAGGCAAACCGTATCGGACAAATCATCGTGAAACCTATTTTGAACGGACAATCCGTCCACCATGTCTATTTGGCGCACAAGGATGAACTCACCATAAGTGAAAGAACAATCTATACTTACATCAACGGTGGAGTCTTTAAACTGAAAAATATAGATTTGCCGAGAAAAGTAAGATACAGACCGCGCCGCAAAAAGGTGGAGTTCAAAATAGACAAGCATTGCCGCGAGGGACGAACCTACGGAGATTATCTGCAATTTATGAAAGAGAATCCCGTTTCGGTGGTGCAAATGGATACGGTAAAGGGCGGAATTGCCGGGAAAGTGCTGTTGACATTGCACTTCGTCTCCTGCGGCTTCATGCTTGCCATATTGAGAGATGCAAATACTTCGAAAAGTGTCATCCAAGCGATAAGCAGATTAGATTCCATTCTCGGACGGGAGAGATTCAAGAAGCTGTTTCCTGTTCTCTTAACGGATAACGGAAGCGAGTTCTCCAATCCGCTGAGGATAGAAGCCGATCTGAACGGTGAAATGCGGACGAGAGTGTTCTACTGTGACAGAAATCGTCCCGACCAAAAGGGAAGCATTGAAGTCACGCATGAGTTCATAAGGCGGATCATCCCGCGGGGACAGAGCTTGGAAGGTTATACACAGGAAGACATCAATACTATGATGAGCCACATCAATTCGTATGGGAGAAAACGTTTGAACGATGTCAGTCCTTACGACGTCTTTACCTTGATGTATGGCGAAGAAACGGCGGAGCTTTTGGGGATAAGGAAGATCCCGTATGAGGAGATCATCCTGACGCCCGACCTATTAAAAAAGTAAGAGAAATGGCGAAAACGGGACAAAACACAGTGGATTTTACTTTTTGAGGGGTGGACTTTACGTGTGCAAAAATAGCCGACCTCCGGTCTTTTTACGCTCATTTAAGCCTTCGCAAGGGAACGGTGTGGAAGTTTGCAGAGGTAAAGTCCACAAAAAACTGCCTGAATAGGCACTTTTCATTAGTAAGTGAAAAATGCGGAACTTATCTTTGCTATTGAGCCTTTTTTTGAGTAAACGAAAAAAGTACGATTAAACACTTGACTCTTTCGGAAAAATAGTGTATCGTATGCTTACGGCAAACGCAAAAATGGGAGGTAAGATATGAACGACCAAGAAATTTTGGAAAAGGCAGAGCGGAACGAGGGCTTGACCATAGAAGAAATCAAGCAGTATCGGAATCTTGTGAAGCCGCAAAGACGGGCATACGGGAATTGAGGTAGCAATATGGAAAAGAAGCAGAAGATTTTGTCGATAGTCCTTGCGGCGTCACTACTTGCGTTTACCGCGGGGTGCGGTTCTTCCGTCAACGGAAGTACGAACGAAAACCAAAGCGGAAACGGGGGGTACACTCAGGTACTCGATGTGACCTATGAAACCTACGGCTCTTTCTGGATGCGCTGCCACGATTACAAGACGATGCCGATCGGGGCGTATAACGCGCTTACGGCTCCGCTCTATGATAAACCCGATCTGTATGCCGCTTATAAGGAAGCGGGCGTGAATATGATGATAGGGCTTTCCGAGCCTGTTTCGATTAAAGCGCTCGATTTTTGCGCGGATTACGGGCTTGCCTATCTCCTGACCCTCAACCGGCAAGACACCATTGAGGACGAAGCCATAGCAAAGACAGCGCTCGCGCAGGCGAAGTATCACGAGGCGTTTGCGGGAATCATACAGGCGGACGAACCGGGCAGGGCGTCGTTCGAAACTATTGCGCGGATGCAGACGGCGCTCGACGGCTTTATGCCGGAGCTTACAAAGGGAGCCCTGTGGTGGGTGAACCTTTTCCCTTTATATGCAACCGATCTGCAACTCTATTACCGTATACCGGAAGAAGGCAAGGGACTTCCAGAAGGGATGAGCGGGTACACTTACGAAGAGTACGTCTCCGATTATATGCGCATCTGCAAACCGAAAGTGTTAAGCTATGACTATTATGCTTTACCCAGCACGACGCAAGCGGAGCGGGGAACCCTCAGGAAGGATTATTTCAGGAATATGACGATAATCCGTTCGGCGGCGATGCAGGCGAACATTCCCTTTTGGGGGTTCGTCCAAACGTGTCAATACACACCCACAACGTTCATCCCCAATGAGGCGGAACTTCTTTGGTCGGTGAACACATTGCTTTCCTGCGGCGCGAAGGGCATCCAATACTTCACGGGCGTCGTGCCGGGCGTGAATACGGATCTTGCGTATTTCAACGGCGCCATGTTCGATACAAACGGCAACCGCACCGAGGTTTACAACTACGTCAAAACCGCCAACACGCAGATTAAGGCGGTGGACGAGGTCCTGATGTGCTCGAAGAGCAAGGGGATGATGGTCGTAGGCAGCTCGCCGTGGGGAAATGACTGCAACAGCTATATTCCCGAGAGCGACACGCTTTTGAATTACGGCGAGCTTTCGTCCGCAACCGCAGAGCACGCGCTTATCGGATGCTTCGACTATAACGGCAAATCGGCGTTCTATATCACGAACAATTCGATCCTTGAAAGTGACGAAGTCTCTCTTTTCTTCGATTCTTCCATAGGGGGTTATGCCGTGGCGAAAGGGGAGAAAACGCCTTTTACGGGCGCCGAATTGAAAGCTATCCTTGGTGCAGGCGAGGGCGTGCTCGTTGTCATTGAGTAAAATACGGCGGGAAATCCGCTTCCTCATGGGATACGGGTACGACGTCGGGCAAAACGAGGTTTTGTCTTTTAACAACGAGGCGGGCGCGTTCTTCCGAAACCGCCGCGCTTCCCGTTTATGAAACGAAACAACAGGTATATTGCCGCCCGACCGCAGAATTGCGGTCGGGCGGCTTTCTGCGTTATATGGAGAAAACGGCGGTTTTTACCGAAACGAAGCAATCTGTTCCTGTATTTTTTGCGATATTTTTTAGGACGGTTTTTGCATAATTTCAAATCAAAGCGGGACATTTATACTACTTGTTACGTGTATCGAAAAAAGCGGCTTTTTGCAGCCGTCAAATACAAAGATAAACGAAGGCGAATATATTTGCCCGCAACCACAATATATCGTAAATAAGCCACCGAAATGACGAATTTCGGTGGCTTATTTCGTTTTGCAGCCTTTTCGTACTACAAAGATGGCTGCTCCTGTCAGACTCGAACTGACGACACCGCGGTTAACAGCCGCGTGCTCTACCGGCTGAGCTAAGGAGCAATGAAATCCGGCAACTACCTATCCTCCCGGGCCGTTGGGCCAAGTACTTTGGGCGTAAG
>CAZTBU010000009.1:0-61736 GCA_964612545.1 uncultured Clostridia bacterium | reverse complement strand
ATAAAGCCTTAAAGCGCAGTCTTGCTATCTCATCGAGAAAGGTGCGCGGAATAATAGGCGGACTGTTCTCTTCGGTGGTAGATACCATTCTCCCCACGACGGCGCGATACCATAACCGCCTACGAGAGATTGAGGAAGAAATGAAGCAAGCCCACGCAGAGGAAGAACGCAAAACCGCACCGCCTTCCACTCCGACAAACCGTTGGAATTGGGGAAAATAACACGCCGCTTCGCTCTCCACGCAAGTCCACGCAGGGGGACACGACCTGCGCGCACAAACAATTTCATAGAAACCGCTTGACAAAATCGTATTAACAATGTATAATAAGCCCGTGGAGGTTACGATGAAAACGGATAAAAAGATTATCGACAAGCGGTATGAGGAAAAGCACAGAGAAGAACGCAAGGCGAAGAATGCGACTTTCGGGACAAGTATGCCGAGGAGCGATCTTCAAAAGCTCAACGCATTTTTGGAAGCGAACGGCATATCAAAGGTACAGCTCATCTATGCGGGTTGGAAGGTGTTAGAGGACGAAATCAAACAGAAATAAAATTTACTGCGCAAGCAAAACAACGCTTTTGCGCCCGCGCACTCAATTTGCGGCTTGCCGACTCGGCGGTGTGAATGCCTGCGAATTAAATCGTGGGCACTGAAATTTGCAGGCAGAGCGGCGGAGCCGCTAAAAAATCGTAAAAAAAGATTTCAACGGCTTTGAAAGCTTTTTTACGAAAAAAGATATAAGGAGGACGAACGCTATAAATAACGAAAGAACATTGTAGTTATATGGAAAAAGAACATGATATCCGTTCGGCAAAGAGAACATTGTATGCCGTAGCGCAGACAATGATTCGAGGTGAAATATCAACAAAGAAGTAATTATGTAAAGAAAAAATTAAGTGCATATAACGGAAGCCCAAAATATTCAGTCAGTGCCGAAAATATCGGGGACGACACGATATTTTGTAATATGGCGACGGGCGAAATCAAATCGGGAGAAATCCATTACAGCGATGAGTTTGTGAAAAGTTGTGCTCAAAGCCTTGCATATTATCTGCTCGACAATCCCGAAACGGTAAAACGAATGGAGAGTAATTATGGAATCGACTGAAAAAAGAACGGTAATCTATGCCCGGTATTCTTGCGAAAAGCAAACCGAACAAAGCATCGAGGGACAGCTTCGCGTGTGCCATGAATTTGCCGAGCGCAACGGTTACGTCATTGTGCGAGAGTATATCGACCGCGCGGTTTCGGGTAAAACGGACAAGCGAGAACAGTTTCAGCAAATGCTCAAAGACAGTGCAAAGCAGGGATTTAACTACGTGCTTGTATACAAGCTCGACAGATTCGCCCGCAACCGTTATGATAGTGCAATCAACAAGGCGACGCTAAAAAAGAACGGCGTAAAAATTTTGTCTGCTTGCGAACAGATCACCGATTCTCCCGAAGGAATTATTTTGGAAAGTATGCTCGAAGGCATGGCGGAGTACTACTCCGCCGAGCTTTCGCAAAAGGTGAAACGCGGTATGCGTGAAATCTGTTTGAAAGGCAACGCCGCGGGGATTCAGCCCATTTACGGGTATCGTATCGTGGACAAGAAATATCAGGTCATTCCCGAAGAAGCCGAAGTTATACGAAAGATGTTTGATGACTATGTAAACGGCACGTCAATCAAAGAAATCAAAACGTGGTTTGAAAAAAGCGGTATCCGTACTCATAAAAGCAATCGGTTTTCGTTCGGACGCATTTCGGATATGTTGCGCAATCAAAAATATATCGGCAAATGTCAATATGCGGGAGAGGTATATGATAATATCATTATGCCTATCGTGGACGAGTTGACTTTCAATCGCGCACAGGAAATGCTTGCGGTAAATTCGCACAAGTCGGGGCGGGTACGCGCAGGAGAAAAGTTTATATTGAGCGGCAAAATTATATGTTCGCACTGCGGCGCGCTCTATAACGGCGAGAGCGGAACGTGCCGAAACGGAGAGATTCATTACTTTTACAGGTGTCGGCGCAAAAAGGAAGGCAAAGACAAATGCTGTTCCCATGCAGTTCCCAAACAGCTCTTTGAGGATAGTGTTTATAAAGCCGTAATGACGGCATTGAAAGACGAAACCTTTTTGCGGCGGGTTGCAGAGCAAGCCGTGGAAATACACATGGCGATTTGCAAGGGGATTTATAACGAATATACCCAAAACAAGATGAGCGAGCTTGCGCTTCTCAAAACGCAGTTAGTGGCGAAGATCGCCGACATGGAAGCCGATAATATAAAGCCGTTGCAGGTGGAAATGCTGATGGATTTCTTTCACAAAAGCGTGTCGGCAATCGAATGTGCCGAAGATCCGACCAATCTTGATAAGCGCAAGAAGCTGTTTGACACGCTCATCAAAGAAATTATCCTCGACGGCGAAAAGTATTTAATTGTGCTGAAAACGTGCAATTTGCCAAACTATCCGACAAACGACGAGCAAAAAGAAAAGTCCCGAGCCGAGAGCGAAAAACTTCGCACTCGGTTCGAGACACTTCCGTTTGGTGACCCCAACGGGATTCGAACCCATGATACCACCGTGAAAGGGTGGTGTCTTAACCGCTTGACCATGGGGCCTTTTTTATTAAAATCGGCTGTAAGCCGTGTTTTTTGGTAGCGATGAGTGGATTCGAACCGCTGACCTATCGGGTATGAACCGATCGCTCTAACCAGCTAAGCTACATCGCCATATGGTTGCGGGGGTGGGATTCGAACCTACGACCTCCGGGTTATGAGCCCGACGAGCTACCTGGCTGCTCTACCCCGCGATAAAAATATTCGGCTCACACCGAATACCTTTTCTATTGTAACGAAAAGCGCGCTGTTTGTCAATCGATTTTGGAACAAATTCAAAAATTATTTTTTACAATCCCGATCTCGCCCCGCTTTACGGTAGTTTACGGGCGGAGCGGCCGTTAAAATCTTTCTTTGCGGCTTACTTTTCCCGATTTTTCTTGTGTATTCGGAGAAAGTATGCTATAATCGAACCGAAGAGGAGGAAATCGGCTTACACTCCTTCGCTTTTCCCGCAAAAGGACGGAAAGAAGTCCGCCAAAAAAACGCGGGCGCGCTGTGAAAGATGATGCTGTTTGACGCGAAAAAATATCAAAACCGTAGCATATGCGTCGCTTTATCGGGCGGGATAGATTCCGTCTGTCTTTTGTATGCGTTCAAAGAGCAGGCGAAAAAGTACGGTATCACACTCTCGGCGCTCCATATCGAACACGGGATCCGCGGGGAGGAATCCGTCCGCGACATGCATTTTTGCGAAGATATATGCGAAAAATGGGGTATTCCCCTGAAAATCCGGCGCGTGAATATTCCCGCGCTTGCGGAAGAGCGGGGCGGAAGCATGGAGCAAGTTGCGCGGAGCGTGCGTTACGGAGCGTTTCATTCCGTCATCGAAGACGGCGAGGCCGATTTTGTGGCGACGGCGCACCATGCGGACGACGTGGCGGAGACGGTCCTCTTCCGTCTGGCGCGCGGGACGGGCGTTTCGGGCATGAAGGCGATAACGGAATACGGGGGCATTGTGCGGCCGCTTCTCGCCTGTACGCGCGCGGAGATCGGGGCGTATGCCGAAGAAAAAAACCTGCCCTATGTAGAAGATTCGACGAACGGGGACGAAAATTACACCAGAAACTACATCCGCCATACCGTTTTGCCCGCTTTTGAAAAAATACACGGGAACGCGGCGAAGCACCTTGTGGAATTTGCCACGCTTGCCGCGGAAGAAGACGAGTATCTCCAAACCCTTGCGAAGAGCCATATCGTCCGTATCGCGGGGGAGGAGTGGGTGCCCGTACGTCTTCCCGACGTTTTATTTCACCGCGCCTGTCTTTTCTGCCTGCGGCAGTATGCGGCGGGCGGCTACACGCGTGCCAATTTAGAGGAGATTGCACGGTTGAGAACGGCGCAGAGCGGCAAAAAGATTGTTTTGCCGTCCGCCGGCAACCGTTCTGCCGGACGGTATGCCATCCGCGAGGGCGATCATATCGTCTTTTATTCCGAATCCGGGGAAGAAGAGCCGCAGTCCGCGGAAACTCCCTTCGTTGAAGGGCGGCAAAGCGGGGACGTTCTCTCCCGCACGCCCGTGGAAACGGGGCTGTACACACGGCCTTCCCCCTTTTCGGTGAAGGAGCACGGTCCGTCCAATGCGGAGGACATCGGAAAGGGGAGCGAAAACAACATGCGCAGGCTCATCGTCGATCTGGACGCGTTCCCCGAGGAGTGCGTCGTGCGCGCGCGGCGGGAGGGAGACATGTTTTCCCCGTACCATGCCCCGAGGAAGACGCTTAAAAAGTTTTTGAACGACCGGAAGATTCCGTCGCGGCTCTCGAAAAAACTCCCCGTCATCGCCAAGGAAAACGAAATTTACGTTGTAGTCGGCGTGGAGATTGCAGACAGCGTGAAAGTCACCGAAAAGACGGTAAGAAGAGGAATCATCGGTTGAGAAGCGGACCGGAAAGCGCTGCCTGCCGATAACGCCTTGTTCCATATCCGTCATGAAAACCGCAAAGGAGAGAATCTATGCATCAAGATATCGAAAGGGTTCTGATCACCGAAGAGGAACTCCGCAATCAAGTGAAAGAGGCGGCGGTGCGGACCGCCGAACGCTTTCGCGGCGCCAACCCCGTCGTCATCGGCATTTTGAAGGGCAGCATTGTATTTTACAGCGATTTTATCCGCCATCTCGATATTCCGGTGACGCTGGATTTTATGGCCGTCTCTTCTTACGGGAGCGGCTCCTCATCTTCGGGAACGCTTTGCATGAAGAAGGACGCCGACACCGACGTAAAGGGCCGCGAAGTCATCATTGTGGAGGACATTATCGACAGCGGATTTACCCTCATGGAGCTTAAAAAGCTGTTCTATGAACGTGGCGCGAAATTTGTTTACATTATAACCCTTCTCAATAAGAAGGGAAGACGGGAGTATGACATTGAGCCCGATTACAACTGTTTCGATATCGGAAACGAGTTTGTTGTGGGCTACGGCCTCGACTATAACGAGAGGTACCGCAATCTTCCCTACGTCGGCATATTGAAGCCTTCGGTGTACGAAAAATGATATGAAGGGAGCCGCACCGTGCCCTATGACAACCCACAACTGAACCGCCTTATCTTGCGCGTGAAGAAGGGAGACGTCTCCGCCCTCGACGGTATCTATATCCTCTCGGGGAAGCGGATGTTTGCGCTCGCCCGCGGCATCGTGGGCTCGGAGGCCGATGCGGAGGATGTTGTGTCGGAGTGCTTTCTGAAACTTGCAAAAAATGCCGTTTCCTATAAAGAGGGGAACGCCTGCGGCTTTTTGATGCGCATGGTGCGGAATACCGCCCTCGATTTTCTGAGACGGAACAAAAGAACGGCCGCCGAAGACATCGACGAGGTATTTTCCCTTGCGGACGAGCGTTATTCTCCCGAAAAGAGGGAGGAGGCGCTTTTTTTGGAAAATGCCGTAAAAGCTCTTCCGCCCCTTGAAAAAAAGATGATTTATTACCGCTACTTTCTCGATTACACGGTCCGTGAGATCGCAAGGGAGGAAAATATCGGTAAATCTTCCGCAGAACGGGCAATCAACCGCGCCGAAGAGATGTTAAAAAAGTTGCTGCAGGCGGGACAAACGGAGGGGGAATAACGTTATTTTTATGAAGGACATGAAAAAGGACGGATTCATAGAGGAGAAAATCGACTCCTATGTGGAGGGGACGTCGCCGGACGTCGATCTTTCGGCGGCCAAACGCGCCCTTTCGGAGGAGCATGCAAGGCGGAGAAGCGCGGGACGGAAGAAATGGATCGCGCCCGTTTCCGCATGCGCCTGCCTTCTCCTCGTTGCGGCCGTTCTGATCGGCGTTCTTCCCTCTTTTATAGCGGGCGGAGACAAGAACAACGGAATGGCCGGGATTCCCGGGGAGCCGCCGGGAGGGCAAAGCGGAAATGACGGGGACCCTTCGGGGGGATCGGAGCCGTGCGAATTTTACGAACTTTCGGGGGCGGAACAAAGGACGGCGTCAATCGGCGAACTTTTGGAAACTTACGGCGGGAAAACCGGAAAATTGACGGCGCTCGGCTTATCTTCCAATGTCCGTGCAGGGTATACGCTGTACTTCTACGGTGACAGCGCCGTTTTGCTCGAGGCGGATCTTCTTTACTCCCAGCTCGGAAGGCGCGTGAGCGCCACTGTGTACGCAGACCTCTCCGGCGGGAAATACCGGGCGGCGGAGCTCGGCGAATATGAAACTTTGCCCTCGGAATATGAAACATATACGTTCAAAAAGACGTTTTTAAACGGCGAATATGCATATCTCGGAAATTTCTCGGCGCAGGATACGGAGTACTGTGTATCATTGCAATCGTCGTATGAGAATGCATTTTTCTCCTTTATGGAATACTTAACGTGAGAAATTTAATTCTAAGATTGCTTTGCCCGCCTCGCGCGTCACCCTGAGACGCTTTTCTCGTCACCCTGAGCGTGCCGAAGGGTCACCGCAGAAAAAAAATATCGTCACCCTGAGCGTGCCGAAGGGTCACCGCAGAATAAGGTGATGGTTCGGCTACGCTCACCATGACGTGATTTGAAACGGTGGGTTTTCTATTTGTCACCCTGCCCCGCCCGCACGTTCTTTCGCTGACTAAGGGCGGCACGAGCCCGTAGGGCGAAGTAGCTTGCCGAAGGGTCACCGCAGAAAAAAAATATCGTCACCCTGAGCGTGCCGAAGGGTCACCGCAAAATAAGGTGATGGTTCGACTACGCTCACCATGACGATAATGTGATGGTTCGGCTACGCTCACCATGACGTGATTAGAACGCTCACCATGACGTGATTAGAACGCTCACCATGACGTGATTTGAAACGGCGCGGAGGCGCTCCTTCCCTGTCCTCCCGGGCCCGTCAGGGCGAAAGGGGCAATCCGCCCGGCCCATTCGGGCCCTCGGGATGACAAAGGATTTTTCAGAGATAAAAAATTTTTCAAAAAAGCGGGACAATCGCGGGATCGCATTCGTTATACTTATGTAAGACGAAACGGAGGTCTTTTATGAAGAAGAAGGTATTGGCAATTTCGGCGCTTACGGCGGTCTTTGCCCTCGCGGGTTGCGGCGCGGCGGGAGTTCCCGACCGCGGCAGCGGCGGCGCGGAAGCTCCCGGATGGGGCAACAGCGGCGATATGGGGGAAACTTTTGCGCCCGATGTTTCCGGTGGCGCGGCAGGCGGCAATTTCATGTACGAGGGCATCACCGAGCTCGGCTATCGGAACACTTCCGCGGATGACAGCATCTATTTCTCTCTGGACAGGAATACGGCGGGTTATTCCGAGGTCCGCGCCCAACTCAATGCGGGAAGAAAGATTGCGCCCGATTCCGTCCGCATCGAGGAACTCATCAACTATTTCACCTATGATTATCCCGCGCCCGCAGAGGGGGAAGTGATGAAGGTCTCGGCATATCTCATCGGTTGCCCGTGGGAAGAGACGCACAAGCTTGTCACCGTCGGTATCAAGACGGAAGAAAAAATCATTTCGGGCGGGCGCAACAATTATGTCCTCCTCATCGACGTCTCGGGTTCCATGGGCGAGCGCGTGCAGGGCTTGGAGGGCATGGCCTGCCTCGATCTCGCGAAGGACGGGATCGGGACTCTCGTCGGCGGCCTCGGGGACAACGATACCGTCGCGGTTGCCACCTATGCGGGCCAAGCGGGACAGGTACTCGAGCCCACGGCGGCGACGGAAGAGGGCAAACAGGCGATTTTGAATGCCGTGAACGGTTTGGACGCCTACGGTTCGACGAACGGATCGGGCGGGCTCGAAGTGGCCTACGATCTGGCGCAGAAGCATTTCTCCGAAAACGGCAATAACCGCGTGATCCTGATTTCGGACGGCGACTTCAACGTCGGCCTGCAATCGGGCGGCGGACTTTTGGAATTTATTCGGGAAAAGGCAAAAACGGGGGTATATCTCTCCGTTTTGGGCGTCGGAATCGGCAACATGCGGGACGATTTCATGCAGACGCTTGCCCTGAACGGCAACGGCAACTATGCCTATATCGATACGCCCGCCGAGGCGCAAAAGGTTTTCGGCGGGGAATTGAACGGCATGCTCGTAACCGTCGCAAAGGACGCCAAGGCGGGGGTGACTTTCTCGGGAGAGACCGTCGAAAAATACCGCCTCATCGGTTATGATATGAAGACGATGTCCGGGGAAGATTTCAATAACGGGGAAAAGGACGCGGGCGAGATCGGCTCCAATCTCTGCGTGACGGCCCTTTTCGAAGTGGAACTCAAGGAAAATGTTCCCGCGGACGCCCTTCTTGCCAACGTCGAAGTGCGCTACAAGAACGTCGGCGGGGAAGAGACCGCGGGCTCCGCGGCGGCCGCCGTGAATTATACCCTTTCCGAAAACGAGGACGCGCTCTTCGTTTCCTGCGTTGCCGAATTCGGAATGCTCCTCCGGAACTCCGAATATAAGGGAAATGCAAGTTACGATGCGGTGTTGGCGCGCCTTGCCGGTCTTTCCGCCTATCTCGGAAAAGACGTCTATAAGAGCGAATTCAGGGCCCTCGCCGAAAAGGCAAAAGCGCTTTGAGGCCGCCTGCCGCGAGATGAAAGCAAGGGAAATTTCCCTTGCTTTTTTTGCCGCTTTATGCTATGATGATCAAAACCACCGAAAAGAGGAAACACTATGATCGATCTGACAACGATCCGCAACGCCGATCCCGAAATAGCGGACGCCATGGAAAAGGAGCTTGCCCGCCAAAGGGGGAATCTCGAACTCATTGCAAGCGAGAATATCGTATCTCCGGCCGTGATGGCGGCGATGGGAAGCCATCTCACCAACAAGTACGCCGAAGGGTATCCCGGGAAGCGTTATTACGGCGGCTGCGGGTATGTGGATATTGTGGAGGAACTCGCCCGCGGCAGGCTGAAAGAACTCTTCGGATGCGAACACGCCAATGTTCAGCCGCACAGCGGCGCACAGGCGAATTTTGCCGTATATTTTACGGTATGTAAACCGGGTGATACGGTCATGGGCATGGACCTTTCGCACGGCGGCCATCTGACCCACGGCTCGCCCGTCAATTATTCCGGAACGTACTTTCACATTGTGCCCTACGGCGTGAACCGTGAGACGGAGAGGATCGATTACGATGAGATGGAGCGGATCGCCCTTGCCTGCAGGCCGAAGATGATCGTGTCGGGCGCAAGCGCATATCCGGGAATCATTGATTTCGGGCGTATCCGCCGGATTTGCGACAAGGTCGGTGCGGTGATGATGGCGGATATTGCCCACATCGCGGGGCTTGTGGCGGCGGGCCTGCATCCTTCCCCCGTACCTTATGCCGACTTCGTGACTTCCACGACCCACAAGACGCTGCGGGGGCCGAGAGGGGGCATCATCATGTGCAAGAAAAAGTACGCAAATGCGATCGATAAGGCGGTATTTCCCGGCACGCAGGGAGGCCCTCTCGAGCACATCATTGCGGCGAAGGCCGTCTCTTTCAAGGAGGCGCTTTCTCCCGCTTTCAAGGATTATCAAAAACAGATTCTGAAAAATGCGGCAGCCATGTCCGAAAGATTTCTTCAAAAAAACGTCCGCCTTGTTTCGGGAGGGACAGAAAATCATCTGATGTTGCTCGATCTGAGAAAGGAAAACATTACGGGGAGGGAGCTTGAAATATTGCTCGACAGGGCACACATCACGGCGAACAAGAACACGATTCCCTTCGATACGGCATCTCCCTTCGTGACGAGCGGACTGCGCATCGGAACGCCGTCGATCACGTCGCGCGGCATGAAAGAAAAGGAAGCGGCCTGTATTGCAGACCTTGTAACGGAGGTTATCCGCGGAAAAGAAGGGGCAATTCCCGCCGTGTCCGAAAAAGCGGCCGCCCTTTGCGAAAAATTTCCCGTCTACCGTGAGGATGTAATGTAAGGCGATTTGCTTGACAAAAGTTTCCCGCCATAGTATAATCGGTTCCATCGAATGTTCTTTGGGGCGGAGTGAAAGTCTCCACCGGCAGTACAGTCTGCGAATCCCTTCGGGACCGAACGGGTGAAATTCCCGTACCGACGGTTAAAGTCCGGATGAGAAAAGGAAAGAGCAATTTTCGCGCCCCGCTTGCAAGCGGGGCGTTTTTCAAAGAATATCCGAAATTTTTTTCAGAGGTATTCTCTATGAAGGAAAGCCGCACATTTTTCAGTACGACGAGGATTGCCATGATCGCGCTGTTCGGCGCACTTGCGGGTCTCTTGCACGTATTCAGCTTTTCGATGCCCTTCGCATTTCCCGGATTTCTGGAATACGATTTGTCCGATATCCCGCTCTTTATCGGAACGTTTGCGATGGGCCCCGTTTCGGGTTGCCTCATCATCGTAATCAAGTTGCTCTTGCGGCTTGTCTCTAAGGGAACGGGCAGTATGTTTGTGGGGGAGCTTGCCAATCTTCTCATCGGGATCGGATTCGCGATCCCCGCGGGCATCATCTACAAACATAACCGTACCTTCAAAGGCGCGCTCCTCGCTTTGGTTGCGGGCTCTCTCTCCTCGGTCGCGGTAGCAATTCTGGCGAATTGGCTCATTCTGATTCCGTTTTATGTTTATGTCATGTTCAACGGAAATTGGGAGCCGCTTTTGGATATGATGCGGCCGCTCTTTCCTTCCATTACCCGCCAAACGTTTTATAACTTCTATCTGTGGGTCTCCGTTCTTCCTTTCAACGTCATGCGCTGTCTCATTGCATCGCTTCTGACGCTTGCCTTGTATAAGCATATCTCCCGCATGATCAATCGTCTTGGGGAACGGCTCGAGCCGAAGAAGGGGCAGGAGGCCGCCGCCAAAAGGCGCGATATTATCGTAACTGCCGTATGCGTTGCCGCCGTGCTCGTGCTTGTCCTCTTTGCGCTTCTGAAATATTTTTTGTGGTAAGGAAAAAATATTTCCCCCATGGGATCCGTACGGCGTTTCCCATGCGGCGGGGCCGATCGGCGGATCCGGAAATTCGGATAAATTTACCTTAAAATCTTGCAAACTGCGGCCGTATGCGGTATAATGTCCGTGTATGGCTGTATTTATTTCGCATTCCGAAGAGGAAACGCTCGCATGGGCGGAGGAGTTCGCAAAGACGCTCCGCGCGGGCGATACGGTTCTGTTAGAGGGAGAAATGGGGGCGGGCAAGACCGTCCTTGCCAAGGGCATCGCAAAGGGCCTCGGAATAGAGTCCGAAGTCACGAGCCCCACCTATGCCTATATCAACAGCTATGAAGAGGGCCGCATCCCCCTCTATCACTTCGACTGCTACCGCATCACTTCCGTGGATTACGCCCGCGCGCTCGGATTCGGGGAGTACTTTTCCATGGGAGGAATCTGTCTGGTGGAATGGGGCGAAAATATATCTTCCCTTCTGCCCGCCGGCGCGCGGAGGGTGAAAATCGGGAAGACGGATTCCGTCAGGGAGATAGAATATTGAAATTCCTTGCGATAGATACAAGTTCGAAGCGGCTGACCGTGATAGCGAAGGGGAGCAAAACGGCCGTCAGGGATCTTCCCGACTGCGCCGCGCAACACTCCGTCCGCCTCATGGATGAGATCGGCGGCGCTTTGCGGGAGGCGGGACTCTCTTTGGGCGGCTGCGATTTTATTGCCTGCGTCGTGGGACCGGGGTCGTTTACGGGTATCCGTATCGGCATTGCCACCGTCAAGGGACTATGTACCGCGGCGGATAAACCCGCCCTGTCCGTCACTTCCTTCGATTGCCTTGCATATGCTGGAGGGAGCGGCAAAAAGCTTTGCCTTGTCGGCGCGGGCCACGGCTGTTACTATGCCTGCCCCTATGACGGCACGGAGGTTACGGCGCCCGCCCGCTATATGCCGCAGGAGGAGGCCGAAGCGCTGGTTGCCGGGGGATATGAGCCCGTTTCGGGGGAAGAACTCCCGATTCCTTGCAGGATCGTCCCTGCGGCAAAGGGGCTCCTTGCGGCGGCGGAAGCGCTTGCGGATAATGCCGCCCCCTGCGCGCGGCTCGAGGCGGAATATTTAAGAAAGTCCAATGCGGAGGAAAAGCGATGAGCATGCGGGCATGGACACTCAGGGATCTCGATCAGATCGCCGCTTTGGAAGAGGAGTGCTTTTCGGATCCGTGGACGCGGCGGATGCTCGCGGAGTCCTTTCTTTCCGATAAATTTCACGGCGTCCTTCTCGAAGAGGAGGGCAGCGTCGTCGCCTACGGGGGCATAAGCATTGTGCTCGGCGAGGCGGAGATCCAGCTTATTGCCGTAAGCGAGATGTTCCGCCGTTGCGGGCGCGGCGGACGGATCATGGACGCCCTGTTGAAGATCGCCGCGGAGAAGGGCGTGAAGAAGGTCTTTCTCGAAGTCCGCGTCTCCAATGCTCCCGCGCAGATTTTGTATCTCAAAAACGGGTTTCGCGGCATATATTGCCGCACGCGCTATTATCCCGACGGCGAGGACGCCGTCGTCATGATGAAGGAGCTCGATTGAAAATAAGCTATTTGCAGTGCGGGGACGGGGAAGACCTTCTCTTTTTGCACGGCTATCTCGCCAATAAGGAGAGCTTTTCCCGGCAGATAAGCTATTTTTCGAAGTTTTACCGCGTCACCGCGCTCGATTTTCCCGGCATGGGGCAGGCGGAGCCGCTTACCTCGCCATGGTCCGTCGGCGACTATGCCGTTTGGGCGGAAGAGGCCATGGAAGAGCTCGGTATCGTCCGCCCCCGCGTCATCGCCCATTCCTTCGGCGGCAGGGTGGCGGTCAAGCTTCTTGCGCGGGAAAGTTTTTCCCGCGCCGTGCTTACGGGCTGTGCGGGGATTGTAAAAAAACGCGGCGTAAAGTACCGTTTTCGCGTCAAAAGTTATAAAATCTGCAAGAAAATCGCACCGGAATTTGCCGAAAAACACTTCGGGAGCGAGGAATACAGGGCACTTTCCCCCGTTATGCGGGAAAGCTATAAAAAGATCGTCAACGAAGATCTGAGGGAGGAGGCCGCCCGCATTACCGTTCCCGTTCTGTTTCTGCACGGGGAGAGGGATGAAGAGGTTCCGCTCTCCTCCATCCGGATTTACCTCGGAAAAATCCGGGGAAGCAAGCTGAAGGTCCTGAAAAATTGCGGCCATTTCCCCTTTTTGGATGACCCGCTTGCCTTTAATTTAGCGGCAGAGGAGTTTTTACGATGTTGACAACACCCGTTTTCTTGGCCATAGCAGGATATGCCGCGCTTTTTGCCGCCATGCTGGTAAATTGCGCGTTGCCTCTGTTCGGAATTTTGCAACAGGAGAACTATGCGGGCGGCGATGCCGTCGGATGGTATGTAAAAAAAGGCAACATGCTCCGTTGCAGATATTGGCTTCTTGCACTCTGTCTCGTGCTCGTGACCGCGTTTCTCGGGCTGAGTTTTTCCTTTTTGGGCATCTACGCGGAGATCATAGAGGCCGCGGGATATGCCGGCGTTTGCGCCCTGTTCTTGTATGCTTTCCGTAAGGCCCTGAAAGTCCCCGTGAAAGCCACCTATCGGCTTATCCGTCTCTTTATTTGCACATATCTGTTGATTTTTGCGGCGCTTTTCGGCTGTGGGATCGGGCTCTTTTGTTTATCGGAGGCAATCGGGAAGCCTTGGGCCGAAGCTCTGAGAATGGCGCCCGCGGGGCTGTTTCCCGTCCTTTTGGTTTTCTTCGCGGCCGCCGCAAACTGCATCATGAAAGTGTACGAGATTCCCCGTGCACGCCATTTCATCAAGAGGGCGAAAAAGACGCTGGAGAAGAGTACGTGCGTGAAGGTCGGCATTACGGGCAGTTTCGCAAAGACGAGCGTCAAGACGTATGCCGCACGGATGCTTTCGGCAAAATTCAACGTAAAAGCCACGCCCGCCTCCTATAACACGCCCATAGGCATTGCAAAATTCGTCAATGAGGAGGGCCTTGACTGCGATATTTTCCTCGCCGAAATGGGCGCAAGGCATGTGGGGGACATCAGAGAACTCTGCGATATGGTGAAACCTTCCGTCGGCGTTGTGACGGGCGTATGCGCCCAGCACCTCGAAACGTTCCGGAGTTTCGAAAATATCGTGCGCGAAAAGGGGGAACTCGCAAGGGCGGCGGAAAAGGCCGTTCTCGGCGAGACCGCCGCTTCCATGCGCGGGGACGCGTTCACGGAGGGAAGGGATTTTCGGGCGGAAAATATTGAGATATGCTGCGATAAAACGAAGTTTACGCTTGTCATCGGAGAAAACCGTGCGGCGGTGGAAACAAATCTGTTGGGGCGGCATGCCGCCGGGGACGTTGCCATTGCGGCCGCGCTTTGCTATACGCTCGGCATGGATTTCGGGGAGATAACCGCCTCGATCCCGTTACTTACGCCTGTCCGCCACCGTCTGGAGCGCTCTGTAAGCGGCGGAGTTATCATTTTGGACGACAGTTATAATTCGAACCCCGCAGGCGCGAAGAACGCCGTAGAGGTACTGAAGCTCTCGGCGGGACGGAAAATCGTCGTTACGCCGGGGCTTGTGGAACTCGGGGAGCTCGACCGGGAAGCCAACGAAGCGCTCGGAAAGGAACTTGCGGGACTCGATACGGTCATTCTCGTGGGCGAAACGCGCGTGCTCGCCGTCCGAAACGGCTATAAAGCGGGGGGCGGCAGCGAGGAAAACCTCAAAATCGTACCCACGCTTGCGGAGGCGCAGTCCCTTCTCGGCGGACTTTTGCGCGCCGGCGATACGGTTCTCTTTTTGAACGATCTGCCCGATAAATACCGTGCCTGAGGGGGCTTCGGCCGCTCCCTCCCCGGACACAAAGCCGGAAACACCAAAGAGGAAAAAACGAACCCCGGAGGTGTTTATTTTATGCAGAGAATCGCCGTGTTCTTTGGCGGAAATTCCAACGAACATGAAATTTCCGTTATCACGGGCATGCTGTGCGCCAATCTTTTGCGCGGCGCGGAATATGACGTTCTCCCCGTCTACATCACCCGCGAAAACGCGCTGTATACGGGAGAAATGCGGGCCGTCACCGACTTCACGGCCCCTTCCGCGAAATGGAAAGAGTTGCGCTTTTGTACGGGCGGGCTCGAAATGAAAAAGGGGCATAAAAAATTTCCCGTGGACGTCGCGCTCAACTGTTGCCACGGGGGAGCGGGCGAGGACGGAACTCTCTCCGCCCTGTTCGAATGGCACAAGATCAAGAGCGCATCGCCAAATACCGCCGTCTCGTCCGTCTTTATGGATAAGACGCTGACAAAGATCGCGGCGCGGGGAATGGGATTGCCCGTTCTCGGCGGCGTGACCGTGAGGGAGGGGGATGAAGCCTGCAGTCTTCCTTTTCCTTTTCCCGTTATCGTCAAACCCGCAAAGCTCGGCTCGAGCATCGGCATCGGGGTTGCGGCAAGCGAAGAGGAACTTAAGAGCGCGCTTTCCCTTGCCTTTACGCTCGACGACGCGGCGTTGATCGAACCGTACATGCGCGGAAAACGCGATCTCAACTGCGCCGCCTGCCGCATCGGGGGGAAGATAACCCTCTCGCCCGTGGAAGAAGTTTTCTCGCACGAAGATATTCTCTCTTTTAAGGAAAAATACGAAGAAGGCGGCGGACATTCCGGACTCCCCGCCGACATTCCCGGCGAAATTGCGGAAAAAGTGCAATCATACACCGAAAAACTGTATGATAGTTTTCGGGTGACGGGCGTCGTCCGCGCGGATTTTTTGCTCGTCGGCGGCGATGTGTATTTCAACGAACTCAACACCGTGCCGGGGTCTCTTTCCTGCTATCTGTTCGGCCCCTCCCTGACGGATTCCAAAAACTTTTTGGTTTCTTTGGCGGAGGAAGGATTGAGAGGCGGCAATTCATCCAAGCCGACCGTTACGACGGGCATTTTGAATAGCTCCGTTTTCACGGGCAAGGGCGGCAAGCGGGCTCCCCGCCCGTTCTGAGCCGAAGCCGGAGAGGGAAAACGGAAAGAGCCGAAAAAAAAATCCCCGCATAAAGCGGGGAAGCGGTGAAAATTTCAATGGTCCCTGTTTCTGCCGGCGAGAGGGAGGAAAATGAGCAAAAACCGCAAGAAGTAGACGAGAGAGACGAGGAGGGACGCAACATACGTCATTGCGGCGGCGGAGAGCACTTTGCTTGCGCCCGGGAGTTCGTCTTCGGTCAGAATACCGTCCTCGACGAGCATCTTTTTTGCCCTGCGCGACGCATTGAATTCGACGGGCAGGGTCACGAGCATGAAGAGGCTCGAGAGCCCGTAGAGCCCGATCCCGATGTACACGGCCCATTCGCCGTAGGGAACGGACTGCCAGAAGATGTCGAGAAGCAACCCCACGAGAATGACGGGCAGCGCCAGCCGCGAGCCGATATTCGTGATGGGAACGAGGATATTGCGTATTTTATAGGGCACATACCCCTTCTGTTTTTGCATGACGTGGCCTATCTCGTGCGCCGCGACGGCCACGGAAGCGACGGACGCCGAGCCGTAGGTACTCTGCGAGAGATTGACCTGTTTTTTGGGGGGATTGTAGTGGTCGGTGAGCCGCCCGCCCACGCGGTTTACGGTTATATCCGTGACGCCGCGTTTATGCATGAGGCGGACGGCGGTGTCGTACCCCGTCATGTGCGAATGGTTGGGGACGCGGTCGTACTTTGCATAGGTGGAATTGACCTTTGCGCTCGCATAGGCCGAGAGGGCGAGGAAGGGAATGAGAATAAGTAAAAACAACAGATAAGAATACATTTTTAACCTCACATTTATTTTACCACAAAATGTAAAGAAATTAACGGGGAGCGTGGAAATTTATGATAGAGAGTTCGTTTTTTATTTATTTTATCTACCGTTCTTTCTTGTCAAAACTTTTGCGATTTGCTATACTGTATGCATGGCAAACTATGGATTTACCGATAAAGTGAAAATTACCGTCAAGGCGGGGGACGGGGGAGACGGCATGAACTCCTTCAAGGCCTATAAAGGCAAGCCCGCCTGCGGCCCCGACGGCGGAGACGGGGGAGACGGCGGGAACGTCTATGTTCTGGGAGATAAGGACATGAACGACCTTCTCCCTTTCCGCTTTACGAGAAAGTATGCGGCGGGGAACGGCGGGCACGGCGGGACCAACCAACGCTTTGGCAAGAGCGGAGAGGACGTTGTCATCAAAGTCCCGTGCGGCACCATCGTGCGCGATGCCGATACAAATAAAATCATCTGCGACGTCTATGAAGATGGGGAAAAAATCCTTTTGTTCGGGGGAGGAAGGGGCGGCAAGGGCAATGTGCGTTTCGTTAACGCCCGCCGCCATGCGCCGGATTTCGCGCAGAAGGGGGTACAGACGAAGCCGCATGAACTCATTCTGGAGATGAAAGTCATCGCCGATGTCGGCATAGTAGGCTTCCCGAATGTGGGGAAGAGCACGCTCCTCTCCAAAATTTCCGCCGCCCGCCCCAAAATCGCAGGCTACCATTTCACCACCTTATCGCCCAATTTGGGCGTTGTGAAATACCATGACGGGACCTTTGTCGCCGCCGATATTCCCGGCCTCATCGAGGGTGCGTCGGAGGGGGCGGGGCTCGGACACGATTTTTTGAGACATATCGAACGCACGCGGCTTATTTTACATGTCATTGACATCTCCGGCATGGAAGGAAGAGACCCGCTTCGGGATTTCGGTACGATCAACGCCGAACTTGCTTCCTACTCGGAAAAACTCGCCGCGCTTCCGCAGATCGTTGCGCTCAATAAGTGCGATTGTTCCGGCTCGGAGGAAAACATCCGCCGTTTTCGGCGGAAATTCGGGAAAAAATACAATATATATACGATTTCGGCGCTGAAAAACGAAGGGACGGAGGATGTCGTGAAGGCTCTCTTCGGGAAACTCGGAGAACTTCCGCCCGCCGAAAGGATCCCTGCCGACGAGATTATTTTCGAAGAGGCCGATAACACGCAATACGAGATTTTCAAGGACGAAAACGGAGCTTATGTCATCGTGGGCGGGCTTGTGGACATGCTCTGCCGCAATGTCGTGCTGAATAATCCCGACAGCATGAATTATTTTCAGCGCGTCTTAAAATTGCGCGGCGTCTTTAAGGAGCTTGAAAAGATGGGTTGCAAAGAGGGAGACACGGTCATCGTCGGGGACGTGGAATTTGAATATGTGTAAGCTGCGCGCGTCATTCTGAGACGGGCTCCGTGCGTCACCCTGAGCGTAGTCGAAGGGTCACCGCAGAAAAATAAGGTGATGGTTCGACTACGCTCACCATGACGTGATTTGAAACGGCGCGCGCCCCTCCTCAGTCTCGCTCTGCTACTTCGTCTGCGCCCCACGGACGGGCTCCGCGCGTCATTCTGAGCCTTCGCGCGTCATTCTGAGCTTGCCGAAGAATCCCGCGGGGCGTGCTTTGATTAGCGCAGCGGCATGTCCCGCGGACGGGCTTCGCGCGTCATTCTGAGCCTTCGCGCGTCATTCTGAGCTTGCCGAAGAATCCCGCGGGGCGCCGAAGAGAATTATTTGAAACGGAAAGGAGCGTAATTATGTTTACTTCAAAACAGCGTGCGAATCTGAAGTCAATGGCGAGCACCATGAAACCGGTCGGGCAAGTCGGGAAAGAGGGAATCACCGATACCCTTGTCAAGAGTCTTTCAAGCGCACTGGAAGCGCGGGAACTCATCAAGGTGACCCTTCTGCCCGCGGCGGGGGAGGATGCGGAGAATGTCGCGGAAAATCTCGCCGGTTTTCTGCATGCCGAACTTGTCGCCGTCATCGGCAGAAAGGCGATATTTTATCGCTATTCGCATAAAGAAAAAATCGAACATATAGCTTATTAAAGGGCAGTTTTCGCCGCCCCTTATAGGGGAAGTACCCCAAAGGGGGAAAGAGGTTTCCAACTCCTCAGCCTCGCTCCGCTCGACAGCTCCCCTAAGAGGGGCGCCGCGACCCCCTTCGGTTTTGCCCCAGAATGAGCAAACAAAAAAGAACGCCCCGTTTGAGACGTTCTTTTTTGTGCTATATGTGGCGAATTTTACTTGTTCATCCCTTCCTGTACGGCAACGGCGACGGCCACCGTCGCGCCGACCATGGGATTGTTGCCCATGCCGATGAGCCCCATCATCTCGACGTGCGCGGGGACGGAAGAGGAGCCCGCAAACTGCGCGTCGGAGTGCATTCTGCCCATTGTGTCCGTCATGCCGTAACTCGAGGGGCCCGCCGCCATATTGTCGGGGTGGAGAGTCCTGCCCGTGCCGCCGCCCGACGCGACGGAGAAATACTTCACGCCGTTCTCCACGCACCATTTCTTATAGGTGCCCGCAACGGGGTGCTGGAATCTCGTGGGATTCGTCGAATTGCCCGTGATGGAGACGCCGACGTTCTCGAGCTTCATGATGGCAACGCCTTCGGGAACGTTGTCCGCGCCGTAGCACCTGACCTGTGCGCGGGGGCCGTCGGAATACGGAACTTCCCGCGTCACGGTTACGGTCTCCGTATAGGGATCGAACACCGTTTCGCAGTAGGTGAAGCCGTTAATGCGGGAGATGATGAATGCGGCGTCCTTGCCGAGGCCGTTCAGAATGACGCGGAGAGGTTTTTCCCTTACCTTATTGGCGTTCATTGCGATGGAAATGGCGCCTTCCGCCGCCGCAAAGCTTTCGTGGCCCGCGAGGAAGCAGAAACATTCCGTCTCTTCGGAAAGGAGCATCTTTCCCAAATTTCCATGACCGAGGCCCACCTTTCTGTTCTCCGCAACGGAACCGGGAATGCAGAAAGATTGGAGCCCGATTCCGATCGCCGCCGCCGCGTCCGCCGCCTTCGTGCAACCCTTTTTGATTGCAATCGCCGCGCCTGCGGTGTACGCCCAGACGGCGTTTTCGAAGCAGATGGGTTGGGTCCCGCGGACAAGTTTATCGCAGTCGACGCCCTTGGAGAGGGCGATTTCCCTGCATTCCTCGATGGATGAAATGCCGTATTCCTTCAATGTCGCATTGATTTTATCGATCCTTCTTTCATAACCTTCGAATAAAGCCATACCGCACCTCCTTATTCCTTGCGGGGGTCGATGTACTTCACCGCACCCTGTTCTTCGGAGAATCTGCCGTAATGCCCGAGCGATTTCTCCCATGCCTCGTTGGGGGTAAGCCCCTTCTTGACAAAATCGGTCATTTTGCCGAGCGAGACAAATTCATAGCCGATCACCTGGTCGTCCTTGTCGAGCGCGAGACGGGTGACATACCCTTCCGCCATTTCGAGATAGCGGACGCCCTTTTTCGCCGTGCCGTACATCGTGCCGACCTGGGAACGGAGTCCCTTACCGAGGTCTTCGAGCCCCGCGCCCACGACGAGCCCGTCATCGGAAAACGCCGATTGCGTTCTTCCGTACACGATCTGCAAAAAGAGTTCGCGCATGGCGGTATTGATCGCGTCGCACACGAGGTCCGTATTGAGCGCTTCGAGGATGGTCTTATGGGGCAGGATTTCCGCCGCCATGGCCGCCGAATGGGTCATGCCGGAACAGCCGATCGTCTCGATAAGCGCCTCTTCGATGACGCCGCCCTTGACGTTGAGGGTAAGCTTGCAGGCGCCCTGTTGCGGCGCGCACCAGCCGACGCCGTGCGTGAATCCGCTGATGTCCGTGATCTGTTTTGCGCAGACCCATTTACCCTCTTCGGGAATAGGGGCGGGGTCGTGCCATGGGCCCTTGGCAATGCAGGTCATTTCTTCCACTTCGCGTGAATATTGCATTGATGATTCCTCCATGAAAATTTTTGTTTGCATTACGCCTTTCATTTTACCATAAAATTCCGCAGGTTGCAAGCGGACAAGCGCAAAAATACGGGGGAATTTTGCAGGTTGCGGCCGTGAAAGAACTTTCCGGCCGTGCATGCGCAACGATTGAATTCTTTTATATTCATTTTATATTTATATTTTTTATGCATAAAACAGTGCGCCGAAATAATTAAAAAACGAAAAAACGTGTTATAAATTTACAAATTATGTATAAATATAACAAAATAGTCGTATAACATTATTATTTAATAAAAATAAAGTATTTTTCTCTGTTTTATGATATGATGTATAAAATCAAATTTAAATGTATGAAAAGGAGGACAGAAAGGTATGAAACACAGGAATCGCGCTTATCTGTTTTCGGCTCTCGTCTGCATCTTTGCCGCAATCTTCGCTTTGGGGATCATGGCGGCCTGCGGCGGTGAAGAAAAACGGGATGTGACGCTGGCTTTTGACGCCGGCGAAGGCATCGACATTCCTTCTGTCACGGGCAAACCCGGGGACCCGGTCACGCCTCCCGCCGATCCCGTCAAGGAGGGGTTCGAGTTTGACGGCTGGTATCTCGATGCGGAATGCACGGGCGAAAAACAGACGCTCCCTTCCGTCATGCCCGAAAAGGATACGACATATTACGGCAGGTGGAAGGCGCTGTATACGGTCTCGTTTGACCTTGCGGGCGGCACGCTGCAGGCGGAAAGCTTCAGGCTCGGGGAAGGCGACAATCTCTATGCCGCACTGGAACAATATATGCCCGAAAGGGAAGGCTACCGTTTCGGCAAATGGACAATCGGCGGCGAGGACGTCACCGAAGAGACGAAGATGCCCGCAGGGGACGTCACTGTCACGGCGGTGTGGAAAGCGCCCGTCCGGGTGACCGTTTATACGCTGAATTTCTTAAAATACGATGAGTATGTCGAAAACGGCGAGGCGACGGAATATTTCTATCCCGGCGGGACGGTCGACGGTTCGGCATTTGTTCCCGATCACTACACGCTGAACGCGGATAGGACGGGATCTTTCACCGTTCCCGTAGAGGGCGGGGAAATGTCCGTCTGGGCCGACCCCGTGTACACCCGCTATACCGACGTTTTCGAGAGCACGGACTATCTCTATGCGCTCGAAGCGGAGGAGGATGTACTCTATCTCGACCGCATCGGTTTCGAAGAGGGAAGGAAGAAGAGCACGTCTTACAACAAAGAGACGGGCGCCTTTACCTTCAAAACGGGGGACGCGGCGGATGCCTTTGTGCTCGAAGGCGTCATTTCGGGCGAAAAATTCTATTATTACCGCGACACGATCAACAGGACCTTCGGCGACTGGCTCGGGTCCGGCGCAACGCTCGACATCGTTTCCGCAAACGAGGTCACCTATACTTCCGCAACGGGCGATGTGCTCGAGGGCGGCTATACCGTCGACACGGAGGGCGGCAAATACGTCTTCATGCCCGCATCGGGCGATCCCATGGAGTTTGTCCTCATCCAATCGGCGGGCATCCTCTATTTCCGCATGAACGACGGCATTTCGGGTTGGTATGCCTACGGCGGCGAACTTGCGGGCGGCGGCTGGTCCATCCTCGGTTTCGACGGCTTCGGCGTTGCCACGAGCATCGATGACTCGGGCGCGGAACTTCAATACGATTATTATGCGAAGGGCAACGGCATAATCGACCTTCCCGAGCTCGGCCTCATCAAACTTGCCGACGGCGTGCACGAGGACCTCGGCGGTTACAAGATCAGCGGTACTTTCAGCCAGTCCGACGGCTACGAGGGCGAATACCGGAACGTAACGGGCGGCAGGACCGAGATCCTGACGCTCGACGGGTTCGGCGGGGCGTCGTTTGCCGTTTACAAGAGCGAAGTCTTGGACGAGGCGGAGTCTACTTCTGGTACATACGAGATCAAAAAGGATGAAACTTTCCTCATCAACGGCTATGACAGCTATTACGGCATTTACACGGTCGGCAATTACGGCGGTGTGAACAAGTGGATCGTCTACAAGCCCGAAGGAAAGGGCGCTATTACCTATAATTGGTCCGAAGATTCCGATGAAAGCGGCAACACCGTCCTCACTTTTGAGGAATACCACGGAGATGAGGAAGCGTACGACGTTGTTCCCGGGAAGCATTCCGTCACAAACACCTTCACTTACAAGGGCACCGAATACCCCGTGGACGAAAACCATAATGCGTTCCTTTACTTCCATACCGATGAAACCGTCGATCTTTGGTACGGCGGGTACGAAGAGGACTACGGGGCCTGCGTTTATGATCGCGTTGTATACGGCGAATGGTATAGTCACGGCCATGGACTCTCTAATGACGCCCTTGATTACGACGGCATGTACTTTAAGGACATGGCCGAAGACGGCTCCTTCGAATTTGACCATGAAGACTGGGAAGGCGAATTTCAGGGATATGTATTCTATGAGGGCGAGGAAGGAAAGCTCACGGTTGACGCGAAGGGCGAGGCGCTCTTCACGCCGACGAAAGGCGAGCCGATTCCCGTGAGTTACGAGCAAATAGCGACGGGGCTCATTTACGTGGTGAAGTTCACTTTCCCCGAAAGCGTTCCCGCTGCGGTCCATTCCCTCTATGCCGTGTATGACCACTACTACGACACTTCGGCCGAAGACGGCGCGGGAGAAACGATCTACGATCTTGAGGCGGAAAATACCCACGTATATTCCCTCAGAACAGCCGACGGCGAGGACGGCGGCGTCACGATCGTTGTAACGGAAGATCTTACGTTTATCGGCGTGGTTTTCGAGTACGAAGACGGCACGCAGATGACGGAGTACGTCTTGGCGGGCGAAACCGTTTTGGCCGAACCGTCTGCAGATGAATATGTTTTCACGAACAGCGGATCTGTATACTACGACGAACTCGATTATATCGAAGACGCGGATTCCATTCTGGCAATGTTCTTGGAGTTTCGGTTCAAGGTAATTGACGGGGACGCCTGCCTCTACTACGACGGGAACGAAGGGACGTACACGCAGGCGGGGAACGGCGAAAATACGCTCGTCCTCGACGGATACGGCACCGCGACGCTCACGGAGGACGGGGAAACGGTTAAGGGTTACTATTCCCTGGACTACAGCGTGCTTACCTTCCTTCCCGAAAACGGCAGTGAGGAAGATGCAAGGAACTTCCGCCTCAAAGATACGGAATATACCGAAATTTTCTATGAGACGAACGAGAGCATTCTCACCGGCTACTACTATGAGGCTTCCCTCACGGAAGAGTTGCTCCCCGGGAATATTCTGATGGGCGGACTCTTCCTCGACGGTGTGGACGGCTTCATCTACGAGAAGGCCGACTTTACCGATGACTATTCGGACTTCGAGATCGAGACTCTGGAGGGAACCTATCGGGTCACGGATTTCGAGCAACCTTTCAGCGGTCCCGTCTATGCTGTTGCGACGCTTTGGTTGACGTTTGCCGACGGTGACGAGCGCGAGGCAAAAGTCTATATCTACGACTATTACGGCGACGGCGATTATTATCCCTTCTTCAGTCTTCAAAATGAGGCGCTCATGGGCACATATGAAGCCTTCACCGACGATGGCGCGGCGCTCGGGACTCTGGAAGGCGGCGACGGTTACTATGAAGAGGGCGCGTCTTTCACGGGCGAAGACGCGGACGGCCCCTTCGCATACGGCGGCTACATGGCGCGCGGGACGATCGACGACCAATATTATAATTCCGCTCCGCAATTCACGGCGGACGAGACCGGCGACGTTGTGGTATTCGTCACCTATATCGGCGGGGAAATGATGCAATACGTGTTCGATATTGAAGAGGACGGGACAAAAGTTATGTACCGCGGCAAGTTCTACGGCACCCTTGCGGAATACAAGGTCAACGGCGGAACGACGGGCAGATATCTCCGTCTCGACGGCCACAGCAAGGCGACGCTCTACAACAGCTCGGACAAGGTTGAGCAGGAGGGCACCTATGAATTCGTAGAGACCATGGAGGATACTTATGCCTTTAAGGACGCCTCGGGCACCGTGCAGTTCCTGTTCACGCCTTCGGTCACAAACTTCGGCGGCGGCGTGCTCTACATTTACTCGGTCTACGGCGAAGAAGGGGATATTCTCTGCGTCAACGCCGACTGGTCCGTTCTCCGGATGGACGGTTTCGGCAACGCAACCTATATCGACAAGTACGGCGTTGCGCGGTACGGGGAGTACTATGAGGTCATCGAAGACGAGGGCGTCTACTGCCTCAAGGTGACGGAATCCACCGAACGGATTTACTATCAACTCCATAGAGACGATAATACGTTCTCCCTCTGCCAAGGCGAGTTCCTCACGAGCGAAGACGGCAAAACGCTCTATGCTTACTTCGGTTCCGACGAGTCCGTCAGAATTCCCGACGGCGTCGAAACGATCGCGGGCCGCGCGTTCGCGCTTTCAGGCTCGAGCAATGTCAAGCATATCGACTTCAACGGGGTCAGGACGCTCGAAGAAAATGCCCTCAACGCGATGTGGGCGCTCGAAGAGGTCGTTTCGGATTCGATCGTCACGGTCGGCCCGTCGGCATTCAGAGACATCAAGACGCTCGTCAGGGTAGAGCTCCTCAACTGCACGGAGATCGGAGAGTATGCGTTCTGCGGCTGCAACTCCATCGAGGTGATCAAGCTCGGCAAAATCCAAAAAATCGGCGCTTATGCCTTCACGAGAGACATCAACTGGTGTCCGGCGTGGACTTTGGACCTCACGGCGGCGGAAAACATCGGCAATATCCAAATCGATTTTACCGCCTTCCTCGCCACACGCGGCTATTTCGGAACCGTCAACACCACGATCATGGTTGACGGAAGCAAGATTCTGGTGGGCGGCGGCCTCGAGGGGCTCAACGCGGCCGCGAAAGCGCTCAAGGGCGAGACGGCGGAAATCAGCTATCACGATATAGATGGGAAGGCGGAGGATGCGAATAAAACGGGCTCCATCACCGTTGACCTCACGCCCTATATTACGCTCGCGGTGGCGGAAGACGATCCCGCGGACGGCCTCGCCTTCTACGATCTTGCAAGCGACACCGTGCTGTGGTTTGAAGGCGGCCTTGCGACCCTCTATCAAAAGAACGAAGATTCCTATTCCTATGAAGGGACGGAATCGTACGCCTACTTTGTGGAGAACGGCAACGTTACGCTCTTCTCTTACGACGAGGCACAGGGCAAATATGTCTCCATCAAGGCTTTTGAGCTCGGCGACGCGTCCGTCGAATTGAAAAATGTAACCTATACCAAATCGGACACGGAGGCCACGGCAACCGTCAAAGTGAACGATAAGGACATTGTCATCACCTACATGGCGAATGTAACAAACTTCTACGGCGTCAGTGTTTCTTTGGAAATCGTCGGAGTCACTTACGGCGGGACAGAGGTGACATTTACTTACGATAGCTATAATAAAGTTATCGAATTTACGGCGGACGGGCACGGCTTTACCGTAAAATTGGAAGACGGGCAGTTTACCGCCACGGATAACGGCCTGCAATACGTGCTCGAAGATAAATCGCAGGATATTTGGTTCCGCGTGACGCTCGGCGTATCGGACGGCACGGTCACCCTGAAGAAACTTGAGTACAATTCGGATGGCGAAACATATCCCGATAGTTATTACGAAGCATATTCAAGTGATTATAAGGAAACGGAAACCAACACATGGGAATATAACTATTACGGCGTAATCTATCAGTTGAAGGTTGACCTCTCCGCAGAGGGCGGGCCTACGCTTACAGTGACAACGGAGGGATATTGCGTCTCCGATTCGAGCTCCAAGTATAAGGTATCCCTTAAAGTCAGCGAAGATAAAACGCAAATCGTTGAAATTACGGGCTTGACGGATTCCTACGGCGACACGGTCTATCAAATCACGGAGGTTACCTTGAACGAGGGAAACACTACGGCGACCGTAACAACCGATAACGGCACATTTGTAATCGAAATCGAGTCCTCCGAATCCGCCTCCGTCGGATTCCAACTCACCGTTACACGTACGAATTACGATTATACCGAGACGCTCTACGACAGTGAGTACGACTATGAAGCAACAATCAAGTTTCATGTTGACGAACAAGGCAAGACAACGGTTACCGGGCTTGAGAAATTCCAGACGAACGACATGCCTGCCGTTGTAATGGAATTCGATTCCGCCACGGTTGATGAGGAAGGTGTGATTACCGTGAAGTTTAAAGACGGGAAAACGGCAAAGATCAAAGTAGTGCAGGGTTCATTTAACAGCATTGAAATCGAATGGGTGAACGCCTGAACTCTCCCGGGGAGTCGATGCCAAGCAACGAAACAGGCGGCGGGCGCATTTGCGCCCGCCTGTCTTGTCCGCGCGGGGAAAACGGCGCAGGGAAGACCGGCGGCCCTTCCCGCCGAAAATTTGCACTTCATGCAACGAAACAGGAGGCGCAATCATGAATAAATGCGACAAGATACGCTTTTATTACAGCGTGTTTTTGGGCGTGTTTACGGCAGTGATCGGCATTCTCTTCATCGCCGGGGCCGCGGACCTGTATTATTCCGGCGTAGCCGCCCTCGGTGCGGCGCAGGGCATGTACAGCCGTGCGGAAGTCGGCGCGCGCCTCCGCGGGCTGCTTGTGCCCCTCATTTTGTGGATTCTCGCAATCGCCGCAGGCGCCGTCATCTATGAGGTGATTCCCCCGCCGCGGAAAACAGAGCGCAGGCAAGACGGCGTCAAGCGGTATTCCCGCCTCCGCCGCACGGTCTCAGGGGAAAAAAATCCCGCCTTATATGCGAAAATAAAGCGGTATGAAACCGTCCGCCTCGTTGTACGGATCTTCAGTTCCGCGTTTTGCCTTCTCGCCGCCGCGATGTGCATTGCGTATCTTTCAACGGCGTCGCACTTCACTTCTCTTGCCGAGCTCAACCAAAACATCCTCGGCATGGTCGCGGGTATCCTTCCGTGGGTGGGAGCGGCGCTGTGCGTACTTATCGGCGAGGCCGTCTTCGAGTGGATATTTGCGAAGAGGATGACGCCGAAGCTGAAACTCCTTTCGGGAAACGCGGTTGCGCCTTACAGGCGGGAAGAGTGGAAGGAGAAAGCGGTTGCCCTTTCCGGCAATAAGTATTTGATTTTCCCGCTCCGCCTCGCCGTCCTTGTTTTTGCCGTTACCTTCATCGGCCTCGGCATCGGGAACGGCGGCGCAGAGAGCGTACTCATCAAGGCGATCAACATTTGCACCGAGTGTATCGGGCTGGGCTGAGGGGGTGCGGATATGACGGATTCCGGAAAGGCCGGAAAAAAGGAAAAGGCCGGAAAGAAAAGAGGCGGTTTCGGGGCGTGGTGGCAACGCCATAAGCCCACCAAGCGGCGCCTCATTCAGGTGTATTCCGCGCTTCTCTTCAATGCCAATATCAAGGGATTCTTTACGGGAAACATCTATCGGGGCAAGACGAAATATCTCTGCGTGCCCGGGCTCAACTGCTATTCCTGCCCCGGTGCTACGGGGGCCTGTCCTTTGGGCGCCCTGCAAAACGCGCTCGCCTCTTCGGGAAGGGCGGCACCCTACTATGTCATAGGCATTCTCGCCCTCTTCGGCCTTCTCCTCGGGAGAACAATCTGCGGCTTTCTCTGCCCCGTAGGGCTCGGGCAGGAACTTCTGTACAAGATCGGCACGCCCAAACTCAAAAAGAGCCGCGTGACCCGCATTCTGTCCTATCTCAAATATGTGATACTCGCCGTATTCGTCATTGCCGTCCCGCTTATTTACGGGCTTATGGACCCCGCAAACGGCGGACCCGTGCCTGCCTTTTGCAAATACATATGTCCCGCGGGAACGCTCGGCGGCGCGATAGGGCTTCTCATCAACCCCGCCAACGCGGATCTCTATGAAATGCTCGGCCCGCTGTTTACATGGAAATTTTGCGTGCTCGTCGCCGTCTGCGTCGCGTGCGTGTTCATCTTCCGCTGTTTTTGCAGATTTTTCTGCCCCCTCGGCGCCCTGTACGGTTTTTTCAACAAAATTGCCCTCATCGGGGTAAAATTGGATAAGAACAAATGTACCGACTGCGGCCTTTGCATCGATCACTGCAAGATGGACGTCCGCCACGCCGGTGACCACGAATGCATCAACTGCGGCGAATGCATGGACGTCTGCCCTGCCGGGGCGATCAGCTGGAAGGGGAGCAAAATCTTTCTCCATGAAAACGCGGCCGTGAGCGGAAATCCCGCGCCCATAGACGAAAAACCGCTCTCTTCCGTGCTTGCGGGCGGTACCCCGGAGGCCTTTCAGGCGGGCGGAAGCTTAGACGTTTCCGCCGCCGCTCTTGCGGATACTTCTTCGGCTCCCTTGCCCGTAAAGCGCGGAAAACGGCGGGGCAGGAGTTTTTGGTTGCAGGCCGCCGCGTGGACGCTCGCGCTCGCCGTGCTTCTTACGGCACTCATCTATTATAATTTTATCGACAAGGAACAGGCTCCGGAGAGTACTGCCGGGGCGGAGACGGGCAATCAAGTGGGGGATTTCGCTCCCGATTTTACCTTGGAAAAATATTTTTCCGGCGGGACCTTTAATCTCTACGGGGAACGCGGCAAGATCGTCATTCTGAATTTTTGGGGCACATGGTGCACGCCGTGCATTCAGGAAATACCGGACTTCGAGAGGATCGCCGAGGCATACAGCGGCGATGTGACGGTAGTATTCGTGCATGGCGCGGACATTACGGAGGATGTAGAAGCGTTCATCGCCGGAAAGGGCTGGCCGCACGACCATGCGGTCTTTGTGCAGGACAGCGGGGAACGGCAGGTGTACCGAATCCTCGGCGGCAAAGCCACATGGCCGATGACGGTCATTCTCGGCAGGGACGGGAAGATTGCCTACAAACCGCAGGGTTCCGTTACCTATGAGATGTTAGACGGTTTTGTGCAATTGCTTCTCGCGGAAGACGGGGAGATAGAAAAGAATATTTCCGATGGGCTGAGCTATCGGGAGGAATAAAAAGGAGGCATGAAGGATGAAGATTTTAGTGACGGGCGGAGCGGGGTATATCGGTTCGCATACCTGCGTGGAATTATTGGAGAGCGGGTATGAAGTAGCCGTTATCGACAACTATTGCAACGCATCACCCGAAAGCATGAAGCGCGTGGAGGAAATAACGGGGAAAAAGGTCACGGTCTATGAGGGGGATGTGCGCGACAGGAAGTTGCTGGAAAAGATATTCAGGGAACAAAAGATAGAATGGGTCATACACTTTGCGGGTCTGAAAGCCGTGGGCGAGTCCTGCGAAAAGCCGCTGGAATACTACGATAATAACATCGGCGGGACTCTGGTTTTGCTGGAAGAGATGGGAAAGCACGGATGCAAAAGAATAGTTTTCTCATCGTCCGCGACCGTCTACGGCACGCCCGAAAGACTGCCGCTGGACGAAGGATGTGCGGCGGGCGGGACTACCAATCCCTATGGCACAAGCAAGTACATGCAGGAACTCATTCTGAAGGACGTGTATACGGCAGACAACGAATGGACGGTGGCGCTTCTGCGCTATTTCAACCCCGTGGGAGCACACGCGAGCGGACTAATCGGTGAAGACCCGAAGGGCATTCCCAACAATCTCACGCCCTATATCGCGAAGGTGGCGATAGGGGAGCTGAAAGAGATCGGTGTGTTCGGGAACGATTATCCGACGCCGGACGGCACGGGGGTGAGGGATTATATACACGTCACAGACCTTGCAAAGGGACACGTTGCCGCCATCGGGAAGCTTGAAAAGCCGGGCGTATATACCTATAATCTCGGGACGGGGAGGGGTTACAGCGTACTCGAGGTCATCCATGCCTTCGAAAAGGCCTGCGGACAAAAATTGCCCTATGTGATCAAGCCGAGAAGGGCGGGTGACATCGCCGCCTGCTATGCGGATGCAGGCAAGGCAAAGCGTGAACTCGGCTGGGAGGCAAAGCTCGGCATCGACGAAATGTGCGCGTCCCTCTGGAACTGGCAGAAGAAAAATCCCAACGGCTACGACCCGCGCTGAATATTTCCCCGCGGTTTAACGGAACGTGACTGTTGTTGAATTATAAAAAAGGAGAAAAGAAGTGAAAGAAAATTTTGCGGAACAAGTGAAGGGGATCGTGTTCGGACATGCCGTCGGCGACGCGGTGGGCGGTCCCGTTCAGTTTTTCGGAAGGGATGAAGTCGAGGCTTCCCCCGTCACGGACATGCTGCCGCTCGGTTATCTGGGATTGCCCAAAGGCGCTTGGTCGGACGATACGAGCATGTCGCTGTGCGCAATGGATGCCATCGCAAACGACGGAATGAACTTCGAGAGCGTAATGGAGAACTTCGGAGAGTGGTTTTTCTATCACCGCTTTACGCCGACAGGTCATACATTCGACGTCGGTTCTACCTGTATGGAGGCATTAAAAAACTATTTCGGGAAGAGAATGCCGCTGGAGCAGTGCGGCCTTACGGGAGAAAACGACAACGGAAACGGCTCGCTCATGCGCATATACCCGTTTGCTTTGTATGCATACCGTGCAAAATGCGGCTTGGCGGAGAAGATTGAAATGGTTCACGGCGGGTCTGCTCTCACCCATGCCCACAGAAGAAGCCTGATCGGCTGCGGGATCTACTCGTTTGTGCTTTGGGAACTTCTCGAAAACTCTTCCAAACAAGCGATTGCGGACGGGTTGAAGAAGGCGAAGGAATATTACGGAGCCGAACCCGAGCTTGCTTTCTATCACCGTCTCTTCGGGGAGGGCTTTGCGCTTCTTCCCCGGGAGAAAATCAATAGCAGCGGCTATGTCGTAGATACGCTCGAAGCCGCGGTTTGGTGTGTTTTAACGACGGAAAATTATCGGGAATGTGTTCTCAAGGCGGTCAATTTGGGAGAGGATGCCGATTCGGTAGGTGCAGTCGCGGGGAGTCTCGCGGGGCTCTTATACGGCTACGGGAATATCCCCGAAGATTGGCGGGAGAGTATTCTCAAAAAAGGTGCCATCATGAAACTCAGCACGCAGTTCACGGAAAAACTCGCAATGCTGTGATTTTTCGAATATTCTTTTTATCGTCAAAGTACTTTCAGGCGGCGCCCTTTAGGGCGCCGCCTGACAAAGGGGGTGAATTATACTATCAAGAACAATGGTTTGAGGGGATAAAAAAAGGAGTTCAAACGAATCTGTAATATAATAATCTGTAATATAATAGAGTTGCGAAACCAAATTGCACAGGAGATTCGAATGAACTATCACCATCTTACCATAGAAGAGCGTGCTTGTCTACGAAAATACTATTAATGAACGTCTTGTTTTATATCGTCTTTGGCTACTGCGGGTGAATATGTGTGATAATTTCTTCGGTGCATGCGACCATGACGCTATAAGTTTCTCCGTAATGTAATCCGTCACTTCCTTATCCCAAAACATTCGCGAAGGAAGGGAAAAACAAGGAAGTGGCTGGGCAACGGGGGCAGGTTTACAACAGGGAAGAGCATCGGGAAACGGGATAAGAGCGTCTATACGCGGAAAGAGGGCATTGGGAAGCAGATACGGAAGTGAGCGGGCAAGGAAAGAGTAAAACATGTTTTGCACCGCTCGCGGAGAGCAAGACGAGATTTACATAGCCATAAAGATACCCGACAGAAGCGGAGAGGTAATGCCGAAGGCAGTGATCGCCGCTCTTTTCCAACTTTCCGAAGGAGCGGTAAAGACGATCACCTGTGACAGAGGAAGTAAGTTTTCCCATTGGAGAGAGATAGAAGGAGCTCTGCATTGCTCCGTCTATGTCGCAGACCCCTACTGCGCATGGCAAAAGGGAACGAATGAAAATCTCAACGGCCTTCTCCGCGAGTTCTATCCCAAAGGCAGAGATCTTTCTCATGTCAGTGAGAAAACTCTAAAAATGAATCCGGCGCTTATAAACGCCAGATCCAAAAAAATCCGTTTCTTTCAGACTCCACAGTTTTTGTTTGAACAAAATCTCTTAAACTGTTGCACTTAGTTTGACAATTCACTAAGGGCGGCCCATAATTCAGTTGCTTGACATAGTTTTTTCGTTGTGGTATAATACGACAATCAAGGATGTAAGAGGCTAAGCGGTAAAAAATCTTGATGTTCATGCAACGCATGACGTCATGGCAACGCCGGGCATTTTCTTTTCGGGATAATATGGGGCGGGATTTTGAGACTGAGATTTACCCAAATAAAGAAAGATAAAGGAGAAAGCAGAAAGCAGAAAGCAGATAAATGAAAGGAATTATATTAGCGGGAGGAAGCGGTACAAGACTGTATCCGCTCACAGCGGTGACAAGCAAACAGCTTTTGCCCGTGTACGATAAACCGATGATTTACTATCCGCTGTCGACGCTCATGCTCGCGGGGATACGGGATATCCTCATCATATCCACGCCCGCGGATACGCCTCGGTTCGGGCAGCTATTAGGCGACGGAAAGAAGTTCGGTATCAATATCTCCTATGCTGTGCAAGAGAGCCCCCTCGGTCTTGCGCAGGCCTTTATCATCGGGGAAAAATTTTTGGGGCAGGACGACGTTTGCATGGTTCTCGGCGATAATATCTTTTACGGCAACGGGCTGAAAAAGAATCTGCAACAGGCGGTGAATCATGTGGCAGAAGGCAGAGCAACGGTGTTTGGCTATTATGTTCCCGATCCCGAGCGGTTCGGCGTAGTCGAATTCGATAAAGACGGCAGAGCCGTTTCCATTGAAGAAAAACCGGGGACTCCCAAGTCGAATTATGCCGTCGTGGGACTGTATTTCTATCCGAACGATGTGGTAAAATTTGCAAAAGAAATCCAACCCTCCGGGCGCGGAGAATTGGAAATCACTGCCGTTAACCAGTTATATTTGTCAAAGAACAGGCTCGATGTTGTCACTTTCGGCCGCGGCTTTACATGGCTCGATGCGGGCACTTTCGAATCGCTTGCCGATGCAACGGCTTTTGTGCGCATGATCGAAGAACGGCAGGGGCTTATGATATCCTGCCCCGAGGAGATCGCCTATACGCGCGGCTGGATCTCGAAAGAGGAACTGAAAGAACATGCGAAGCGCTTGCAGAAAAATTCCTACGGTCAACATTTATTGCAGGTATTGGAGGGGAATATTCGCTACTGATATGGACGTTTCTGTGATCATGATCAACTATAATACTTTTGAGCTTACCAAGGATGCGCTTGAAAGTATTTTTAGGGAGACGAAAGACGTTTCTTATGAAATCATTTTAGTGGATAATCAAAGTCCCGACGGTTCGGGGGAACGCTTGCAAGCGCTATATGGAGAGAGATTGATTTATCTTCAATCGGGCGGGAATCTCGGTACTTCCAAGGCGTTCAATCTCGCACTTCAAAAAACGGGCGGGAAATATGTGCTTTGGCTGAATACGGATATTTTATTGAAAGAAAATTTCATCAAGGAACTGTTCGACTTTATGGAACAGACACCCGATTGCGGCATTTGCGGGGGGAATCTTTTGGATTTCGAAGGCAATCCCGCCCATTCTTTTCGCCGTACCCTTCCTTCATCTAAAACCGATAGAATGGATATGAGCGTTTGCGTAAAAATTTTTCGTAAATTGTTTGAGAAAAAACTTTCTTCCGAATACAATTATACAAAATTCCCTATGGAAGTAGGCTACATAACGGGGGCGGATATGATGATACGCCGTGACGTTATTGAAAAAATCGGCGGATTTGAGGAAGATATTTTCATGTATGCGGAGGAATGTGAATTTACATTCCGTATGAAAAAAAATACGGATTATAAGGTATGCAGCGTTCCTTCTGCCCGGCTATATCATCTTGAAGGAGCGAGTTTTACTAAAAATAAATCGTTTAACGAGAGAAGATTTCGCGTGAGCAGCGCCGGCATGGTCGTATATATGACAAAATGCTACGGGGAGCGCGAGGCAATTAAGTTTTTAAAGCGGCATAGACGTGCATATTTGAAATTTATGATATTTTGCCTGATGATGTTTCGGATTGAAAAATTCAGGGAATATCGCCAAAAACGCATGGTTATGAAAGAGATTTTATATAAATATTCCGATTTTTGAGGTAATAAACATGAATCTTATTAAGACCGGACTTGAAGGAGCATATATCATCGAGCCGCAGGTTTTCGGCGACAGCCGCGGTTGGTTTACCGAAACATACAGTGAGAAAAAACTCAAAGAAGCAGGTCTCGATGTACCCGTTTTTGTTCAGGACAATCAAAGTTACAGCGCCGAAAGAGGCATTGTGCGCGGGCTCCATTGCCAGCTCGATCCTTTTTGCCAAACAAAACTTATCCGTTGCACGAGAGGAGAGATATACGATGTCATTGTCGACGTCCGTAATGGTTCGCCTACCTATATGAAGTGGATAAAAGTGCTTCTTTCCGCGGAGAATTTTTGCCAGCTATACATTCCGCGGGGCTTTCTGCACGGCTTTGTGACGCTTACGGACGATGTGGAAGTGCAATATAAAGTGGATAATTACTATAATAAGGCGGCGGACAGAAGCGTTCGTTTCGACGATCCCGCATTCGGGGTGGATTGGGGCGTTGTAAATCCCGTTCTTTCCGAAAAGGATAAAAATGCGCCGTTTTTCAAGGACAGCGATGTCGGATTTCTTTATAGGGGATAATAAATGAAGGTTCTCGTGACGGGAGCGAATGGCCAGCTCGGATATGACGTCTGTCTTGAACTGAATAAGCGGGGCCATGCCGTCATCGGAACGGACCGCGACACGCTCGACATTACGGATGGGACCGCGGTGCGCGCTTTTTTCGAAAAAGTCCGCCCGCAGGCTGTAATTCACTGCGCCGCCTATACTGCAGTCGATAAGGCGGAAACGGAGATAGAGGCCTGCCGGGCCATCAATGTTCTTGGAACAAAATATCTTGCCGAAGCAACGGCAAAAACAGATGCGAAATTCTTGTACATTTCTTCCGATTATGTTTTCGACGGCGAGAAAAAAGGAGAGTATTTGCCCGAAGACCCCGTTTCGCCGCAATCGGTTTACGGCGCGACGAAGGCGGAGGGAGAGATGCAGGTCAAAGCCGCTCTCTCCCGCTATTTCATCGTCCGCATTTCGTGGGCGTTCGGTGTGCACGGAAAGAATTTCGTCAAGACAATGCTCCGTCTTGCGGAGACAAAAAAGGCACTCAGCGTGGTTTGCGACCAAATCGGTTCCCCGACCTATACGTACGATCTGTCCGTGCTCCTTGCCGATATGATCGAGACGGAAAAGTATGGCGTATATCATGCGACGAATGAAGGTGTGTGCAGTTGGTATGAATTTGCATGCGAGATTTTCCGACAGGCAGGAAAAGACGTTCAGGTGCATCCCGTTACGACCGAGGAATATCTCAGGCTGGTTCCGCAACAGGCAAAACGTCCTGAAAATTCGAGAATGAACAAGGACAAACTGGCAGAAAACGGGTTTTCCCGTTTGCCGTTGTGGGAGGACGCCTTAAAGCGGTTTTTGAAATATGAAAATCCCGCAACGGATCGTTGAAAAAAATTCGGAAGGAAAAGCGGAAATATGAGTAATTTCTTAATCACCGGAGGAGCCGGATTCATCGGCGGAAACTTTTGCCACTACATGGTAAATTCTTATCCCGAAGATAGGTTCGTGTGTCTTGATGCCCTCACTTATGCGGGCAATCTCGAAACCCTTGCGCCTGTTTGGAACAAACCGAATTTCCGCTTTGTACACGCAAATATCTGCGACAGCGAAGCGGTGTTCTCCCTTTTCGAAGAAGAAAAATTCGATTACGTCATCAACTTCGCCGCCGAAAGCCATGTAGACAGGAGCATAGAGAATCCCCGCATTTTTCTCGAAACGAATATCCTCGGCACGCAGACCCTCATGGACGCCTGCCGCAAATACGGCGTCAGGCGCTATCATCAGGTATCCACGGACGAGGTATACGGCGATCTTCCCATCGATCGCAAAGATCTTTTCTTCTCCGAGGATACGCCTATCCGCGCGTCCAGTCCTTATAGCGCCTCCAAAGCCTCGGCCGACCTTTTGGTTCTCGCTTACCACAGGACGTTTGGATTGCCCGTTACGATCAGCCGTTGCTCCAACAATTACGGACCTTATCAATTTCCCGAAAAGCTTATTCCGCTCGCCATCACAAACGCGCTCGCGGACAAGCCCGTTCCCGTTTACGGAACAGGGGAGAACGTCAGGGACTGGTTGCATGTCTGCGATCATTGCACCGCGATCGACCTCATCGTGCGGAAGGGCAGGGATGGCGAAGTATATAACATCGGCGGGCATAACGAGAGAACGAATTTACAGGTCGTAAGGCGCATTTTGAAAGAGTTTGGGAAACCCGAAAGCCTTATCGCTTTTGTGAAAGACAGAGCGGGGCATGATTTAAGATATGCAATGGATCCTGCGAAAATCATAACGGAACTGGGCTGGAAGCCGAAATATACCTTTGAAACGGGGATCCGTCCCACAATCGAATGGTATCTCGCGCATCGGGATTGGCTTTCCCACATTATTTCGGGAGAATACCTTAGGTTCATGGAAAAAAATTATAAGAGGTAAAATGTGTTCGATTCTTTGAAAAGGTATGTTTGGAAAACATTCAAAGCCTACTACTTCAAGTCTAAAAATCCCACGCAACTTGCAAGATTGAGTGCCATAAAATTTGAAGATGTCCGCAACATTCCGCCTCAAAACGCTCATGAGATTGGCATAGTCGTTCCGGAGCTTGCCCCATACGGTGGAGGAATTACATCTGTTTTTCGTCTTGGAAACGGTCTCGCAAAGCGTGGTTTTTCCGTAACATATGTTACTTACGGCGGTCAGAACGCAAAGCAGCTGAAAAAGAATGCGGAGTTGATTTCGGAGGGTTTCAGCGGCAATGTTTTGACATGGGGGGAAGGAAAGAAAAAGACATATGATATCGTGATTGCGACAGACTGTATGTCGGTATATTACGCTGTCGAATTATCGGGATATAAGTGTTTCTTCGTGCAGGATTACGAACCTTATTTTTACGAGGGCGGGGATAATTATTTGCTTGCATATGAAGCATATAAAATGGGATTCCATATGATTTGCCTCGGCTCATGGTGTAAAGAAACGATTTTAAGAAACATATCGTCGGATTTACGTGTCGATACAGTAAGTTTTCCCTATGAACCCAAGGAATATTGGGATATAAAGCGAGATTATGCATCTTATGCTTCAAAGAAGGAATTTAAACTTTGTGTTTATATCCGCCAAACACCGAGACGGCTACCTTTTTTCTGTCAACACATTGCGGGAGCATTAAAGAAGTTATTTGCAAAAGATGGAAAAAATCTTGAAGTGCTCTATTACGGGGAAGACAAAATATTTAAATATTTGAATGGAAAATGTTTGGGCAAGCTCTCCAAAAGTGAACTTAATAATCTATATGCTTCATGTGATTTTGGAATGGTCGCGTCCTTCACGAATATTTCTCTTGTACCGTATGAAATGATGGCAACAGGTTTACCGATTATTGAATTTAAGGCAGGATCATTTAGACATTTCTTCGGGGATGAAGACGCGTTTCTATATGATTTCGATTGTGATACACTGTATTCGCAGATAAAAGCGGCAATTGAGTCGCCGGAAATCTTGCAAAGCCGTAACGATCGTATTCAGGAAAAATTAAAACATATGCATTGGCAAAATACAATTGATGAATTTGTTTGTATTCTAAAAAATATTTCAAATAAATCAAATAGCGATTAAATAGAATGGATAAAAAAAAGGGACTTTTAAACGTCATAGTTTCCGTTGTATTCCGCGTGCTGTTGCTTGTTGCAACGCTTCTTACGCGGCGCTTTCTTATAAAGTTTTCGGGAAACGATATCAACGGGCTTAACTCTCTCTATACAAGCATTTTAGGCTTTTTGGCTGTTGCGGAACTCGGTGTAGGCAGCGCCATTACTTTCTGCATGTATAAGCCCATTGTTGATGGGGAGAAGGAAAAAGTTGCGGCGCTCTATCATCTGTTCACAAAGCTCTATTACATTATAGGGGGAATAATTTTCGCCGTCGGGCTATGCATTTTGCCCTTTCTGAAATTTTTTGCAAAGGGGTACACGGAACTTGACGTCAATCTCTATTTTACCTTCACGCTTTTTCTTGTCTCTGTCGTCGTCACCTATTTTTTCAGCGCAAAGAGTTCGCTTATCAACGCCTATAAAAACAATTATATCACCACAATCATTTCATCGACGGGGCAACTTCTTGTATGCGGAGCGCAGATTGCGGTTCTTTGGCTGACGCAGTCTTTCACGTGGTATCTTGTCTGTTCCGTAAGCGGAGCGCTTTTTCAGTGGGCGGTGACGGAAATTGTAACAAGAAAGATGTATCTCGGGATCATCAAAACCAAAGCAAAGGTCGATTCGGAAACAAAGAAAGAGGTCGTTAAGAATGTCAAGGCGATGTTCATGCACAAGATCGGCGGCGTGCTCGTGAACACGGCGGACAGCGTCATCATCTCTGCTTTTTTGGGCGTGGAGCTTCTCGGGAAATATTCTAACTACATTGTAATAGTGACGGCAATGATAGGGACCATTTCCCTCTGTTTTACGCCACTTACCTCGATTATCGGACATCTCTATGTGGAGGAGAGCAAGGATGCCGTTCGTAAGTACATGCACTTTTTTCACACTTTTAATTTTATTTTGGGAACCGTTTTTTTCTTAGGTTACTATGCCATTATCGATAACATTGTGAATATCTGTTTCGACAGCGCCATGTCGGGTAGACTTCTTTTGGGGAGATCGGTTGTATTCGTCATTACAGTAAATTATTTTATACAGTTCATGCGGCAGACAGTGCTTTTGTTCCGTGATGCTACGGGTACCTTCTATTATGACCGCTATAAACCTCTCATTGAGGGCGCTATCAACATTGTCCTTTCCATTGCTTTTGTGTACCTTTTCGGTCTTGTGAGCGAAGAATTCAGCGTGGTTGGCGTCATTGCGGCGACCATTCTCACAAATATTTTCATTTGCCATACTGTTGAACCGCATGTTCTCTACAAATACGCCCTGAACTATACAACAAAGTATTACTATATTAAAAACTATTTATATATAGCGTTGTTTACGGGAACGCTCGCGGGACTTCATTTTTGTCATGTCGACATGGCGGGGGAATGGCCGGAACTTCTTGTTAACGGTTGTATCGCCGTCGCGGTGTCGGTGATCCCCATTCTTATTGCCGTGCTTATGGACAAGGATTTTTGCCACTGGTGTAAAAATTTATATCAAAGAATGAAACGTAAAATTTCATAGGGGAATTTATCTGAGGCCGCTAAACAGAGCAAAAACATGGCGGATTTTTATATTATCATGATCGTTTTTATGGGCATGGGTGAGAGCGGACCCGCCGTGAACCATTTCAATCTTCTCCGCCAAGCCGCATTTTGCACGGTATGCATACAAAGCAAACGGGTATATGCGCATGAGCGAGCCGTTTCCGTTGTCGTTTTCTCCCGTAAGGCCGCACTGCTCCAGCGGCATTCTCTTCCCGAAATAGTTTTTTAATGCCTCCATACAGGTAGAACCGACGTCGAATGTATGACCTGTCGGCGTAAAGCGGTGATAGAAAAACCACTCTCCGAAGTTCTCCATTACGCTCTCGAAGTTCATTCCGTCGTTTGCGATGGCATCCATTGCGCACAGCGACATGCTCGTATCGTCCGACCAAGCGCCTTTGGGCAATCCCAGATAACCGAGCGGCAGCATGTCCGTGACGGGGGAAGCCTCGACTTCATCCCTTCCGAAAAACTGAACGGGACCGCCCACCGCGTCGCCGACGGCATGTCCGAACACGATCCCCTTCACTTGTTCCGCAAAATTTTCTTTCAATACTTTTCTCCTCTTTTATAATTCAACAACAGTCACGCCGTGGTTGGTGACGCGCAACAGCGATGAAAGCTCGGGATATTTTTTCTTCAACTCTCGTGCCTTCGCATTCAAAATATCAAAATCCTCTCCGTTTATGACGGTTTTTACGCTTCCGTTTTTGACTTGCGCATTCAGCCATTGTCGCGTTTTTGTTCTGATGATGCCGCCCTTCCCGGAGCTTCCGTAACCGTGAATGACAAGAACACACTTATACTTATTTTGCTTGGCGAGTTTTAACGACGCTTTCAAATTGTCCATCGCCTCCTCGCAAGTCGGCATCCCTTCTTCTATATTGATTTCTTTTATCGTCATAGTCGATTTTCCCTCTTCATTCGTCAATAAAATAAGAGCAACTTCTTTCGTTTTTCAGGCGCTCGCAAAGAGTTTTCCACGGCAATCTGTAACCATTGGACTTAAATCGATGCCATACGCCATAACGCTTCTCAAATTCCGGATAGAAACACAGCTCACAATTCCCATAGGCGGGAGTGCGTTTGTCGTCTGTCATAAAAACAACCCCGACGAGGACTTTCTGTGAGTTATATGCTTCATAACCGTAGTGGTTTCTGCACCAAACCTTTTTATTTGTAAAAGTGAATATCTCATCAAAATACACATTGGGGCGCTGTTTGTGTTCTTGCGTCTCCTTTATCTTTTCATTCGTGCACACGTCGCAAAATTCTTCGCCTTCCGTTATGTAATTCAATCCGCATTTCGGACATTTACCGATGTATTTCAAAACGTATCTCCTGAAATTTTTTTATTCCATGATCAAAATAGGCTCTGTGACGAGCAATCTTAAATACGTATTTCCCCCAAATGGTATTTGCGGGTCTCCTCACCGGAGAGCTCAAGGATATTTTCTTTTCGATAACCGAATTTCTCGGCTATATAGTTCCGTGCGGTTATAAAATCCGAAAAATCGGGGATTTTGCAAAACCAATCCAACTCGGGTTCTTCTTGCAAAGGGTTTTCAAACCTTAGAGGCGAATGATTGTACGGTTCATGTTTCCATTCGCCCGTCCAATCACGCGCAAAGATAACTTGTGACGGGCAAATTTTTTTGAAGTGCTCTTCCGATGTCAGTGCCAATCTGTTGGATCGTAAATCAAACATGATCCTTACTTGATACTCAAAGACAACCACCCTTTCAATCGGATCTTGTACGACCCAATTCTCTGGCTCCCGCCATGTCCGCAGAGGCGCTTTTTGGCATGAAACATATCTTATGCCATCATAAAACGACTGCGATTCGGGGTCGATATGAACCCAAAAAAACTGTCGTATCATCGGAAACATTCCCTCCCTTCTATATATTTTTTATTTTTTGCGGATATTTGTCGGAAATCAACCGAAAAGTTTTGACCCATACGATTTCGCCGTCTTGAAGGCGCTTTGTCTTGATTTCTTCTTCCGGCTTATAAATACCTAAAAATACATATTTATAGTCCAGTATATAGTCCCGACGCTTCGCAAATACAATGCGCAGCGTCATATCTTCCGTCATATTGTCACTTGGCTGCTTCCAAATTTCCTCGATTCTATCAGCATAGATGATGTTCCTCCATTTTTTGGCCTCATCTTCCGTCCAATCGCTGTGCGCCACGAACCAAGGGCTGTATCCCTCGGGAGAAGCCCCCTCCGCATATAACAACATTTTGGGCCCGAACAAGTAGCCTTTGCTTTTGTCCCAGCCGAACCGTTTACAGCAAGCGACATAGATATCCCGCGCCTTTGTTCCGAAGGTACGCTCCAAATTGCGAACCAGCCCGTCGCCCATCTGTTTGGGATCGTAAAGCTTTTTTTCGGGATAAGCCACATCGTTGGATTTTGTAGGCGGGAATTTGGGATAAGTTACATTTTCGAATATCCCGGGCAAATAATCGGAGAAAACTTTCTTATATTGCATAAAAATCGGGAGACTTTCGTCGATCAGCCGCTTATAATCATTGCGGTCATAGGGAGTGAACGAGATACGCGTTTCGATGCGGCGGGTGTTTGGGCTTTGGCATTGTCTGTTCCAAATCGGCTTGAAACCAAGTTTACGCTCGATTTCATCCTTTTGCGCATACAGGCGATCAAAGCAAGGCGTTTGTTTGTCGTTCTGAATATAAATCCCGATCCGAAAGAATCTTTTCGTTAATAGAAAATCGCAACATAAACACAGGTTGGAATTGGGTTTCCCCTTGTCGATCGTTGCATATTGCGATCTGGGAGAAATGATGAATGGGTTTCCGTTTTCATCAAGCGCGCATTGCAGCATGTTCCAAAACACATTTTGCTCGGAATTGGTGTCGGGATATTTATGGTTGTATAATGCGCCATCTTCGCCGCTATGGCCAATATCTCCATCGGAATCCCCAGCGGGAATCGGAGCATCTGCTTTGGCAATAGACGGCAAAATCTGCATGGGTATCGCGCGTTCAATTGCCTTCACGCATTTTTCCAATCGATACAATAATTCTTTTGCCTCGTCCAAAGTCAAGGAGGCAGTGCCGTGCAAAACATCGTTGCACGTCTGGCGAATGGCGTGCATGTCGGAAAGTTCCAATTTACTAAAACATTCGGAAAATCTTCTATCGGTCGTCGCTTCATACAAGTCAAACGATTCTTTTTCGCCCTTGACCCACACGGGACTCCTTGCATATTTCTTCAACCAAAACAGCTTTACCGCGCATTCAAGAGCAGAACGGATAGAACCCGCGCACTTGTCCGCCTGCTCTATTGCGATGGACTTCACAAAGTCAAGATTTTTGTTGATGACCTGTACCAAGTCATTTTCGTTAAAATGATCCATATTTTATTTCTTCCTCATTTAATGGTCTCGATTTCAAACCCGAGCTGTTCGGCCCGGCAGATAAAATTCGGGATATTCAAGATACCCCACTGTGTGCAAACATACATGTTGCCGTCCGACAAGTGCAGAATCTCGTTGGGCTTTGTGAAAAAACGCACTTCATAGTCGGAGCGGCCTTCGGCGATCTCGGAATCCTCTACAACACCGATTGAACCCTGTAACGTTTTCGGAAAAATTTGTTTCAACTCGTGCCGTGAAATGTGCCTGTTTTGCGCGACATACGTCTTTACGACCGCAAGCACCAATCGGTTTTTCAAATAGACATTCCCTTCAAACAAATAGCGGGTAGTGTCGCGCCGCCCGACAGAAGAAGCGCTGTAAAGCGGCGGTGAGACTAATCCCGTAATCGCAGCGTCCGCATCTATGCCCTTGCCGACGCTTCCCGTCTGTTGTAATTCTTTCACTTCTTGTTCCAACTTTTTTATTCGATCTAACATTTCCAAGATAATATTGGCGTAATCCATTTTTTAACTTCCTGAGAATATTATATCACAAAAAAATGATATGTCAAGATATTATAAGATATTTTAAGATATTTTAAGATATTTTTTATATATAAAAAAATTTTATTTAAAGCCATCATTACAGCAAAGCTATCTGCATATATAAAGAGTTCGTGGAGATGTGTTTTGATCCGTCGGGTGCGGTGAACAGCAAACTCAAAGAAGTCGTAATGAAATTTTTTGAAAAGGATAGGAGAAAATAAGAATTGAGATAATCAATATTTGAAACGGATAGAAAGGACATAATCAAACGGAGTTATGAGCGTCTTAATACTTTGTAAACAAGCGAAATAAGCAGCGTAAAAACATCAATGATAAGCGCCAAAACAAAGAAACAGATCATATGTCCGGCGGCCCCCAATAACCATGATGTGAAATTGTTTAGAATTCCGATATCGATCAAACCGAGTGTCAAGTCCGTGATAAAAAAGAGCAGCTGAACAAATACCAACCCGCTCAACGCGCCTTTGATATCGGCGTCGCTCAACGTCATATGCAAAGCAAGAAACATTCCGAGAGCGATAAATACCCACCATTGCCACGAAGTCGCATGAGAGAAGAAAGCCGTGATTGCGTGCATGAAATTCATAAGCGCAGGCGCGATTCTCTCCGAAACGGCAATCTTTTGAATATACCCCGTCATTTGAGAAACCATAGCGGGCATCAAAAGCCATGCCAACAAAAACAGAAAAGCGGAAATTACGGTAATCGGAGTAATCCCGATAAAAAAATTACCGATACGTTGATAAATATTTTTCTTATTGTAAGAGTGATTGACATAACCGAGCGTGCCGTCCTCGGCTCCGACTTGGAAGAGTTTGATTTCTACGATTTTATGTCCGAAAATAAGACACATGAGCGCATGGGGAAGCTCGTGGATGGGGGTGCCGATGAAACCCGTTATGTAGCAGACAACCATACTGTGACTTCCGAAATTTGCATATATTTTATGGAAAAAGTTGGTAACAGACGTTACGGAGTTTACGGTGTGTGATGAGAAGGTCTATCTTTCTCCCGTAATGGATTTATACGGGAATGAGATCGTGAGTTATTCTATCTCAAGAAGTCCTGATTTTGCGCAGACAAGAGAAATGTTAAACGGACTTTTCGCGAAGCTGCCGAAAGGGGCAACTCCGCTACTCCATTCAGACCAAGGTTGGCAATATCAGATGAAGGAATACCAACATCTTTTAAGGAACATGGTATTGTGCAGAGCATGTCGCGCAAGGGAAACTGTTTGGATAACAGCGTGATGGAAAACTTCTTCGGACGGCTCAAAGTAGAGATGTTCTACGGGGAGAAGTTCGAGACAGCGGATGAATTCATCCGCTGTCTCGAGGAGTACATCGACTATTACAACAACGAGAGAATCTCTCTCAAATTAAATGGAAAGAGCCCGGTACAATACCGAACTCATTCACTATCATTTTAAATAATTTTTTGTCCAAACTTTGTGGGCCACTTCATATACTCGGCTGTCTTTATTGTAGAATCATAAATCACATATAATGATTCCAAAAGGCTGTGGACAATAGAGGGTCGTTGGTTTGGACTCGCACAACCGATTGAGTGAAATGCTCTTTTAACAAATAGTAACCCGGCGAATTTGCCTTCTGCATAAGGTCATAGCACATTCTATTTTCAATAATGCGCTCCAATGTTTCAGACACTTCCTTATCCGTAGTGCAAACCACCACTCCACCCGCTACACCGGTCTGAAAATTGACCAAGCGGCTGAGGGGATGTACGTCCCTGAAGAATTTGTTATTATTAGATTCTTTCGGACAATAAAATATCGTAGGTTTCCCAAGACTTAATGCCATCGCAGCCTCGGCATCTTTGCCATAACTGTCCCTATCCCCCGAAGAATAAACCAATATACGTGCGGATTTCACCATAAGGCATTCTATTAAACCCTTATCTTCGTGGCTTTCGGCGGCGCTAATCGTAGGATCAAAATATCTAAGTATAATTCCCTTTTCTTTGAGAAAAGCGAAGATTTTTTCGCAAAAATTTGCCATCTCGATAAAATTCCGCTTTGTTCTCATACTTGTAGCGACATAGACATCTAAATCATTGCAAAGCGATAAATATCTATCCGTATTTTTAAGCGCCTTTTGATGGGCTTTCCAAAATCTTTCTGCTAAATTTTTTGCTTTTTCTTTTGCCTCTTTTTCGGAACCCACTTCGGAAGTATCCGTTTCATCTTGAAACAAACCCAACTGCACGGCTTCGAGTTTGGCGAGGCTATATTTTTCACTTAGAATATCCTTAAAAAGCGGTCTTTTTACACCTTGAGCGATGGCTTTTTCGTACGACTCAATCACAAATTGCACAAATTCTTCTTCATTTTGCGTTGTAGCAAAGGTTTTGCACGCCATTTCAGAAATCAAATATCGATCCTCTTTATCTATTTCTTCAAACTCCAGCGTTTTTCCCCGCTCTTTAATTTGTTTGGTATCGATTCTAAATTTTTCGAACTGTTGCCTTAACTGCTCCTTCGTCAAACGCGATAAGGCATCGTACCCTCTTTGTATATTGCCAAACATCAATAAACAATCGATAAAAATCCTTTTGAATCCCCACTTTAACTGTTCCACGGAAGCGATACATTTCGGGATAAACTCAAAAGTCGGTTTTTCCACTTCGTAGATCGGTTCTTCTGGAACACTCAACCAATAATAAGAAAAGAAATCGTCGGAAACGTTTTTTTGATGATGCAAAATCAGCAACTGATCCAGTTGGACCTTCGAAAGGGGCTTACTTTCGATTCCTTCCAGTAGGCCAAAAAGTTCCTCAGGCCCCGTTTCGGTTACAAAACCGCAAATTGTTTTTTGCTCGCTTGAATACATAATATCAGCGAATGTTTTAATTACATCCGATTTCGTCATATGCTTCCTCCTGTAAGTTTAATCATTTATTTTTATAGCCCTTGTGGGTATAAATCTTACCTTTGAACTTGTTGCTCGAAAGCTGTTATTATCATTGCGCCTTTTCGCTTGCCTGCGATAAATATTCTTTGATTGCTTCTTTAATAAATTCTACTTCTATCGAAGACTTCTTTTCTTCACATTTATAATAAAGATAGAAATATTGATCCTTTATTTTATGGGTTTCAATGCGATTGGAGGATAGCAAATGTATTTGACTGATGGGCAGAATTTCATCTACCATATCCAAATATACGCTGTCCGGATCCAATTGCTTCTGCTTAAATTCTGTAACGACATAAAGAATTTCTTTAAGCGGACTCGCTTGCTTTCCATTATTTGCCGACAACTGTTTTATTATTTGGTTTATTTCATTAACGGCTTTGGTGGTCAAATAGCCTGCGGCATAGGCTTTCTTTTCGCCTAAAAAAGGTTTGGTGTTATCTGTTTTGCTGCGAAGTTTCTTTAAGGCATCCGATTTTTGGTCTGCCGTAAACGAGCTAAAAAACAACTCGTGTTCTGCAAGCGATTTATATAGACTTTTATTATATACTCTTGAGAAAAGCTGATCTACCAAATCTATATACGGTTTTTTGAAATTAAAAGCCTTTTTATTGCTATAAATATATTTGACGGCAGTCCAAATATAGTAATCATCCAACTCCTTCAAATTATCATAGCATAATTCCCATGAGGGAAAGGATTTAAGCCCGTCAAGCCCACAGCATTGCGATATTCTCTTCACAATAACAGGTATAAGGAAGTTGGCATAATAAATTACTTTATGATGCGCATAGACCCAAAGATATAGATAGTTCCTTGCCTCCAAAACATTGGCGATCACATTAATGGCTTGCTTTCTGAACCCGATGGAATAAGTGTTATATCCGTGTTCTGAAGGTTGTTTCTGCGTCGTAAAATTTTGCTCGAAGGTATTTCCCAAAATTTCGATTTCTGAAATTGTCCCATTCAGTTTGTCCAAATGAAACAAATTCAAAGACCCTACGGACTCGAAAGGACCCGTGATCTTCAATTTGCAGTGTTCGATTGTATGGATCTCCAAATCTCCACTTGCTTTGATTTTTAACGGCTCAATCAGCTTTCCGTTTTCAAAATATAGACCGAAAACTTTTTTATTGGCGGCACCATTTAGCGCTTTCACCTCTTCAGAACAACGCGCGCTTGCTCCCGCTTCTATCCACTCGTTATCCTGTTTTAGTTTTGTAGCGACCGAAAAAACCGCACAATCAGCATTTATGTAGGACACTCTTGCGGAGTCATGATCCACTCCCTTGAACAGTTCAATATGGCTACCCTCGTCAATTTCTATTTTCGCGCCCTTAAATACTCTTATAATTCCCTTAAATTGACCGTCTATTACAAAGCACCCATCCTTATTGTTGGAAATTTTCGATATGGTTAAATTAGCGATATCTTGCTTTTGAAGTTTTTTATTAAGGTGTTTTGTCTTTGTCACAACACACAATGACCCTAACAGTCTTTCGATATCAACGGAAAAATTATTGATGCCGGACATGTAAGTATCTCGAATGATATAATCTAATTTATCAACATCAAAATCGCCATTCAAAAGCTCGATAAAACAATTGCGCTTTTGGCGCTCCTGTGAAAATTCCCTGTATTTGACCCCCATAATCATTCTTGCAATAAAACAAATGTCGTCATAGAAAACAACATCGTCTTTATATATCTTATAATCCCGCTCAAGCTCCTCAATCTCCGATTTTCTTTCTAAGGTTTTTTTTGGCTTGTTGTCCCATTTGCGGATACGAAACCGTGCTATTTGCCAAAATCAATTCTTCTAATGAATGTGAAAATGGCGTATGTCCAATATCGTGCAGCAGACAAGCCGTTAAAAACAGCACTTCATGTCTCTCGAAATCATCTATTAAACGATCATCTTTGCGCAAAGCTTCCATTGCCTTTTGACCAAGATGAAAAACTCCTAACGAATGACTGAACCTATCATGCCTTGCGGATGGATAAAGCACCCTCATTCTCGTCTGATCGATATTACGAAGCCGCTGAAAATAAATATTATCGATCAGGTGCCTAATAAAGTATTCGGGTACATAAATATAGCCGTGAACAGAATCTTTGAAAATTTTAACTTTCGTTTGAGTCATTTTACCCTTCCTCCATTTCCCTTTTTAATAGTATTCCCTATAAGTAGAGACGGAGCAAGAACTTAAAATGTTACACTTTTTTTGAAAATTTAGGAAAATTCTTCGAAATTTCTTCGAAACTTCGAATTTTCTTACTAAACTTTCCCTTTTATATCTCTTTTCTATGAACGCTACCTTGCTTGCCTCTCCGTTATGATAAAGTTTCCGGAAATCTGAAAAATAGTGCGATCATAAACGCGCAAAATAAATTGCACCCCGAACCGAAGTTTTCTACAAACTCCGTATCACGGGATACCCGCATAATTTCCCGAACGTCATAAACCCAAAATAGGGTTCCCGCAAAAAGACGAAGTATTTTTGTGGGATGTAGCGGCGCAGGTGGGAGCATTTTTGCTCCCACCTGTCTTTATATCTTGAAGTTTTTGAATTCTTCCATAGAAAAAGATAATCCGAACGTTTTGCGAATGACGAAAAAGTTCGAATTATCCCAATTTGGCTGGGGTAGCAGGATTCGAACCTACGAATGACGGAGTCAGAGGCAAATCAAAAGCTCAAAAACAGCCGATTTTTGCCAAAAAAACCGTCAAAAACGCCCGATTTTATGATGTTCCCCACTTTTTTCCCCACGAAAAATCCGTCATACTACATGGCGGATTTTTTACCATCAAGCTGATTTTATTGTACCCAAGCAGAGATTGCTTGAGTAGCAGTTGACAAAAGCTTAATTTTGGTATAAACTATATGTAGACAGGAGGCAGTCATGACGCGGATCGAAACAATGGAAATGGCGGCGCAAACGCTTGTCGGCGGCGAAGAAAAGATGCTCTCGACTTTGGAGCTTCGGACGCTCGTCGAAAAAGCCCGCTCCGAGGATGAGCGCGATTTTTATATCGCGATTTATAACTATCTCCTTGCAAGACGGCAAAAAGAAGTGATGGCAAATGAAAGTTATTAAGCGTTTGACGGTCTTTGCCGGCGTAAACGGCGCGGGGAAAAGCACCCTTTTCAACAGTGAAGAGAAAAGGGAAGAATTGGGCGTTCGGCTCAATTCCGATGAACTCATCCATGCCCTCGGCGGCGATTGGCGGGATACAAAAGTACAGATCGAGGCGGGCAAGGAAATCCTTCGGCGGCAGGAAGAGTGTTTTCAAAAGGGTCTTTCTTTCAACCGTGAGACGACCTTGTGCAGTGCGGAGATTTTTCGCACGATGCGGCGGGCGAAGGAACTCGGCTACGAAGTCCGCTTGTGCTACGTCGGTGTGAAGGATGCAAAAATCGCAAAGGAACGGATTGCGCACCGTATGGCTCTCGGCGGTCACGGCGTGAGCGAAGAAACAGTCGACCGCAGATATGGGCGCGCGAAGGATACCTTTCTCAAAGCCATCCCCCTGTGCGACACGATAGAGGTCTACGACAATTCGGGCGACTCGCTTGTCTACGTCGGCTATTCGCTAAACGGGGAAATCGTTCGAACAAAGTATTCCTGCGAATGGCTTGATGATTGGATAGAGTGAAGAAAAATGCGGCTTTGCCGCATTTTTTGTATAATAGGGCGTTATGAAGATGTTTAAGTTATTTTTTAGGAATGGCCGTGGCTTCGTTTTAATAGCAAGGAAAATGAAAAATTTTTCTTGACATTTTATTTTTGCATCGGCTATAATATAGAAAAGTGTAGTTTTCGGCGCAATAATTTGTTGGAAAAGTGTAATTTTTATCCATTGAAAAATGTGGAAAAGTGTAGGAGGATGACATGCTTTATCGTAAAATAGGAGCTTATATCGAGAATTTTTTGAAGTCAAATTCCAATAAAGTGCTGATCATTGACGGCGCGCGGCAAATCGGTAAGACATATATCATTCGCCATGTCGGCAAGAAACTTTTTCCAAACGTCATAGAAATTAATCTTCTTCAAGATTTTTTAAGCGAGAAACTTTTTGAGAAAACAAAAACTGTTGAGGACTTCTATCTTCAAGTCAGTATGCTTGCGGGCGACAAGATGAAGGATAAAGAAAATACTTTGATTTTTCTCGACGAAATTCAAGCCTATCCGCATCTTTTAACACTTTTGAAGTTCTTAAAACAAGAGGATAAGTTCACCTATATCGCGAGCGGATCCCTGCTGGGGGTAACGCTTTCCAAGACGGCTTCGATCCCCATCGGGAGCATCGAAGTCAAGCACATGTTTCCGTTGGATTTCGAGGAGTTTCTTCTTGCCAATGGATTCAATACACTTGCAATTCAAAGCCTTCATAAGAAGTTCGTAAATTTAGAGAGCTTGGATGAAGCTGTTCATGGAAAACTTTTGGATTTGTTCAAGAAATATCTTTTGGTCGGAGGCTTGCCCGATGCGGTCAACTCCTACCTCGCCGATAAGAATATTGTGAACGTCAGAACCGTTCAAAGCGAAATCCACGAGTATTATGCCATGGATGCCTCCAAGTATGATGAAGAGAACCGCTTAAAAATTCGTAGGATTTATGATTCGATCCCGTCCACGTTGGAAAATAAGAAAAAGCGGATCGTTGTGCAACGGATCGAGGACAAGAAGGGGAAACGATTCAGCGACTATCAAGACGAGTTTGATTATCTCATCAATGCGGGCATTGCTCTTGACGTGAATGCTATTTCTGCTCCCGTGTTCCCGTTGATTGAATCAAGCGGGAAAAACCTATTAAAGCTGTATTTGAACGACGTTGGGCTATTGACCAACATTCTTTATCGCCATAATGTGCGGGCGGTCTTGGATGACCAAAAAAGTATCAATCTCGGCGCGGTGTACGAGTCGGTAGTTGCTTCCGAGCTGAAAGCCCACGGGTTTAAACTGTTTTATTATGACAACAAAGCGCGTGGCGAGGTTGATTACTTAATTGATGACTATGAGGACCTTTCGGTTGTTCCCATTGAGGTAAAGTCCGGAAAGGATTATACGATCCATAGCGCACTTAATCACTTTATGGAAACAGATGATTATCACATCAAAAAAGGATATGTTTTATCGAACGAGCGGCAAATTATGACAAAGGGGAAGATCATTTACTTGCCCATCTACTTTATCATGTTTTTTGGTCGGACGTAAGTGAAATACTTATAATTGCTATTCATCTATATCGTTCTGATCGGCCGCTTAAAGGATTGATTTTATTTAGTGCTACACAAACACTATAGATTTTGTGGGTTTATATCGTTAAAAGGAAATTTATTAGCAGGGGTTTAGAAATCAAAATGCGTGATAACTCTTACTTGTGACAGGCATGGAAGTTTTGTAAAAGAGAACATTAAGGAGTGAGCTACGGTTTGGTGAGGTCAGAATGAGTAGGTTCAGGTCAAATAGAGGCAATCCCAAAGCCCGTGTGTCGAAAAAGCGCGTGAGAGCCTTAATATGGGTTTTGGTATTGAAGTAGAAATGCTGCATTAGAATGATATAATATAACAGTACAAATCATTTTACGGAGGAATCGTATGTATTATTTGTTTCATTGCCGCTGTGACCTGATTTATGGTCAACTTCCCGAGGAATTTTCTAACAGTAATCCTCATCCTCATAATTTTTGCCTTCAGTGCGACCGGGCAGTTTCGTCTCGCGAGGTGTGGGCGGAGCAGGTCCCGGAATCGGTATGGATCAATACGCCGAAACATTCATATCACCCTAATTGGCTGCAGAGATAGAAGAACAACTGTAGAAAATGCTTCATGTGAATTAACTTTTCTGCCCAACTCCCCACCCCACATCTGGAACGGAGAGTTTTTAATTTTGTAACGAGTCCAATCGTCGAAACATTGGTAGTGCTTTCCCACAAAAAACCCGACGGACATATCAATGTGAAAGTCGAATTCGGCGAGGAAGAAGGTCAAGTTTCGCTGAAAGACATTGAGGAACGTGCCGAGGCTTGCAAGCCGAAAGAGAAAATAACTTACAAGATGATTCAAGAGTATATCGAAAAGACCTACGGCTTCAAAGTCCACACGGCTTATATCGCCGAAGTCAAGCGCGATTTGGGACTTCCGATGTACGACGCTCCCAATGCCGTGGAAGAATTGAAACGCCCTTGTCAACATCCCTCGCCGCAAATGGTGGAAGCAATAAAGGAAGCATTGAAACATTTTGAAATTATATAAAGCATCAATCGGGTTCTGATTTCAAGATCCCGATTTTTATATTTCCGAAAGTGTGGTTAGTTAATTGCAAAATTAAAGCAAATATGCTATAATGCAAGTGAGCAAACTTGCTTATAAAAGATTGTAAGTGAAGAAGTTGAGCAGAAAGCATCTTGCGTAAGCAGAACAAGAGAAACGAAAGTTGCGGATAAAAATCTTTCGCTACGCCAAATACGGAGTTTTACCTTATGGAATTCGAAGAACAAATAAAAAAAGTCAGAATAAAATTGCACATGAGTCAAACGGAATTTGCACAAGTTCTCGGCGTCAGTTTTTCCACTGTTAACCGTTGGGAGAACGGAAAAACCACGCCCAACTATCGCGCCCTCCGCACTTTTGAGCAATTATGCAAAGACAAAAATATCTCGTTGGAAAATTTATAAATATGACAATATGCTGTCAACAATAAAGTGATATAATAGATTATTAAGTGTATTAAGTGGGTGGAGAGTAAATTTATGCCTAATTTATCACAGATAAAGCGTCAGCGGATGCTCGACTTTTTGGAAACGCTGAAGAAAGAACACACGGATGATGAATCGATCCGTGCTTTTGCAGAAATTGAGAACCAGTTACGCGATAAGAAATATGGACTTGTATTTGAGGAACATGCTGAGCAAGTTGATGAACTTTTATCGGAAAATATTCCTGTGCTTTGTGAAGACGATGAGCGCCGTATTTGCAAGGATAGCAATCTTCCTTGGAATTTTATTATCGAGGGCGATAACTTGCAAGCGTTATATTTGCTTGAAAAAACGCATAAGGGAAAGGTTGATTGCATTTATATCGATCCCCCGTACAACACGGGCGCAAAAGATTGGAAATATAACAACGATTACGTGGACGGAAACGATACTTACCGTCACAGTAAATGGCTTTCTATGATGAAGGCTCGTTTGGAAATTGCAAAGAGGCTCCTTTCCCCCAATGGAGCAATTATCTGTGCAATTGATGAGAATGAGATGAACACATTGGGTTTATTACTTCATGAGATGTTTTCGGAATATATCATCAGTTGCGTTGTTGTAGTACATAATCCAGGTGGGATTCAAGGTGGAAATTTCTCTTATTGCCATGAATATGCCTATTTTGTTTTTCCAAATAAAAATGGCTATATCAAAAAAGAACATAGAAATATTATCGGCGAATTGACACCTTTCAGAGATTGGGGAAAAGAAAATTCAAAACGACAAGGGGCACCGAATTGTTTTTATCCAATAGTTGTCGATACATTATCCAATCGGGTAGTTAGAGCAGGAACAGTTCCACCGAATGATTTTCATCCTAAGTCCGCCAATGAACTAAATGGTACAGAACTTACAGTATGGCCCATTGACGCAAATGGCATTGAACGGAGGTGGCGTTTTGCATATAATACTGTAGAAGATATTCTTGATGAATTGATCCCTATAACGATTAAGGGTGTGGTCAATATTCAACGCAACAAACAGTTGTATACAAGAAAAACTGTTTGGGAAAACCCTGCTTTTTTTGCAAACAATTCTGGTTCACAGTTGATAGCGAATATGATTGGGAATCGCTTTTCTTTCCCCAAATCGCTTTATTTAGTTTTAGAATGTTTGCGTGCGTGTGATCATGGGAAAGATTCTGTCATTGTTGATTTTTTTGCGGGATCGGGAACGACTCTCCATGCAGTAAATTTACTCAATTCCGAAGATGGCGGGCATAGACGTTGTATAATGGTTACAAATAACGAAGTTTCTTTAGCAGAAGCTAAAAGATTGACGAAACAAGGATACAAGAAAGGCGATCCCGAATGGGAAGCACTCGGCATCGCAAAATATGTGACATGGCCGCGCACGGTCTGCTCTATTGAGGGACGAGATATCAATGGGCATGCTTTGAAAGGGAATTACGGCGTTGAAATTGAAACATATGAAGCTGACGACGAGGTGCAATTATTATCTAAAACTACGGGAAAGCCAATTAAAAAAACTGTTTATCGAAAGGTAAAGCATCAACAATATCCACAATTGGCAAAAATTAAAAAATCAGACGGTTTTGTTACGAACGTGAAATACTTTAAATGCGATTGGACGCCGCGCAAGCCCGAAGATTATTTACTCAGTAATGCTCTATGTTTGCATATTCGTGAGATGATAGAATTACAGAATGGTATTGAAGTAGACAATGTCAAAAATGTTTTGATTTTGAACAAAGATGATTATCAAAAGTATGTAATGAATGATAGGGTTTATTCGCAGATTGAGAATATCTGGGTAAATCAAAATATTGTTTTCAATGCAGAAGAGATGGCGCGGCTTAATGCGCTTAACTTCAAATATATACCAAAAGAGTTTTTCGGACAAGAATTGAAGGGGGCGGCAGAATAATGTTTATAGGTTCAAAACAATATGCTTTTCAGGAGAAGTGTGTCAACAATTTATTGCATAAATGTGCCGACCATGAGGAAATAGTCCTTTCCGCTCCAACCGGTTCGGGAAAAACAGTTATTGCGAGCTGGTTCATAGATGAGTATCTGGATGAAAACTCCGATACGGTCTTTTTGTGGTTGTGCCCCGGCGCGGGCGGACTCGAAAAACAATCGCAAGACAGTTTTGAAGAGGTGACTTCCGGCATCCCAGACGGCGATGTGTATGCTTTTATCGGCGATAGCGATCCCCGCGGGAAGGTTTTCTTTATCAACTGGGACAAAATCAATCGAGCGTCTAATGTGGTTTTACGCGAGGGAGAACACCGTGATTTGATGAGCAAGGTCCTTTTTTGCCATACAAACGGCATTGAAATTTTTATGCTTATAGACGAAGAGCATAAATATCAGAATACGGCAAACGAGTACATTGGCAACATTCAACCTCGGCATGTTTTGCGCATATCTGCTACTCCCGTCAGCAAAGGCGACCACACGGAGATAATTTCCGATGATGAAGTGATTGGCGCAGGCTTGATTGCAACAGGGATTTCCATAAACGAAGGCGTTTCCGTCGCTATAGAAGAAAATAATAAACTTGACGACGACCTTATGCTTTTGGAACTTGCAGATAGAAAGCGTAAGGAAATTCAAGCGGAATATGATCGTCTCGGGTTGAAAATCAGGCCGCTTGTGTTGATCCAATTTCCGAACGGATACGACGAATGGATCGAGAGGGTCAAGCGTGCGCTTGACGATATGGGTTATTCGCGAAATTCGGGGCTGGTGGCGTCTTGGTTTAGCGGTGACCATCCCGACAATCCGCAGGAAATCAAGAAACTTGACGGGCAATATGCCTTTTTGCTATTCAAACAAGCTATCGCAACGGGTTGGGACTGCCCTCGTGCCAAAATACTTGTGAAACTGCGCGAAGGCGGAACGGAACGATTCAATATTCAAACCATTGGACGCGTTCGCCGTATGCCGGAACGCAAGCATTATGATATTCCGCTTATAGATAACTGCTATGTCTATACGCTTGACAGCGAATATGTTGAAGGGCTCACAAATAGTATCAGCGATTCATTCTATACATACCTTTATAAGCGCAAATTCAATGCGCCGAATATTGTACTAAAAAAAGAATCTTTGAACGGGAGTGATCGTTATGCGGTCAATCCCGAAGCCGTTGTTCAAGTTGTTCGTGAACAAATGCTAAAAGACTGCGATCTCGACCGCAACGGTAAATTGGACAAACATGAAATGGAGCGAAGCAAAGGCTATGTTTTCGGGACGAAACTGAAAGCGGAAGCAATAGAAGGCGTCGCAAGAACTACGCACGATATTCGCTCGCTCAATCGTATTTTCGGCGGAGAACATCAAATAAATAACCATGACGACGGCTTTATTATCCGCGACGCCAAACGTCGCATTGCGCGAGCCATAGGTGTTGACGAAAATATCTCGAATAACGCTTTGCGTGTGCTGTTCGGACCTTTGGATATGCAAATGTCTATTTTGTCGCAGGAAGAAATCGAATTTGAGCGAAATCATAAGCTGTTGGACGGTATGAGCTTGCGTGAATATAACGCCTTTCTTGTAAATAATCGGGAGCGCCTTATCTCCGTTTTCAGCGACATAAGCGCAGACCGAATTGGAGATATCGAAGAAACGGACATTGTCACTTCCGATTGGTATATACCGAGAGAACAATATTATAAACAACATAAACGTATTCCGAGCACGAAGAGCATGAGCAAAAATCCGTTTGTGGATTATGGGAATAACATCCTTATTCAGCCGAACCGCACGGTTACGGAAATCGCTTTTGAGGAATGGTGCGAACACTGCGATTCGGTAGAATGGTGCTATAAAAACGGCGATAAAGGTGATGAATATTTCAGTATTGTGTATCGCATGGCTTTTCGCCGTAGCAATTTCTACCCTGACTATGTTGTAAAATTGAAAAACGGCAATATTTGGATTATTGAAGCAAAGGGCGGCATGACGGCAGATGGCAGTTCCAATAATGTCGATAGATATGCTAATCGTAAATTTGAGGCTTTGAAAGAATATGCTTCTCGGCATCCCGAAATCAAGTGGGGCTTTGTTCGAACGGTCGGAACGCAGATTTATCTTTCTAACACCGTTTGGGCAGAGGATGTAACAAACGGAAATATCTGGAAGCCGATTGAGGTATTTATATAAGCCATGATTGATTATTATTGGTTTCTTATAAAACTCAAAAATTCAGATACAAGATAATTAAGAGGGAATTATGAAAGAGCTACAAGATACAGTCAAAAAATTAAGAAATGTTTACAATTATTATGCAACGTTGATTGACAATAATGGGCAGTTAACTGTTCATCCATACGATCATCGTGCGATAGGACAATTGTTATCCAAGTTGGTTTTATTGGTAAAACCGTATTGAATCGCTATGTACACAAATCAAATTTTAATCGAATTAGTAGACGTTTTGAAAAACGAAAACTCCTCCGAAACGGAATGGTTGGAGTTTAAGGAAAACAATGCCTCGCCGCAGGACATTGGTGAGTATATTTCCGCACTATCGAATGCGGCGGCGTTATGGGGGCGTCCGTATGCCTATCTTATTTTCGGTATAAAGGACGATTCGCATGAGGTTGTCGGCACTTCCTATGACTACCGTAAGGTCAAGCAAGGCAATGAAGATTTGGAGAATTGGCTTAACCGACTTGTAGAGCCGAGAATCGGTTTTAACTTTTATGAAATAAACTACACCGTTCTCAAAAAACTTGTGCTAATTGAAATTCCGGCGGCGAGTAGGCAACCCACTTCGTTTGCCGGGAAAGAGTATATCCGCATCGGCAGCTATCGTCAGAATTTGCGTAAATATCCCGAAATCGAGCGCAGGCTTTGGAACGAGCTTAACCACGTTTTATGGGAGGATATGGTTTCTCCTGTTCAGCGCTTACATTTCAAAAATATGAGCGTGATAGCGGACAGCAAGGATATTGAATTTTCGGCGGACAAGTTCACTACGCTTAAAATGGTTGACGAAAACGGCAATTTTACAAATCTTGCGTATTTACTCAGCGACGAAAATCCGCATATTGTCAAGTTCGCCGTATATCGCAACGAACAGTACGATTTTGCGGTTAAAAAGGAGTTTAGCGGCGGTTGGCTATACGTTCTTGACCAAGTTCTTGACTACATAAATTTATTTAACGACACAAGCGCGCGTGTAATAGGGAGCGATGCAACAAGAACGGAAGTAAAGAGTTATCCCGATCCGTCCTTGCGCGAGGCGGTGGTTAATGCTTTTGCCCATTTCGATCCCTCTTTTCCGTCAGACATAAAGATTGAGTTTTATCCAGATAGAGTGGAAATAGGCTCGCCGGGCTCGCTGTATCATACGACAATGAAAGAAGTGCTAAAAGGTAGGCAGTCTTTCCGCAACCCCAACCTTGTGTATGTGCTGAACAAATTCGGGTTTATAGAAAACTATGCAACGGGACTCAAGAAGATTTTATCGGCATACGGTAAATATTCCGTTCAGCCTATAATCGAACCGACTGACAATTTCTTTATCGTAACTTTGCCGAACGTTAAATATAACGAAACCGCCAATGTCGATGATACCGTAAATGGCATAGTAAATGACATAGTAAATGACATAGTAAATGGCACAGTAAAATTGATTTATGAGTTGATACAAAAGAAAAGCGACATAACGACTGCAGAGCTGATTGAAAAAACTCATAAAGCGCAAAGAACGGTAGCGCGTGCTATTTCCGAATTGAAAACGAAAGGTTATATCGAGCGGATCGGGTCGGATAAATCGGGCTTTTGGAAGGTGCTTAAATAGGTTAAAATGGCAGACGGAACGAAGAAGAAAAAGCATAGGAAGCACAACAAAAATGCAGATTATTCGGGGAATAAACTTCACGAGGAAAAATTCGGCTTCATAGAGATAGAAAATCCCGAATACTATGATAACAATTATACCTATTCCGTACCCGAGTTTTTGCTTCGTAAGCCTACACCCGATGAACGAAAAGAAATCATCGTAAATTACATTATAGCCCATAACGGCAATCATATCGATATGGGCGCACTTGCGTCGGAATTGTGTATTTCCTATCGTTTAATGCAGATGATCTTAAAAAGTCTGCGCGAAGATGGCATAATAGAAATAATCCATACATATACCGCTTCGGGCAAACAATGTAGGAATCGGTACAAATATATTGGTGCGCCTTGCGATAAATACGGCTCCGGTTTAACTTTGGATATGCTATATGATACTAAAAACAAAGCAGGTTTTCGTAGTTGGGATTGGGAAGATTTCAAGTTCAAAAAGAACGGTTTTTGGTATGACATAGACGGTTTGTTAAATTGCAAGTCCGAATGCCGAGAATTGCGGCGAAATTATTTGAAGCGCGCAAATATAGACGAAACCAACGTCATAAAAAACATAAAGTATTTTGTTTTACGTTACTGTTATTGGGTAGGCGATAAAGACGATTTGCCCGTGCCGCCGAGGCAACGTATCTATTTAGGCGTTGACGGAGAATATCACTCGGATGGTTACTCCACAGACGGAACGAAACGGTTTGAACTTGCGACATTGAATAGAATAAGCGTTTTTACTTTGTTCGGAGTGTTATTTGCGGCGGAATATAACGAGGTCAAAGAAAACCCCGAAATACACTTTTTCGATCCGAGAACGAATGAGAATTATATTACATTTACCTATTGGGGCGAGAATTGTTTGCAGATATCTTGGGATGCCGATAACGATAAGATAAAGTATTTGGAATTGATTGGCGAATATACAAGCAAATAAACCATAAAGGATGAACAGAGCCGCACGAAAAGCCGTGCGGCTTTATCTTTGCGAAAAATTTTTGTATTTTCCCCGAAATATAGGGGCGAAATTTAGTGTTAGTAATTGGAGAGACAAGTTCCAAAGGAGATGATGCCTATGCGCTGATGAAAAGACTTGCAAGCAGTCTGTAAAACGCTTGCACAACAAAAACACAAGGAGGATTGAATGGAAAAACAAATCGATAAATTTACGTTCTTCGATCTGTACGCGGAAATTATGGATACGCTTACGGACGAAGAAAGAGGCGCGTTGCTTCGCGCGATCTGCGAGGAAATGTTCACGGAAGCGGTGCGGAAAGAACTCAAAGACAAGAAACTAATCTTTTTATGGGGCAATATCTATGACCTACTCTGCGTGGACAAAACGGCACGGGAAAGCGGCACGACACCCAAAGGATTAAACAGGCAGATGAAGCACTTTACCTTCTACCGAAACTTCTATGAAGCGATAGAATTGATGGACGACAAGCAAGCAGGGCTGTACGGGAAAGCGTTATATAACTACGCTCTGAACGAGCAAGAGCCGAGTAAGTTACCCTCTCCCGTGGATACATACTACCGTCTATCCAAACGGAAGTTAGCGTTATCCAAAGTACGAAGTAAGGTCGGAAAGAAAGGCGGAAGTACGGTCAACACTCCCGTAACGATTGAGCAGATAAACGCCGTTCAGCTACACGGATTAACGTCTATCGGGATAGAAGAATTCCTGCGCCGCAATCCGCAAATAAAGAACGACATCTATAATCCGAGCCTGCACCTGACCGAAGGAATCGATTGGACAATGCTCGACGATTGCCTGCCTATTTCACGCTACCATGATTGCAAGAGCCTATACAAAATTCTGATGAATTACAAGGAAATCATAAGCGGATAATGGCAAGCAAGCAGGGAGCAAAAGCCAAGCAAAGCGAGGAAAAAAGGAAGCAGGTTAAAGGTTTGCAGTCGTAAGACTTCAAACCTGATAGCTAAAAGCGAAAAAGGCGAAGCGGGAAACCCACCTTCGCACGGCTAACGCCGTAAAAGAAATTACGACCACAGGAGGTAACAAAACATAGGAAAAGTATCGGCATTATTCAATATTCAGTACACGCCGTATAGACTACCGAAGAACGCCACGCAAGACAAGATAGCCAAACACGCAAAAGAACGTGCTTTCTACGATATGAGCGGCGAGGACAATATCTACAAGTACATCACCACCGAGGGCA
>CAZTBU010000008.1:0-64382 GCA_964612545.1 uncultured Clostridia bacterium | reverse complement strand
AAAATTTCTTATACTTCTCCCCTTTTTCGGCAAAAAAGTTATCCACAGCTTTTTTTTCCGCGTCCGTCCTCTCCCGCCTGTAAATCCGCAAAAAAACAGCAAAAAAAAGGCGCGGCCCTCCCGCGCCCTTTTTTTTCTTTCTCCGAAAGGAATGAATTCTTTCTCTCACTCGGACTTGGTAACTTCGCAGTGCGACCACAGCGCAATCTTTTGGAAATTGAAACCTCTGTCCGAAGGCTCCATTCCGCTTGTATCGTTGACGGTGAATTCAATGGTGTTCTCGCCCGCAGTCAGATTGATGAGGCCGAGGTCTGCCCCCACATCGAAATTGCTCCACTGCGGGCCCTTTGCCCTATACGGCGCAAAGGCGTCGGCCGTATGCGTTTCACCGTTGACGTTGATCGTCATGAAGTCGGTAAAGCGGTTATCTGTGACCTCCCGCTTGGAGACATAGGCGTAAAGCCGCACCGCCGTATCATCGGCAACGGTCACTTTGAACGTGATTTTTGCACCCGTATTGTTGTTCGTATTTTCGACATACCCCTTTTCCGTCTTCAAATCGCCCTTCGTACCCGCCGTGAGCGTTGCCTCCGCAGCAAGAAAATCGTAGGACTCCGTCGCATGGCCGCAGCGGTTTGAGACGCAGAAGGGGTCAAGGCATTCGGAGTCAAGGCACTTGCCGCACACCTTGCACACGTGCTTGCAGACATGGGGTTCGGTGAGCCCGGCGCTCTGTGCCTGCAACTTGATCTTATTGAAGTTGACGCACCCTTCCCGTGAGGAGCGGACGGTGAAGAGGATGGTATTCACCCCTTCGCGGAGAGTAATCGTTCCGAGTTCCGCGTCGGCAAATTCTCTCCATGCCACGCTCTCCACATAGGGAATCTTCGCATCGCTCGTGAAGGGGGTCCCGTTGACGGTGACCGCGAACACATCGGTGACGGCTTCCCCGGAAGAGTTGCATGAGAGGACGGCGATGAGCTTTGCTTCGATGTCCCGGTCCGCATTTACATGGAAGAGAATGGACGCCCCTCCGTTTCCGTTCGTATTTTCGACATAGCCCTCGCCGGTCTTATCGCCGTAAGAACCGTCCGTCTTTGTGTTCCCGAGCGCGCCCGCGCACCCACCTTCGAGCACCGCGTTTTCGGCCTCGAAGGAAAATTCTCCGATCGCGGGGATGGCAAGCTCCTCATCCCCGAGGGGCTCTTCGCCCAATTCATCGCGGAAATTCTTTTGGCAGCGGAGGCACGAATAATAATGGATGCTCCCCGCCGCACCGACTTGCGGCTCCACCTGCAAATGCTCTTCCATTTGGTGCCCGAGCTTCTCCGTGGAGACGTCTCCGGCTTGATTTTTTCCCTCTGCGTCCGAAAACTTCAGGTTGCAGACGGAGCACGTCCAATAGGCGATGTTTCCGCCTTCCGTGCAGGTCGCAGGGCACTCCTCCACCTTTTCGAGCTTATGGGCGGCGGGGATCCTTACCTGCTCCGCCGCCGTTTCATTGTTTGCATCCGGGTCGGCGAAGAGTTTTCCGCATTCCGTACACGTCCAATAGCGCTTGTTGCCGTCTGTTGTGCATGTTGCCTGTCTGGCGGGCGTTTCCACGAGCGTGTGCGTGTGTTCCTCCGAAACGCCCTTACATGCCGACAGCACCATCATGCCCGCGAGCGCCGCCGCAAGGATGCCGCAGACGCCGATCCGAGTCTTGTTCCTCATAATTTTCCTCCGTTTTTTTATTTTCTCCCGCGCATGCGGGAATTTCCTTATTTCAGAAGTCCCGTTTCCGTCCGGGCGCCGCCGTAACGTTTTTTGAAACCGCCGCAAAAGCCGCACCTGCACTCTCGTCGAACCTGACGCGCGTTTCCCCTTTCAGCTTAATGCAGTCGAGATTGTAGCCGAGGTCCTCTTCCGAAATGACCTTATAGACAATGGTGTTGCTTCCCTTGCGGAGCGAAATTTCACCCAAAGAGACGTCCGTAAACGTCCTGTAATTGATCTCCCCCGCCGTGGTCTGCGGCACGACCGCGGAGCGCTTGCCGATGGAGACGCCGTTCACGGAAATTTCCACCATATCGGTAAAGACGGAGGAGCCCGTGTTGCGCTTGCTGACGCGCACGATGAGCCCGGCGGTGCAATCGCTTTCGGCATACAACCTGAAGGTGATGCTTGCGCCCAAGTTCGCCGTCAGATTGCCCACTTTGTTGCGGGCGTCCGAATTTGCCTCGTACCCGAAGGTCAGCTCGCCGTCCTTGTATGCCGCAGAGCCCTTGGTAAACGTGTTGCGAAAGTCCTCCGCTTCGAACCGTTGCACCGTGCGCGAGGAGAGATCCGTGGGGGTAAGCACGGCTTCCGTTTTGAGCGCGATCTTGTCGAAGAAAGCGTTCCCCGATTCTTCCGAAACGCACAGGAAACTGATGAGGTTGTCTCCCCCTTCGAGCGGGACGCACCCGAGTGTGACCTCGCAGAACTCCCCCGCCCCGCCCGACGGCACGAATGCGGGTCTCGCCCCGATCAGGCGGTCGTTGACGAAGAAGCAGATGAAGTCGGTAAACACCGTCTCCGTGCTGTTTTTGCTCACGGTGACCGTCAGCGTTGCCGCCGCCGCGCGGTCCGAGGTGACGGAGAAATCGAGCTCCGCGCCGTAATTGCCCGACATACCGCCCATATAGACGACGGAACCCGCCGTGCCGCGTACGGGAAGGGAAGATGCCCCGCGGTAACCCTTTACAACCTCCACGTTGTCCCCTTCCGCCTCAAAGACATGCGCCGTAAGCCCGTCGCCGCACTTTTCCGCGCAGGCCTCCTCCCCGCAAGCGGGATCGAGGCATTTTCCGCAGACGGGGCAGGCGTGGCGGCAGCTGTGCACCCTGTTGATCTCCGCCTCAGACCAAACGGTGATCTTGTCGAAATTGACGCCGATGTCCTCCGCGGAGACGACGGTGAACACGATCGTGTTGTCTCCCTCCCGAAGGGAAACAAGTCCCAGATCGGTATCCTTGAACGTCCTCCACGAGACGGCGGCCGCATAGGGGATCGTCCCGCCGCTCTCGAAGCGTTCTCCGTTCACTTCGATGGACATGAAATCCGTAAATTTGTTGTTTTCGGGACGGGCCGAAACCGTGGCGAACAGTCTGGCCGCCATCGCGCTCTGTGCGTGAATATGGAATGCGACCGTCGCCCCGACGTTCTGGTTGAGGCGCTCGATGTATCCCGCCGTGAGCACGAGATCCCGTCCGTTCCCCTTTGCGACAGTTGCTTCTTCCGCTTCGAAAACGGTTGCGTGCGGGTCGCCCGTGCACTTCTGCGCGCAAACGGGATCCTTACAGTCCGCATCGGTGCATTTTCCGCAGACGATACAAACATGGTTGCATTTGTGGACCATTGTCAGATCCGTGTCCGTGAGCAGTTTGATTTTGTCGAAATTAAAGCCGCTGTACTCCGAGGCCGGACCGACGATAAATTCGACGGTGTTCTCCCCCGCTTTCAGTTCCACGCACCCGAGGTTGACGTCCGCCCAATCCGTCCATGCGTCCGTCCCCGTTGCGCTTGCGTGCACTTCGGTGGGTGCGTTGACCTCGACGCTGTTCACGAGCACTATCATCGCGTTGCAGAATGCGACGCCGATCCCGCGGCGGTTTACGGTGACGACCAAAGATGCCGTCGTATCGGCCTCCGCCCGGACCACGAAGGAAAGGGAAGCGCCTGCATTGTTGTTCACTTGCGCAACATAGGTCACGCCTTCCGTCTCGCGGATCTGCAATTCTTTGACGCCGTTCTTCAATGACGCATTCTCCGCTTCGAAGGAATGTTCCGCCTTTCCTTCGCCGCACTTTTCCGCACAGGCCTCCTCCCCGCAGTCAAGGTCGAGGCACTTTCCGCAGACGGGACACTTCGTTGAGCAGACATGGGGATGTCCCTCGCACTTCTGCGCGCAGACGGGATCTTCGCAGGCGGGATCGAGACATTTCCCGCAATCGGGACAGACGTGCCTGCATTCGTGGGCGGGCGCGCCCGCTTCCCCGCGGGTGAACACGACGCCGAGAACGGTCCCCGTCACCGCCAGAATGACCGCAAGCACAATGCAGACGGCTATGATGATGAGGCGCTTCCCGCGGATGGGACGGTGCTTCTTTTCGGGCGGGCCGCCTTCGGAAGAGCCGCCGCTATCGCCGTTACCGCCGTTACCGCCGCCCTGTGCCTGTAAAGGAACATCCGTACCGCCGCCCCGCGCTTCTTTCCTTTCCGCTTTCCGTTCCGCCGCATACGCCTTCCGCCGTTCGAACCATTCGGAATTTACGACAAAGGAAGCAACTGCCATCGCGAAAAAGATACACACGAGCGCGATAAGCGAATACTGGATCGCATCCAGCGCAATTTGCCACCAGACCTTGATACGGACGATTTTCGTGCCGCTGCCGATGCCGTTCATCCCGCACGAATGCAGTTTGCCGTAAAGTACTCTGTGGCAGGCCTCGCGCAAGGCGAGCATGACGGTGGGATTATCCTTCCATTCGTCCATGAAGGTACCTTCCCCCGTGCCACACATCCAGACGTCGTTTCCCGCCAAAAGCCCCTGCGGCTTCGCGTTGCCCGACGCCATATGGTGAACATATCCGTTCGAGCCCGTGCAGGAATCCGATTCCACGATTCCCGTGAATCCCCACTCGTTGCGGAGAACCTCGGTGAGCAGTCCCTTGTGCGCCCCCGACCAAATACAGCCGATACGGTTGAAGGAACTCATCACGCCGTTCATATGTCCCACGGTGACGGCGGGCTCGAACGCCTTGAGATAGATTTCACGGATGGACTGTTCGTTTGCCCATGTTGCCACGCCGTAACGGTTGGTCTCGGTGTCGTTGAGGGCAAAATGCTTGGTAAGGACGATGATACCGTATTCCTGCAGGCCGGAGACCTCTACGGACAGCATCTTCCCCGAGAGGACACCGTCTTCGGAAAAATATTCGAAGTTTCTCCCGCTCTCCGCGACGCGGTGGATACACGCGCCGGGGCCGTAGATAACAGCGGTCGAATCGTCGAGATGAAGTATCTCGCGGCCGAATGCCCTTCCGAGTTCATGGACGAGACCGGTATCGAAGGTCGCCGCCCAAAGCACCTCGCAGGGGAGGCTGATTGCGGAACCGAGATTGCGGTTGGCGCTCTTCACGCCGACGGGACCGTTCCTCGCGCGGACCTGCGGGGCGTTGATGCTCGGGACGCCCGCCAGATAGCCCAACCCGTAGGAGATGAGCATCGACTGCTCTTCGAGCGTCATTTGGTTGAGGAGGTCCTCCCAGAGAGGGTCGTCATACGGGATGTCCATCATCATGATGAGGGACAAGGGCCCCTGCTGTGACGTGACGGTTCCGTAGATAGGCATTTCGTCGTCGGGATCGGCTTCCACGTCGTCGCCGTACCCCATATCGTGTATCATGACGCTGTCCGTACATTTCAGTTTTGCACCGTCCGCCGCAGGGTAGGTCCCGTTCCAATCCCTTCTCGAAAGATAGGTGATGTGTTGGTCCTTCGTCCCTTCGTAAAGGTTGGGGTCGGCATCCGAAAAACGGTTGACGATCCCATAGCCCGTCGCCGAAGAGACGGAATATTTCACGAAGTCGTCCCGATCGATTGTGAACTTCGCCGCAAGAGTCTTGTCGCCGTCCGCGTCCATGCCGTCCGCAATCGTCTTGCCCTTGGCGGCAAGGATGTTGTTGAGCGCGTCGTGTGCATTGCGGCCTGCCGCAAGATAGTAATCCCCTTTTTCGAGGATGTACGTCCCCTGTCCGTAGGCGTCGTATGTCTTGAATTCCTCTTCCGCCACCGTGACCGTAAGTTCCCGTGATTCCCCGGGAGCCAGCTTCCCGGTCTTTGCGAAGCCGACAAGCTCCACCGCCGCCTTCTCGATGGGATGGGACGGATCTTTATCGTATTCGGTATAAGGTTTTTGCAGATAGACCTGAAGAGTCTCCTTCCCCGAATATTTCGTACCCGTATTGCGGACGGTCATTTTGACCGTATACTCCTCCCCGTGCTTCTCTGCGCTGAAATTCCCGTAGGAAAACTCCGTGTAACTCAGCCCGTATCCGAAGGGGAAAGCCACCTCCGAGGAATACGACCATTCGTTCCCCGTCCCAGCGGAGATTCCGTTCGGTCCGTTCGCATTGCCCCTTTTGAGCACAAGGTCCTCGTACCGCGTCTCATAATAACGGTATCCGACGTAGATTCCTTCCTGATAGACGAGATATTTATCGTTGTGCGTTCCCGTCATCACACCCTCGTTGGGCAAGAGTCCCGAGGACTCCGTCCACGTGAAATCCCCCAAATTGGAATATGCGGGCGCGGACGAGTTTTTATAGAGAAACGTATCGGGCAGATGGCCCGAAACAACTCCGTCCCCCGTACCGGAGAGAACTGCCGCAATCTGCCTGTACGACATCATGCCGCCCTGTCCCACCCAGACGCAGGCGTCGATCCCGTATTGATTGCGGATATGCCCGAATTGCATGGCGTTCGAAGTGTTAATGAGCAAAATGACGCGCTTGATCCTGCCCGCGTCGCGCAACCCTTTGAGGCGGGACAAAACGTCAGCCTCGGTCACGGAGAGGTCGAGGTAGTTCTTGCCGTCCACGAAGGTATCGTCCGACGTGGGCAGAATATCGCGGTGCTCCCCCGCCACGCGGGACACTATCATGACCGCCGCGTCGCCGTAGGCGGAAACGCTCTCGGAGACCGTGCTCTCGATCTCGGGCCATGGGACTTCGGCAACGGAGCGGCGGTTGACCTTGGGATAAGACGGGAACAGGCTGTTGTATTTGAGGTAGAGCGCGGTGTTCATCCTCAGGCCCGCCGCGGATATGCACGTCCGCAGATCTTCGGGCGGCGCGTCGCTCATGCCGCCCGAACCCGTGCCGAGCAGCTTATAGTCGATACAACCGATGCCGAAAAAACTAACGCCCGCCCCCTGCGGCAACGGGAGCGCCTTCTCCCCGCCGCCGATCGCGTTGTTCCACAACAGCACGGAGCCCTCCACCGCAGTCTGCAATGCGATCCGTTCCGTCTCGCTGCGCATCGCGCGGTCGTCGTAGGAGCCGTCCGCATTGACATAATCGGATTTGAAATACTCCGTATCCTCGTTTTCCGCCGTCCCCGTCTCCACCTGCCGGTACGGATCGGTGTGAAAAACCGTGTTCAACGCCACCTGATAGTCGTTTGCAATGCTGTTTCCGAGGCAGACCGTCGCCATCAACACCGCAAAAAAGACGGTCAGCATTGTCCATGTCGAGCGTTTGAAAAATTTTTTCGGAAACTGCAGCGTACGGTTCTCCCCTCTTCTCCGCAAAAGAAACAAAACAAGGCATGCGGCGGCGCCGAGGGCGGAGAGCAGGGCCACCGCAAACAGGAGCACCTGCCACCAATCCGCAAGCAGCGGTACGGTGTCTCCCGTCTCGGCGGCAACGCCGTTCAGAATGAAATAGGCAAGGATGAGCCCCGCCGTGGCAAAGAACGCGACCATGGCGAAAACGGACGCCATGATCCCGTAGGGAAACTTTTTCATATCATTTCCTCCGTGGCTACTGTCTGTATAAAATTATAGAAAAAAGCGGCGGACCCGCAAGCCCAACCGCTTAAACTTCTAAATTTAATTCCTATTCGTGATGTTATCCCCTTTTGAGCGGAAAAAGGATGTTGAGATGAAAAACCCCGTTTTTCGTAAGCACGGAGAGTTCTCCGCCGTATTTTTCCACCACGTATACGATACTCTTCATGCCGAACCCGTGATAATTCTTGTCCTCCTTGGAGGTAAGCGGGAGCCCGTCCGCTCCGAAAACAATCTCCCCCGTATAGGTATTGCTCACATTGATCACGGCGAATTCTCCCGCCGTATGTACCTTAAAAACGATGATGCGCGCATTGCCGTCCCCGATTTGCATGACCGCCTCGATCGCGTTGTCGAGGGCGTTCCCGAAGAGGGAGAAGAGATCGGTCTCGTCGATGAAATTCAGGGCGGCACCGTCTGCCATGCAGGAGAGAAAAATGCCGCTTGCCGTACAGCGGAGATTCTTTTCGGTCAAAATCACGTCGAGCGCCTCATTGCCCGTCTTGACCGTTGCGTCATATACGCGGATAGAGTCCTCGATCTGTGCGATCGCCTCCGCAGACAGGCAGTTGTCCGCCCCGATGGCGCGGATCTGGTGGCGCATATCATGGCATTTCATATTGATGAGGTCCATGTTCTCCTTGAGAGAGGCAAATTGCTTTTTCTCTTCCCGCCAGAGTCTCTTCGCCACGTCGAGCTCGTCTTGCAGCTCCTTCGATTGCAGAAGGCTGAACTGCCCGAACAGGAGAAGTACGCAGCAAAGCAGACTGTATATGCAAATGGTCACGGACCCGACAAGGTCATTGTTGCGGTAAATCACCACGCTGTTGAGCACGATGTCGGTAAGGAGCCCCACACCGATCAAAAAGAGAATGGAAACGCTCTTGATTTTCATGTCCGCATTTTTGCGGATACGGCGGGCATAGATGGCAGACATCGCCCAATAAGAGCCCATATAGCAAAGGAGATAGACGAGAGCGACAAAGAAAAACTCTTTGTTGAATCCCGTAAAGAGAACGGGGTCGGTGTTGTAGACGCCGAACAGCGGGCTTTTCCCCCATACGATCAAAGACGCCGCCAGCGCCGACAGCTCATATGCGAAATGTTGCGTCGTATACGAGGCGATTCCGCAGAACAAGAGATTCCTCCATGGCTCCGCATAACAGAATTTCAAGAGCGGAATGCTCGCCGCGAAGATGACGAAAAACAACAGCGACGTATACCATTCCGTGCCGATCGAGGAGGGAAAGAGCGCCGCAAGGAACAACATTACGGCTACGCACGCGGCAAAGCGGAGCGAAAACCGCGATCGTTTTTTGAGACGGAAGGTGAACAGAAATTCCGCAACGGCAAGCTCCGCCACAAATACGAATTTATAAATGAAGAGGGAGGTGACCATCTCAGTCGCCTCCGGCAAGGTAATCGGTCAAAGCGCGCAGGAAAGAGCCCCTTTTCAAATGCGAGATCTGCAAAGTGTCTCCCCCCACCACGCAGTCGAATTGCCGCACCGCGGTTACGAAGCGCAGATTGACGAGATAACATCGGTTGCACATGGCAAAGCCATGCCCCCCCCCCATTGGAAAGGCGCTCTTCCACGGAGGAAAGCGATCCCGTTGCCTTATAATCCCCGTCGAGCGTGTGATAGATGAGCGTATGCTGGTAGCTTTCGATATATTTAATGCGCGAAGCAAGCAGTCTCCTCTTCCCCTCTTTGTTGGAGATCCAGACCGGGATCTCCCTCCGCGCGGTAAAGAGGTCGAGAGCTCCTGCGAATTTGATACGGAAGTTGTTGTATGTCACGGGTTTCACGAGATAATCGAACGCCTGTACCTCGTATCCTTTTATCGCAAACTGGGCCATATTGGTGACGAAAATGATGACGACGTTCTTGTCCGTCTTTCTCACCTTGCGCGCCACCTCCATGCCGTCCCCGTCGGGCAGCTCGATGTCGAGAAAAAGCAAATCATAATTGTTGCGGAATTTTTCGAGAAAACCGACGGCGGAAACGAAATGCGTGACGACGGGGACGGCATGCCCGCCGTAAAACCGCGCGATATAACTTTCAAGCAGATCCGCCGCTGCCTGTTCGTCCTCCAAAATCGCGATTCTTACACTCTGCTCCACACGCGCCCCTCCCCGGACAATTTCCGCCCCTGTCCGCCGGTTTCATTATAACAGTCAGGAAACGGCTTGTCAAGAATAAATAAAAATTACCGCAGACCGCCCCATCCCCCTGTCATTGCCGCCCCGCGGCGTACGCACAGACAAGGACACCAAACGGGACTCCCGAAAAAAAGCGAAGTATTTTTTTGTGGAAAAGGAGCGGCCGGCGCAAACAGCAGAACCCTTGCCGAACGGCAAGGGTTTGCAAAATGCGTCGCGCCGCGACGTGGTGGACCTGCGGAGAGTCGAACTCCGGTCTTACAAGGTTCAAGCGGGGACACTACACGCTTAGTCTGTGGTCGGTCTCGCACGGAAGGAGCCCGCAGACAAGCTCTCTTCCGCACACATCTCCGAAATGCCTTGCCTTCCGGGGGAGATCCGCCGAAGGGCAACGTTCCCTACTTGATTACGCCCTGTCCCCGACCGTAGGCCTTCGGGGAAGGACGGGGCCAACCTTTAAGTTAAGCCGCAAGCGCTACGCGGCGAGCGGAAGCTCTGCGCGCGGTAGCGCGTCTGCCGGACTTTTCGTCAGCAATTAAAATTTTTCCGTTTTTACGGAGCCGAGCCTCCGGCGTGCGTCCGACACCATCCGCCTGCAATCGAATCCGTAACAGGCCCATGGAACTTACATCTCCTATATTACATGTATTTCGCCGGTTTGTCAAACGGTTTTTTGCGGAAAATTATAATTCACCTTATTGTCACCCTGACGTTCTAATCCGTCACCCTGCCCCGCCCGCACGTTCTTTTGCAGACTAAGGGCGGCACGAGCCCGTAGGGCGAAGTAGCGTAGTCGAAGGGTCACCATAAAAAATCGTCACCCTGAGCGCAGTCGAAGGGTCATTATAAAAAATCGTCACCCTGAGCGCAGTCGAAGGGTCACCATAAAAAATCGTCACCCTGAGCCTGTCGAAGGGTCACCTTATTATGCGGTGATGGTTCGGCAAGCTCACCATGACGGATTCAGAACGGCCGAAGGGTCACCTTATTCTGCGGTGATGGTTCGGCTACGCTCACCATGACGTAATTATACGGTGATGGTTCGGCAAGCTCACCATGACGATTCAGAACGGCGCGCGGGACAAAATGAATGCCGTGACCGTTTACCACTCCGTGCGGCCGCAAAGAATGTCGATCGATACACCGAACAGGTCCGCAAGTTTCCATAGCGATGTGAGCGTGGGGTCGGCCTTACCCGCCTCCCACTTGCTTACGCATTGCTGAGAAACACCGATAATTTTTCCAAGTTCTTCTTGCGATATTCCCTTATCAATACGAAGCATTTTGATATTTTCTGCAAATTTATTTTTCACAAAAAAAGTTTACAACTAATTTTGTGGAATTATTGACATACTACTTCAGTAGTGATAAAATCAAATTGCCGCAACACTTTTTCCTGTTTTAATTTACATCCGCGGATATTCAAATGTTTTTTTATTTTTTCAAAAGTTTTTTACAGCGACGGCAATGCCGCCCCCGCATACTGCGGGGGCGGCATCTTTTTGCCCCTTTCACTTTTTGCCCCTTTCAATTCAATACCACGTCTTTCAGGCTCTCGTACTTTTCCATCGCGGCGGCGCGGATTTTTTCTTGGTCGAGGCGGCGTTCGAATGCCTCGTCCACAAGTTTCTTCGCCATGAAAATCGCGTCCGCCGAATAGCGCAGATTCTTGATTCCGTTCAAAAATTTTCCGCTCTGCCGCGTGCCCAAAAAGTCTCCGCTGCCTCTCAGCTGCAGATCCTTTTCCGCGAGCGCAAAACCGTCCGACGTGCTCCTGAGAATTTTCAATCTCCCGATGGCCGTCTCGCTCTCCGATTCGGTGAGGAGAAAACAATAGCTCTTTTCGGCTCCCCTGCCCACGCGGCCGCGGAGCTGATGAAGCTGTGAAAGGCCGAAGCGGTCTGCATCATAGATGATCATGACCGTCGCGTCGGGCACGTCGACGCCGACCTCGATGACGGTCGTTGCAACCAAAGCATCTATTTCCTTGCGTTTGAACGCAGACATGGTAGCGTCTTTTTCCTTCTCGCGCATCTTCCCGTGGAGAAGACCGAAGCGGATTCCGGGCAATTGGTTTCTGAGTTTTTCGTAAAGTTCTTCGGCGGAAGTTGCCTGCCCGTCGTCGTCTTCGATTCTGGGGCAAACGAAATAGGCCTGACGGCCGCGCCCGATCTCCTGCCGCAACCAGGCGAACATGGCGTCGTACTTTCCCGGCGGAATGATCGCCGTGGAGACGGGAATTCTTTCCGCAGGTTTATCGGGAATGGTCGTGACATCCAGATCGCCGTAAAAGACTAAAGACAGGGTGCGCGGTATGGGCGTGGCGGACATGACGAGGACGTCGAGATTTTCCCCCTTTTCACTCAGGGAATTGCGTTGGGCAACGCCGAAGCGGTGCTGTTCGTCGCAGACGCAGAAAGCAAGCCTCGCAAATTGCACGTCGGACTGCAAAACCGCATGGGTACCGCAGAGAATATCGATCTCTCCGTTTGCAAGCGCCTCCTTGATCCCGCGCTTCTCCTTTGCGGTGCATGCGCCCGCAAGATAGCCCACCTTATAATCGGGAAAAGTCCGCCGCAAAACGTCGTAGTTCTGCGCGGCGAGCACCTCCGTCGGCGAGAGATAGACGGCCTGAAAGCCGCTCTTCACGGCCATGAAGATGCCGGTTAAAGCGACGGCCGTCTTGCCGCTGCCGACGTCGCCCTGCAAAAGGCGGTTCATGCACTGCGGCGAAGTCACGTTGTCATAGATGGCTTTTACCGCCGCCTGCTGGCCTTCGGTGAACCGGAACGGAAACCGTTTTTCGAAGTCGGCAATCTCCCGCTCCGTCACGGTATAGCGGTTGGTACGCGCCTCCGTCCTGTCCCCCTTGATGAGCTTAAAGGCCGCAATCAGCGTGAAATATTCCTCTATGGCGAGGCGTTCGGCGGCGTCCCGCATCTCTTTCCCGTTTGCGGGAAAATGAATTTTTCGGAAAGCCCCGCCGAGTGCGGGCAATTTGTACTTTGCGATAAGCGGCGCGGGAATGAGCGAGACGGGCTCCTCCGCCGAAAGCGCTTTCCGGACGCCGTCGCGCACAAGCCACTGCGGAATGCCGCTCTTTAAGGGGTATACGGGAACGAGGCCCTTCAATTTGCCGTTGCCGCCGATCCGTTCAAACGTGGGATTGACGAGAGAAATGCGGTCGTAATAGTTCCGTACTCTGCCGTAGAAAAGATATTCGCCGCCGGGTTCGAGTTTTTCGGCAACATAGGGCTGATTGAACCACACGGCCGTAAAGTTGTCGCGGCCCTGCTCCAACAGGGCGCGCACGGTCTTGTATTTTCCCCGCGCAGACAAGGGCTCGACATAGACGAGTTTACAGGCAACGAGCACCATATCGTTATGGGCGGCTTCGCGGATGGAAACGCGGTTCGTCATGTCGAGATAATCCCTCGGATAATAACGTATGAGTTCCTCCGTCGAGGATACGCCGAGCTTGGCAAATTCCGCGGCCCGTTTTTCTCCGATTCCCTTTAAATCCTTGAGTTTCATAGCGTGAACCTCCCGTAGGACGGCGTCCTAAAACAAAGAGCGGGGAAACCCGCTCTTTGTGATCATTCCAAAGAAAGTATATAGTAGTACACGGGCTGGCCGCCGTAATGATAATCGACGTCGAAATCGGGGAATGCTTCCTGCACCTTTTGCGCCAGCGCCTGCGCGTCCTCCTCTTTCACGCCCTCGCCGTAGTAAAGCGTAATGACCTCATGCGATTCGTCCCTCAGCCTGTCGATAAGCTTCAACACCGTTTCATCGATATTGTCACTCTTGGAGAGGATTTTCTTGTCGTCCAAGCCGATAATGTCGCCTTCCTTGATGGCAAAGCCGTTGACATTCGTCGTCCGGACGGCGTGGGTGACGCTGCCCGCACGGACATTGTCGAGCGCGTGGATCATGTTCGTCTTGTTCTCTTCCGCCGACGCTTCGGGGTCGAACGCAAGCGCGGCCGCAAAGCCCTGCGGCACATTTTTGGTGGGAATGACGTGGATGGTATGGTTTTCGACGAGCGCCGAGGCCTGTTCCGCCGCAAGAATGATATTCTTGTTGTTGGGAAACACGAACACGTTTTCCGCATTGATTTTCTGCACGGCCGTCGCAATGTCGGAAGCGGAAGGGTTCATCGTCTGCCCGCCCTCGATGACGCGGTCGATAAAGAGGTCTTTGAAAATATCCGAAAGCCCATCCCCCGTACAGATGGCAAGCATACCCTGGTCCTTCTTCTCGGCGGCGATTCTGGCCTTCAATGCCCTGTTTTCCTCGAGCATGTTCTCTATCTTCAGCCTGTCGAGCTCGCCGAGTTCCAAGGCATAAGTAAGCGCGATGCCGGGAGCGTTCGTATGGACGTGGACCTTGACCATCTCGAGATCGCCGATGCAAATGACGGAGTCCCCTATGCCCATGAGGTTCTCTTTGAGCTTATCGATGTCCGCAAGAGTCGTACTCTTCTTCAGATTGATGACAAAGAACTCGGTGCAGTAAGCAAACTGGATGTCGCCGAGGTCCATGTTGATAATTTCCGAATTGTCTCCGAATACATCATCGGGATTCTGCTGGAGTGCCTCCGTGGGAACTTCGGAAGCGATCTCCTCCCCCATGAGCGCCGCCTGAAACCCGCGCATGATCGTCATGAGGCCCACGCCGCCCGAATCGACGACGCCCGCTTTCTTTAAGACGGGCAGGAGCTCCGGCGTCTTGGAAAGAGCCCTGTCTCCCTCCTCGATGACGGCGGGGAGAAATGTCTCGAAATCGCGGTATTTGCCCGCATTCTTGGTGGCAAATTCACTCATCATGCGCACGACGGTGAGTATCGTGCCTTCTTTCGGAATGGAAACGGCGTTGTATGCAACCTTTGTGCCCGCTTCGAGGGCCTTGGCAAAGGTCTTGGTGTCCACCTCTGGTTTACTGTCCCTGAGAACGGAACAGATGCCGCGGAAGATCTGCGATAAAATGACCCCCGAATTCCCTCTTGCGCCCTTCAGGGCCCCTTTGGAAATGCAATCGCACACCTCGGGAAACACGTTGCTCGTACAGTTGGATAGCTCCTTCACCGCCGACTGCATGGTCAGCGACATATTCGTGCCCGTATCCCCGTCGGGCACAGGGAAGACGTTGAGCGCGTCAACCTTTGCCCTGTTCATATCGAGTTGCTTGGCTCCGACGAAAACCATTTTACGGAATAAGGCACAATTGATTGTTTTCTGCATTAAAATCTCTCTCCTGAATGAACGAAAGCGGAGGCGGATTATATTTTCAGGCCCATAACATTGACGTTGACGGTATCCACGATCATGCCCGTAAAATTCTCCACCTTATACTTAATGGATTCTTTTAAGGACTCCGCTACGGCCTCGATGGATACGCCGTACTTGATGAGAACATACACGTCGATGAAAATCCTGTTACCTTGGGTCGTTACCTTAACGCCCTTGCCTCCCGCATCCTTCTTGAGAAGCTCGGCAAGCGTGTCCGAAAAGCGGTGCGATACGGTATCGACGATCCCATAGCTCTCAACGGCGGCCTGAGCCGCGACCTTAGCGATCGCAAGGTCGGAGATGGAAATTTTTCCGTAAGCGTTGCTTGTGCTGACAGACATACTTGCTCCTTTGAACTTTCTGTTTCTTATTTTAGCCCATTATGCCTTTTTTTGCAAGCAATATCGGTAAAAATTTCATAAAAGCAAAAAATTTTTTCGCAAAATGCGGCCGTTTTTTATTGCTTTTTCGGCTTTTCTTTGCTATGATATATATCGGTTCCCGGTTGCGGGGGCACATAGAACATACGGAAATACCCATTCGGAGGTGGAAATATGTCGAGAGTATGCAGTATCTGCGGAAAAGGGCCGTCGGCAGGGAATAACGTCAGCCATTCCAACCGCAAGACGAAGAGAACGTTTTCGGCGAATGTGCAGAAGGTGTCTTTCGTGCAGGGCGGTAAAGTGGAAAACGGCTATGTCTGCGCAAGATGCCTGAAAAGCGGCAAGGTAGAAAGAGTTTAAAAGCCCCAAAAAAATGGAAGCGGATCCTGACGAGTCCGCTTTTTTCTATCCGGGCGCTCCGGATCATGGCGGATGCTCCGCGGCACGGCGCGTTCAAACGCCTCTTTTTTTTGCCCGAAAAAAAAATTTTCGCGCCATGGCGGGACAAATATCTTCTTTTGTTCGTTATATTCTATGTAATATAAAAGGCTTATACGGAGAATGCTATGCTGGAAATCAGACATCTCACCAAGATCTACACGGGCAAGGGCGGCGCGGAGACAAAGGCACTCGACGACGTTTCCGTCTCCTTCGGGGAGACAGGTCTCGTGTTCCTCCTCGGCAAGTCGGGAAGCGGCAAGTCCACCCTTCTGAATCTTTCGGGCGGGCTGGACGCCCCCACCTCGGGCGAAATCGTGGTCATGGGCATGTCCTCCGGGGATTTTTCGGGCGCGGACTTCGATTCTTACCGCAACACCTTTGTCGGTTTTATATTTCAGGAATACAACGTCCTCGACGAATTCACCGTGGAAGACAACATCGCCCTCGCTCTGGAGTTGCAGGGAAAGCCCAAAAACAAGGAGAAAATCGCCTCGATCCTGCGCGACGTGGAGCTCGAAAACTTCGCCAAGCGCAAGCCGAACACTCTTTCGGGCGGGCAAAAACAGCGCATCGCGATCGCCCGCGCCCTTGTCAAGGATCCCCGGATCATCATGGCGGACGAACCGACGGGCGCCCTCGATTCCGCAACGGGAAAGCAGGTTTTCGAAACCCTCAAAAAGCTCTCTGAGACGCGGCTTGTCCTCGTCGTCTCGCACGACAGGGAGTTTGCCGAAGTGTACGGCGACAGAATCATCGAGCTTAAGGACGGGAAGATCGTTTCCGACGTCACTAAGGAGCACATTGCCGCGGAGGATGTGACGGAAAACGTCAGGCGCATCGGGGAAGATACCATCACCGTGCGGGGCGGCGCGCCCGACGGGAAAACGCTTTGCGAGATCGAAACTTTCCTCAAAGAGAGCGGCGGCGAAGTCCTCATCTCCAGAGGACAGAGCGACATCGCCTCGTTCCGCCGCGCGAACAGGATAAGCGAAGACGGCTCGCGGGAGAAATTTATAGAGACCAAAGAGGTCGAAACCAAGGAATACGACGGCAAAAAGATAAAGTTTATCCGCTCCCGCCTTCCCGCCGCCAAGGCGCTGAAGATCGGCGCGTCGGGGCTCAGGCTCAAACCATTCCGCCTCGTGATGACCGTCCTCTTGTCCCTCGTCTCCTTTGTGATGTTCGGCCTTTTCTCCACGATGATGTTTTACGACGGGAATGCCGTGCTCGAGGAGTCTCTTCTTTCGGGCGATGACAGCTATATCGCCGTCAGAAAGAATTACACCGTCCACGCCCATAACGACTATATAGGGGACTACACCTATGTAAAATCCGCGGGCTTCACCCCCCAAAACGTCGCTTATTTCGGGGAGGGCGCATTCGGATGCCGGTCGGTGGGCGGAATTGCAAGCAACCTCTCCCTCAACAGCCTCTATTACTCCAACTCCATCACCCGCCTTGCGGTACTTCCCGAAGGAAACGCCCTCCGCACCGCCCTCGGAGACAAATATCCCTCGGGCGCAAACGAGATCGCCGTCAGTACTTACTTTTTGGAGAGCGCAAAAAACGGGACTTTCTATGCGCGCGGCGAAAACGGCAAATTCGGCGATCGGACGGAGATCGGATCGGAGAGCGACCTCATCGGAAAGGAAATCTGCTTTTTGGGAGAACCGCTCAGGATCACGGGAATTTTCGACAGCGGCACGATCCCCCCGAACTACGACGGTCTCAAGCAAAACAATAACGGCCACCCATCCGGCATGAGTTTTCAGGCGTACATGGACGGGAGCATCCACAGAATCGCTTTCGTCTCGGAATCCTTTGCCGAAGCGCACAAGGAAATGCTTGGAAGCGACCCCGCGGAATCGGAATATACGGAATATTTCGATTTCTGCCAAACATATTATCAGGTACGGATAGGACAGGACGTCCTCTACGGCGTGGACTCCTGCAAAGTCTACGATCCCGGCGGAGAACTGCAGCTTCCCATACTCTCCCCCGCTTCTTTCGGGGCGCTTGCGGATGACGAACTTATCGTTTCCCCCTATCTGTGGTTCGACTGCGCCAATGCGGCGCTCCAAGCGGAATACGGGGAACTGCAGGCGAACCCTCCCGCAGGAAGCGGCGGGGAAGACGCTTCCGCGGAACTCGGCGTGCGGACAGAGCTGCTCCGCCGCGCGCAGGAGATTCTTTTAAACAGACAAATCTTCGATGAAACCGCGGGGAGCTACCGCGGCCCGACGGCGGCGGAAACCGAAGAGGCGAAGACGTCTGTCCTCGGCTATATGGAAAAATACCCTCTTTCCGCGGAACTCTGGCGGAGCGGGACGGCGATGGCGGGAACTTACAAAATTCTCGGCTTTTATCTTCTCCCGGCGGGCGGGGACTATTCCGCAGACGGCTTCTACTGCTCGCGGAATTTCTATGACAACGCGGGCGTGTATACGAAGCCACGGGAGTACACCAATTATAAACCCGAGCCCGACGCCATGTACGATACGGTCTTCGTCCCCCATGAAAAGACGCGGGATTCCGTCCGTGCGCTCATTGCAAAGACCGACGTCAACGACCCCGCGACGGACATCGTTTACTCCCTCGACAACATAACCTATTCGGGCGTACAGACGGCGAACAGCCTCGTGGAAGACCTCTCGGCGGTGTTCCTGTGGATAGGCGTGATACTCGCCGTTTTCGCGGCTTTGCTTCTCTTCAATTTCATCTCGATGAGTATCGCGAACAAGAAAAAAGAAATCGGCATTTTGCGGGCGGTCGGCGCAAGAGGTATGGACGTATTCAGGATCTTCTTCGCGGAGAGCGGCATCATCGTCGGTATCTGCACGGTGCTTGCAATCATCTGTACGCTGTCCCTCTCCGCATTCCTCAACAACACGCTGAAGGCAGAAGCGGGACTGACGGTCTCCCTGTTCGTGTTCGGCCCTCTGCCCATCGCCGTGATGGCCGCGGTCGCACTTGCCGTCGCGCTTGTCTCCACCTTCCTCCCCGTCTATTTCGCGGCGCGGAAAAAACCCGTGGAAAGCATAAGGGCGCTGTAAAGTCAAGCATTGCGGCAGCACGGCCCCGCGGACGGGTGGCAAAAGAGATTATCCCAACACATCCCCGAGAACTCTTTCCGCGTTTTTATAAGCAATCTTTTCGACGATGCGGGCAGGGAAACGCCTTTCCAATTCTCCGATGAGCCGCGGCATATCCGCCGCGGTTTTCATATATGCGTTTCGGGGAATGCCGTCGAAGTCGCTCCCGAAACACGGAACATCCTCCCCGCCGACCTTCAAAATATGTGTAATGTGCGCAATAAGCGCTGTTTTTTGGCCCTCGGCGCTCTTGTCCGGAGAGAGAAATTCAGCGCAGAAATTCAGCCCCATAACGCCTCCGCAGGCGGCAAGGAGCCTTATTTGTCCGTCACTCAGATTCCGCGTATGGAAACGGCAAGCCCGTGCGTCGGAATGGCTCGCAACGAACGGTATTTTTGTCCGCTTGCTCCACTCCGCAACGTCGTAAAACAGCGCTTCGGACCCATGGGAAACGTCCGCAATCATATGAAGATTCCCCATTTTTTCCACAACGCTGTGCCCGAACGGCGTTAAGCCGCTCTTTTGCCCATGCGGAGAACCGAGCGCGTTTCCGTAATTCCATACAAGCGTCATCATGCGCACGCCGCGGCCGTAAAGCCTCTCCAGATTTCCGAGTTCTCCTTCGATCGCCTCTCCCCCTTCCACCGAGAGCATGGCATTGATGCGTTTTTCGCTCAAATCGTTCATGCATTTTACATGTTGAAAACCGCCGCATGTGCACATTTTTTCAAACTTATCGCACAATTTCATTGTGTCTTCCATGCCGCCGCGCGGAGTAAAACAGGCGAAGCACTGGAGCATGCACCCGCCCTTTTTCAGCGTCTCTCCCGTGACGGAAAGGACGCCCTCCTTTGTGAGAGCGTCCGTATGCAGATCGATGTATTTCATCCCCGGTAAAACAGCCGTACGATACAACCCAAAACCTTGGGCAGTCTGATACAGACAATCATAAAACCTCCCGCCGAATTTTTCCCTTACGGAAAGATGCCGCCGCACGCGGAACCGCGGCGAAGGATAACAGGGCCCCTCGCTTCCATGATATGCGGATTCCCGCCGAAAGGTACGGGGCCGTTGGCGTCCTTCGGCACGCGATCCTCCGCCCTTTTTGCAGGGGAAAATTTTCGCGCCGTTTGTCCCGACGGCGCACGGACCTCTTCATCCGCGCAACCTTTGTATGGTTTCCGCCATATTTTCCGATCCGAATACCGTGCTGCCCGCCACAATGACGTTCGCGCCCGCCGAAATGATCTCTTTCACGTTCCTTTCGGTCACGCCGCCGTCGACCTCTATATCGAGCTCGGGACGGCCGCATTTAATGCAGTAACTGCGCAATAACTCTATTTTTTTCAGCGTTTCGGGAATGAATTGCTGTCCTCCCCAACCGGGGTGCACGCTCATCAGAAGAATCATGTCCGCACCGAGCGCGACGGCGGGAAAGACCTTTTCCACGGCCGTCTCGGGATTGATGACTGCGGACTTTTTCACACCGTATGTTGCGATTTTTTCGAAAAGGGCGCCTATATCGCACGTCTCGGCGTGGACGGTGATGTTATCCGCCCCCGCCCGCGCGAAATCCCCGACGTGCGTCTCGGGGTGAAGCGTCATGAGGTGGCAGTCGAGAGGCAATTTCGTGTGCGGACGGATTGCCTTCACCATCTGCGCGCCGAACGTGATGGGCGGAACGAAATTCCCGTCCATGACGTCGCAATGGATGAGATCCGCGCCGCACTCTTCGAGCCGCGCGACCTCTTCCCCCGCTTTTGAAAAATCGCTTGCCAGAATGCTCGGCGCAATTTTTATTTGCATGGAATTTTCTCCTGTTCTTATTCTCTTATTTTGCCGCCCCAAGCCGCCGCGCGGGGGGAATTTTTTCCCGGGGGGATCGGCCCTATTCCGCGCCTCCGCCCGCGGGATCGTTCTCACGCAGGTATCTCGCTCTCAATTGTCCGCAGGCGCCGCCGATGTCCGAACCCATGCTGCGGCGAAGGGTCGCCGAAATGCCATGCTTTACGAGAATTCCCAAAAACCGGTAAGCGTTCTTCCCGGAAGACGGCTTCAGATTGCGCTCTTTGACCTCGTTGAGGCGGATAAGATTGACGTGGCACGGTCTCCCCTTCAGGAGCGCGGCAAGGGCCAAGGCATGCTTTTCATCGGCATTCTCCCCCTCGATAAGGCTGTATTCGATAATATATCTTCTGCCTGTCTTTTCGAAATAGAAACCGCATGCATCGAGAATTTCGGAAATTTTATATTTGCCCGCAATCGGCATTATGCGTTTTCTCTCCCCGTCGGTAACGGCATGCAGGGAAACGGTCAGGTTGAGCGGAATATTTTCGGAGGCAAACCTTTGCATTTCGGGAACAAGGCCGCAAGTGGAAAGCGAAATATTCCGCGCGCTGATTTGAATGCCCCCTTCCGCCGTGACGAGACGAAGGAATTTAACTACATTGCCGTAATTATCGAAGGGTTCGCCGCTGCCCATGAGGACAACGTTGGTAACTTTCCTCTGCCTGAGCGTTCCCCCTTCGGCGCGGTTGACCGCCAATATCTGGCCCAGAATTTCGCCCGCAGTGAGATCGCGGATGCGGCCGTTTAAGGTGGATGCGCAGAACTTACACCCCATGCGGCATCCGACCTGCGTGGACACGCACTGCGTGTTGCCGTATTTATACGGCATCAATACGCCCTCGACCATGTTTCCGTCCGAAAGGAGAAAGAGAAATTTCTTTGTGCCGTCCTTCGATACATACGTCTCCGAAATTTCGACGGGCCGCTCCTCGTATTCTTCCGAAAGACGGGCTTTGAGAGAGGCGGGGACCGCAATCTCCGAAAGCGGCTTGCCCTGCATGATGCCCTCGAAGAGCTGTCTTGCGCGGAAGGGCTCCCCGCCCATTTCCGCAACGAGCGCAGAAAGTTCCTCCATGCCGAGATCCTGCAAAATCTTTTTCATGCCCTGCGCCTCAACTTTGCGACGTAAAAACCCGCGCCGAACGCCGTATCGGGCAAAAACTGCAACCCGTATGCCGTTTTTTCGTGCGCAAGCGGAGATGAAACGGCCTCGGCTTCGAATTCCGCCCGCTCATTCAGGAAAGCTCCGACAACGCGGTCGTTTTCGGCTTCGAGAACCGAACAAGTGGCGTAATACAATGCCCCGCCGCATTTCAGATAGCGGGCGCAGTTCCTTAAAATCGCAAGCTGGATCCCCGTTAACCGCGCAATGTCTTCGCTTTTTTTAAAGAGCGGCAAATCGGGATTCTCCGCAACGGTACCGAGGCCCGAGCAGGGCACATCGCACAAAACGCCGTCGAACATCCCTTCGAAGGCGGGATCATATACCGATGAATCCGCCTGTACGGCCGTTGCATTCCGTACGCCCATACGCCGAAAATAGCTTTCGACTAATTCCACGCGGTGCGCATGCAGCTCGCAAGACGTCACATAATTGCATTTTTTTGCGATCAGTACGCTCTTCCCGCCGGGAGCGGCGCAAGCGTCGAGAAAATTTTCGCACGGCTCTACGGCCTCGCTGACCGCCACGCTTCCAACCGATTGGAAGGTGTAATCGCCGCGGTCAAACCCCTCGTCGCGGGCAAAATTCCGGAAGAGATAGAGATGGGGAAAAGGCGTCTTTTCGTGAGGGCGGCCGAGATACTTGTCCTCGTTCCGCTCAAAGCGGACAGGCACGCCATGGCTTCCCGCGAGGAGAATGTCCTCCGCCCTCGCGCCGTAACGGGCGCAGAGTTCTTTTACCGCAAACATCGGGAAATTGCTTTTGACCGCAAGCCCCTCCTCGCCCGGCGGAACGGTAACCGCACTCCCGTCGAAACTTCGCAAAAATGCATTTACAAAGCCCGATGCGCCGCCCTTGCCCATTTTCTTGAGAAGCGAAACGGCCGTATCCGTAACCATATAGCGCGGTTTTTTTAAAAAAAGCAACCAATACAGCGAAATTTTAAGCACCGTGCGCACCGCGCTCTTCGGTGTTTTATCGGCAAAAGCCGCAATGCAGAGGTTGAGATATCCGTCGTTTTCAAGCACGCCGTAAACCGTTTTTACCGTGCGGGCGCGGTAAAGCTCCTCGATGTGCGTCTCCGCGAGGGCAATCTTGAGATGGGCTCCCCCTGAATAAACCTTGCTTAAAATAATATAGGGATCATAGAACGGGTTTGTCAAAGTGTTGCCCCTCTTGGATTTTTCTCCCATTGCAGAACTCCTTATCCGTCATGCGTCTGCCGCCCGCAGGCTGGAGTTCGGAAATGCGGATGGCCCCCTCGCCGCACTTGACGATAAGGCCCGTCTTCGGCGAACAGCAAAGCACCGTCCCCGCGGGAGCATCGCTGTCCGTTGTAACGGCAGCGGCAAAATAGAAGACGAGCGTGAGTCCCGCTATGTTGGCGAAGGCAAGCGGCGAAGGCGAGAGCCCGCGGATGAGACGGCTTACCTCGGCCGCGCTCTTTTCAAAGTCGACTTCGGTATGCCGTACCTTGCGGCAGACCGTGCCTTCGCCCTGTTTTTTCAGCACATATGTGCCGTTTTCGATGTTTCCGAGCGCCTCTGCGATCATCTCCGCGCCGAGGGATGAGAGCCTCTCCGACAGAGTTCCGCAGGTGTCGTTTTCCGTGATCGGGATGGCTTTCCGGGAAAGAATATCTCCCGTATCAAGGCCTGCATCCGTCTTCATCACCGTTATGCCCGTTTCGGCGCAACCGTCGATGATGGCGCGCGGAATGGGCGCGGCGCCGCGGTAGGCGGGAAGAAGGGAAGCGTGAATGTTCCAGACGCCGAGGGGAAACAAATCGAGCACTTCCTGCGTCAAAATCTGCCCATAGGCACAGGTTACCATGAGGTCGGCGCCGATTTCCCTGACCGGACCGACGTCATATCTGAGTTTTTCGGGCTGCAAAACGGGAATGTTGTGTTCCCCGGCAAACGTTTTCACGGGAGACGGCGTCAAAACGGCCTTTCTTCCCTGCGGTTTATCGGGCTGGGTCAAGACGGCCGCAACGCCGTACAGCGCATGGATTTTTCCGAGAGGCTCCACCGCGAATTTCGGCGTGCCGGCAAACAAAATTTTCAACTTATTGCTCCTTTTATGATACTTTGGATGCTGTTCCCCCTGCGCGGTGCGGAGTGTTTATCGGGAACGGAAAAATTCAACGGTTTTCAGTCGTCATGAATATTCGTTGCCTTGTCGGTATAAAGAATACCTTCGAGATGGTCGTACTCATGGCAGACGGCGCGGGCAAAAAAACCTTTCGCGACGATGGAATACCTGTCGCCGCGGCGGTCCGAAAACACAACTTTTACCTTATCGGGCCGTGTGACGGTGCCCGCCTTGCCGCGGACGGAGAGGCACCCCTCCGCGCCCGTCTGCTCGCCCTTCTGCCAGACGAACACGGGATTGACAAATTCAAAATACCCCTCGTCGACGTTGACGACGAAGACGCGCAACGGCACGCCGATCTGCGGCGCCGCAAGCCCCGCGCCTTCCTCCTTTATGACGGTTTCTTTGAGGTCGTCGAGAAGGTCTGCAAGCTCCGCGCCGAACCTCGTGACTTTTTCGCATTTTTTTCGGAGTATGGGATCTCCGACCTGTAAAATATTCCGAACCATATAACACCTCAGTTTAAGTTGCCCGGATTTTCTTCAACGTAAACGAGCACATCTTTGAATTTTTCTTCGGCGACAACGGCATAAACCTCTTTCAAAAGGGAACTGCGGGACAGGCGCATCAAAATCTGATAGCGGAATTTGTTTTGGATGCGCTTGATGGGCGAATGCATGCGGTTGAAGAAGAGAAAGTCCTCCTCATGCGCCGCATAGATCTTCCGCAGTTTTCCATAGAGCGTTCCGAGGGCGCCGAGCGTCTTTTTTTCGTCCTCCCCCGTCACCATGACGCGGACAATCTTCACAAAGGGCGGAAACATCATGGCCTCGCGCATGGCGATCTCATGTTCGTAAAATCCTTCGTAATCGTAATTTGCCGCAAAACGGAGAATATAATTTTCCGGATCGTAAGTCTGGAGAACGACCTCGCCCTCGGCGCCCGCTCTCCCGCTGCGGCCCGCAACCTGCGTAATGAGCTGAAACGTCCTTTCCCCGCTGCGGTAGTCCGGAAAATACAGACTCATATCCGCATCGAGGATGCCGACAAGGGTAACGGAAGGAAAATCGTGGCCCTTTGCGACCATCTGCGTACCGACGAGAATATCCGCTTTCTTATCCGAAAATTGCTTCAGGATTTTATAGTGGCCCTCTTTTCCGCTCGTCGTATCGACGTCCATGCGTAATATTCCCGCTCCGGGGAATAATTTTTTCAGCTCCCCGACGACCTTTTGGGTCCCCGTTCCCATGTAGTGAATGTGGGTTCCCCCGCAAACGGGACAAGTTGCGAGGGGCTTGTACTGTGCCCCGCAGTAATGGCATTTTAAACGGTTTTCTTCGCTGTGATAGGTAAGCGCCACGTCGCAATTCCTGCATTTGACGACTGTCCCGCAGTCACGGCACATCACCGTCTGTGCGTAGCCGCGGCGGTTCAAAAAAATGATGGCCTGATTCCCGCTTTCAAGGCATACCGTTAATTTTTCACGCAGGGCGAGAGAGAAGGGGGTAGAGTTTCCCCGCCGCACTTCCCTGCGCATATCCACGATGTTGACCTTCGGCATGGGGCGGGCGTTGATGCGGTCGGGCAAAGTGATGAGCCCGAACTCGCCGTTCTTCGCCCGTCTGTAGGTATCGACAGAGGGCGTCGCACTGCCCAGAATCAGCTTACACCCGTGATATTTTGCCCGGAGATAAGCGATGTCAAACGTGTTGTAGCGGGGCGCGGATTCCGAACCGTAACTTCCGTCGTGCTCCTCGTCGATGACGATGCAACCGATGTTATCGATGGGCGCAAACACGGCGGAACGGGCGCCGACGGCTATTTTTGCGTCCCCCGCTCGGAGGCGCTCCCATTCGTCGAACCTCTCGCCCGCCGAAAGGCCGCTGTGCAATATCGCGACTTTCGGGCCGAATCTTCCGCGGAGTTTCGAAAACATCTGCGGCGTGAGCGATATTTCCGGGACGAGAAAAATCGAAGATTTTTGGCGGGATAAGGCCTCGGCGATGAGCGCCAGATAGATCTCCGTCTTGCCGCTCCCCGTCACGCCGTGAATGAGAGAGACGGTCTTGTCCGTATTCCGTATGGCTTCGACGGCGCTCTGTTGGGCGGGAGTAAGGATATGGCGTTCCCCGCCCCCCTCCACGCTCCTGTAGGGAACGCGGAAATTGCGCCGTTTTTCAATGATAAGCGCGTGATTTTTTATGAGCGCATCGACGGCGGAAGAAAATTTTTTTCTCAGTTCCGCAAGCGGCGCCTCTCCCTTTTCTTCCAGATAGGCGACGCAGGCAAGCTGTGCTTTCGCCCGCGGATTGAGCGGTGGAATGCTCCCGCCGAGGCGCGCGTATTCCCTGTAACTTTTTCCGGCCTTCCCCGTGCGCATTTCGGCGGGGAGAAAGAGGCGGAGCGAAAGCGCCATCGGGCATTGGTAGCGCGAAGAGATCTTTTCCGCCAAAGAGAGGCATTCCTCATTGATGGCGGGAACGTCGTCCTCTACGCGGTAAATCCTCTTGAGTTTTTCGGCGGGATAGCCGCTCGTCTCCTTCACGCGTATGACAAAACCCGCCGCCGTTCTCCCTCCGAAGGGAACGGCAACGCGCATTCCTGCCTTGACTGTTTCGTCTGCAATGTACTCGAATATTTTATCGACGTCGCTGTGCGCAACGTCCACGATGACTTCCGCGATCATTTGCCGATTTCCTGCCGGACGGGGTAGCGCAACCCGCATTTTTTTGGATTTTAACGAAAACAACCCCGCATTCACGGGGCGTTTTCTCAGTCTCTGGACATTTTTACTTTGCCGTTCATGACCTCCTGACAGGCAAGAACAATCTCTTTCTGCTTGCCGGGGAGCTCCGTCGCGCCCGTGGATTGCATCTGTTCGATGATCTGCCGGGTACGCTTCGCAATGAGAACACACAGCTCGTATCTGCTTATGGGGTGTTCATCCGTGCCGAGTTTACGCACGAGATCGTCTACCGGGGGTTCATTGATCATATCATTCACCTTCCTTGTTTCTTTCTTTATCGATGATGCCGAGAACCTCGTCAACCGCCCTGCCGAGATCGTCGTTCAATACCTTGTAATCGTATTGCTCCCGCATGTGGACTTCGTATTTCACGCGCTGAAGGCGTTCGCGGAGCGCCTGTTCGGACTCCGTGCCCCTCTTCTTGAGCCGTTCCACGAGTTCCTCGATGGAGGGCGGGTCGATGAAAATGAGAATGGTATCCTTCAGGAGTTTTTTCGCATTCAGGCCGCCGACGACGTCGATCTCCAGAATCACGGACGTTCTTTGGAGCTGATCTTCCACGAATGAACGGGGTGTGCCGTAGAGGCCCGAAAAGTGCTCGTCGTATTCGAGAAAATCGCCATCTTTGATCCGCTGCCCGAATTCCTCTTTCGTGACATAGATATAAGTCTTTCCCGATACCTCGCCCGGACGGGGTGCGCGCGTCGTCATCGAAACGGATTCCACGAGCGACGGATCTTTTTTCAATAATTCCTTGACAATGGTTCCCTTTCCTACTCCGGAGGGGCCCGAAATGACAATCGGTATATTTCTCATTCGTTACTCCAGATTCTGAATCTGCTCGCGTATTTTTTCGATCTCGTTCTTCATTCCGAGCGCGTAAGAGGTAATCTCCGCGTCGCTTGATTTACTGCAAACGGTGTTGCACTCGCGGTTGAATTCCTGAATGAGGAAATCGAGTTTTTTTCCGGCGGGTTCCTCCCCGCAGATACGGTAAAACTCTTCGATATGGGAGCCGAGCCGCGTGAGCTCCTCGTCGATATTGCACTTGTCGGCGAACACGGCGGCTTCCGTCAGGATCCTCGCCCCGTCCACCTTGCCGCCGAGGAATTCTTCGATGCGGCAAGTAAGTTTTTCACGGTATTCCGCGGGAATGAGAGGGGCGCGCACGGCGATCTTGGAGCGGAGTTCCTCAATCGTCCCCATGCGGGATATAATATCGGCTTTCAGCCTCTCCCCCTCCTGCTTCCTCATCTGCGTAAGGTCTTCGAGGGCAAGCCGCAACGCTTTGCCGAGGCAAGAAAGGAGCAATTCATCCGCTCCCGCCGTCTCATCCGTTTTGATAGCGTCGGGCAGGCGCAGAAAGAACGAGAGAGAGCCGTCGTCCTCCAGAAGAGGATAGGCGCGCTTGATTTCCGCCGCCGCCTCCATGTATGCGTTGATGATGCCCCAATCGACATAGATCGCCTTGGGCCTTTCGCGCCTGTCGCTATAGCTTATGAATATGTCGAGATGGCCGCGGGAGAGATATTCCCTGACCGTGGCGCGGACGCTGTCTTCCGCGCAGAGCAGGATGCGGGGACTCTTGACGGCAATGTCGAGATAGCGGTTGTTGACCGACCTGACCTCTACCGAGACGGTCACTCCGTCCTCGCCGTATTCCCCCTTTCCGTAACCCGTCATGCTGTACATAATCTATTTCTCCGCTTTCGGTTATTATATCACACGCCCGCATGGCGGTCAAGTGAAATGTCCCGTGATTTTTTCGGTGAAAAAACAAAATTCGTAAAATCCGTTCCCGCGGGCGCCCTTAAACGTAATATCATCCCGCCTTTGCGGGGCCTGCCGCGCCAAACGGCAGGCCCCGCAAAGCACGGCGCGGAGCAGAAACAAAGAAATGCGGGAAATTCAATCCAGCATTTTCAAAAATTCATCCTCTCCGATGACGGGAATGCCGAGTTTTCTTGCCTTATCGAGCTTGCTTCCCGCCTTCTCGCCCGCGACGACGAGAGTCGTGGAATTCGTGACGGAAGCCGCCGCAACGCCCCCCAAAGCCTCGATTTTCTTCTGTGCCTCCGTACGGGAGAAAGACCGCAAACTTCCCGTGAGCACCACGGTCTGGCCGGCAAACGCCCCTTCGGCGGCGCGCGGTTTTTGCCGGATCTCCACGCCCGCCGCCTTCAGCCTCGCGAGCTCGGCACGGTTCCCGCCGTCGGAAAAATAGGTGATGATCCCCCTTGCCGTGACCTCGCCGATATTTTCGAGCGCGATGAGTTCGTCATAAGTGAGCAAGGCAATGTTTTCGATGCTCCCGAAAGCCGCGAGATCCCTTGCGGCAACGCGCCCGATCTGCCCGATGCCGAGGGCATAAAGAAACCGGTCGAGCGGGATCTGTTTGCTCTTTTCGATGGCCGAAAGGAGATTGTTTATCTTTTTCTCCCTGAAGCCCTCGAGGCCCGCAAAGCTCTCCTTCGTGAGGGCGTACAAATCGGAAAACCGCCTCAGATTCCGGGTATCATAGAGAAGCTGTATGGTCGCCTCGGACATCCCCTCGATGTCGGCGGCGTTCTTCGAGCAATAGTGGGTAAGTTTCTGCACGACGCGCGGCGGGCATTCCTTGTTGGGGCAAAAAAGATTCGCCCCGATCTCCTCCACGGGACTGCCGCAGTATGGACAAACGGACGGTTTTTCCGCAGGCGGGATCCCGGACACGGTGCCGTCAATTGCTCCCAGAATCTCCGGAATGACCTCGTTTGAACGGCGGATCAGCACTCTCGCGCCGACGCGGACATGCTTGCGCGTAATATCGCCGTAATTGTTGAGCGTGGCCCGTCTGACAGTCGCGCCGGCGAGCTCCACGGGGTCAACTTTGGCGAGCGGGGTCAGTTTTCCCGTCCGTCCGACCTGCCAGAAGATTTCCCTGACCGTCGTCTCGGCCTCCTCCGCCTCGAATTTATAGGCGATGGCCCAGCGGGGAAATTTGTCGGTATAGCCCATTCCGCCGCGCACGGAAACTTCATTGACTTTTATCACCGCGCCGTCCGTCAGAATATCGATCTTGCGGCGTTCGACCTCGATCTCGTCGACGGCATCCCGCACCTCCTCGGCCGTCTTGCAGATTCTGAAAAAGGGATACGTTTTAAACCCTTCCCTCCTCAGAAATTCCATTTCTTCGGCCTGCGAGGAAAGCGGATCCTCACTCATGTAATTTACATCGTAAAACAGAATCTCCACGCCCTTTTCCGCCGTCATTTTCGGATCGAGATTCCTGACGGCCCCCGCAGCGGCATTGCGGGCGTTTTTCAAAGCGTCCGCGGGGTGTTCGCGGTTGTATTTTTCAAGCACGGAGAGGCGGATGACGGCTTCGCCCCGCACTTCCAACGTGCCCTTGTAGCTGATTTTCAGCGGAAAACTGCGGATCGTAAGGACCTGCGCCGTCACGTCCTCCCCTTCGATGCCGTTGCCGCGGGTGGAGGCCCGCACAAACGCGCCGTTATCGTAGGTCAGGCAGACGGTGAGCCCGTCATACTTGTACTCCACGGTAAATGCGGCGTTCTCATCCGCCTTTTTCACGCGGGTAAAGAAGGCAGCGAGCTCGTCTTCCGTGACGGCCTTGTCCAAAGAATAGAGCCGCGCGATGTGCGTATGGCGTTCGAAACCCTTGACGGGTTCGCCGCCCACCCTGCGCGTCGGCGAATCGGGCTCCACGGTGCCCGTCTCGCGTTCGATCTCTTTGAGTTCGTCATACAGTTTGTCGTATTCCCTGTCGGAGTGGCTCGGCGCGTCGAGCACATAGTATTCGTAAGCCCACCGGTTGAGCGTGTCGATGAGATAGCGTTGCCTGTCCATGTTTTAATCCTCCAAAACCTCGAGGGGCGCAAACGCCGCCGCAAGTTCCTTGTTCCCCGCCGCCGCAAAGTGCACGACGATAAACAGATTCCGCCCCTCGCCGCGCATGGAGACGACCTCCCCCGTGCCGAAACGCGCGTGTTTTACGAGCGTTCCCACATGAAAGCATGAGGTGTCTTTCACGGGCTGTCGGGGCTGCGGTATGACGGAAACGGGCCGCGTACCCTTGCTGCTCTTCCCCGTGCCGAAGGTGTAACCTTCGGGCTCATGATACTTCCCGGCTGTCCGCGGGGCGGAGTTGCCGTAACCGTACCGTCCGCCGCCCGCGTAGCGCTCCTGCCCGTAGCCATAGCCGTCCGTACGGCTCTCCCGTCCGTAACCGTACCCGCCGTAACTCCTTCTCCCGTATGTACCGTACCCTTGGCCGCCCGTGTAATCGCCGGAATACCGCGGATATGCGGGCGTTTCGGGGAGTTTCAGAAGACCGCCGAGTTCCTCGACGAAGCGGGAGCGCACGGTGGGTTCCCTGTGCCCGTAGAGATAGCGCGACTTCGAGCGGGTGAGATACAGCATCCGCTTCGCCCGCGTAATGGCCACGTACATCAGCCGCCGTTCCTCCTCGATGCCGTTGGGTTCGTCCACGGCGCGCGACGTCGGCATGATATTCTCTTCGAGGCCGACAAGGAAGACCGTGTCGAATTCAAGTCCCTTGACGGCGTGGATGGTTGCGATCGTCACATAGTTGCCGTCGTCCATCTCGTCGGTGTCCGAATAGAGTGTGATCTGCTGGAGATAGCCGGAAAGCGATGCGTCTCCGTTCATGCGCACATATTCATCCACCGAGTTCTGAAATTCGTCTATATTGGCGCGTTTTGTGACCGATTCATCCGAATTGTCGGCATACTGCCCGCGCATCTGCGATGTCTCGATGAGCAGCTTGGTAAGCCCGGCGACGTCAAGGTCCTGCGACGCAATGACGAGCTCCTTGATAAATTTTCCGAAGGCCTTCAGCTTCTCCTTCATGCCCGCGGAGACAGGCAACAGTTCGCAATCCGTCACGGCATCATAGAGAGACAAATCCTCGCTTTCGGCATACTCCTGCATGGCCTGAATGGTTTTGTCGCCGATGCCGCGCTTCGGGACGTTGATGATACGCATCAGCGCTTCGTCGTCGTAAGGGTTTGCAATGAGGCGGAGATAGGCCAGAATGTCCTTGATCTCCTTCCGCTCGAAGAATTTAAAGCCGCCGAATACCTTGTAATTGATGCCGTACTTGGTAAATTCCTGTTCATAGGCGCGGGTCAGGGCGTTGATACGCATAAGCACGGCAAAATCCGAAAGTTTCTTCCCGTTCCTTACGCTCTCCGCGATGATGCGGGCGCAGTAAAGCGCCTCCCCCGCCTCCTCGTCCGATTCATAGTAGACGGGCTTGTCCCCTTCGCCCGCCGCCGTCCAGAGCTCCTTCCCCTTGCGCATGCTGTTGTGCGCGATGGAAGCGTTCGCAAGCGCCAGAATGGAGCCCGTGGAGCGGTAGTTCCGTTGCAATTTATAGATCTTCGCCTTGGGAAAACTCTGTTCGAAGTGAAGTATGTTCTCGATTTTCGCCCCGCGCCAGCCGTAAATGGACTGGTCGTCATCGCCGACGGCAAAGAGATTGCCGTGCTCCGAAGCCAAGAGCTTGACGATGTTGAACTGAACTTCGTTGGTGTCCTGAAATTCGTCCACATGGATGTAACGGAACTTGCCCGCGAGGTACTCCCGTGCTTCGGTATCGGTTGCAAGAAGGGTGAGCGTCTCCGTCAGAAGGTCGTCGAAGTCGAGGGCGTTGTTCTGTTTCAGATGCATCTCATACCGCACGTAAACCGCGGCGGCAGCCTCGGCATTTCGCTCATAAGCGTACTTTTTTTTGTATTCGGACGGCTTCAGGCCGAGCATCTTTGCATTGGTGATATGATAGCGGACAGACTTCAAAAGCCCATCGTCGGAATAGCCGCACTCGCGGAATGCCTGCTTGACAACGGCGTTTCTCTCCTGCTCGGAATAAATGGAAAAGTTTTCGTTGAGACCGCATTTTGCGGCATACATTCTCAAGATTTTGACGCACATGGAGTGGATGGTGCACACCCACATGCTGCGGGTATCTGTATAGCGTTCAAGCCGCTCGCGCATTTCACGGGCGGCTTTGTTGGTGAAGGTGATCGCGAGGATATTGGACGGGTTTACCCCCATATCTTCCACAAGGTGCGCAATGCGGGCCGTGAGTACCCGCGTCTTCCCGCTTCCCGCGCCCGCGAGCACGAGAACCGCGCCCTCGGTATCGTACACGGGAATCCTCTGTTCTTCATTCAATTCCTGTAATTCTTCCATACGGAATTATTATAGCAAATCATAAAAGAAAAAGCAAGCAACTTGCCTTACCGGACCGTGCTCCGTATGCGGAAAACCGCGGAAAGCCGATATGCAGGGGCGCACCGTCTTTACTTTTTCTTTTTCAGTTCGAATTCGTACTCCTTCTTGAATCTCTCCAGTGCGCGGAGATATTTTTCCGAAAGTTCCAAGGTGTACCTCTGCCGCTCGTCATAGCCCAGAGAGTTATAGTAGTCCATATCCGTAAGGCGTCCGATCGCATCGGATACTTCCCCCTCGGAAAGAAGCATGTCGCGGACCTTATAATAGAATTCGTCGGGCGTATCGCCTTTGATGGCCTCGCCGACTTTTTCCTGAAAATAGCGTTCCATTTTGCTTTCGCTCATGCCCATATCGCGTGCTTCGCACCGCTTGCTGTCGAGTTCCGCCTCACATTGTTGCCAAAAGCCCTTCTTCATGCGCATTTTTGCCTCTTTTGCAAGCATTTTTAACGTTTTTTCCATACAGGCCTCGCTTTTCGACAAATTTCGCAAAAATAAAATCCGCAATCTCTTGCGGATCTTCCTTAGTTTCTGCTCCTCTTTCTCGCGGCTTCGGATTTCTTTCTCTTCTTGACGGAAGGCTTTTCGTAAAATTCCTTCTTGCGAAGGTCGCCGATAATGCCGTCCCGCGAGCACTTTCTCTTAAAACGCCTGAGCGCGCTCTCCATGCTTTCATTCTCTCCGACTTTAATCGTGGACATTCTCCTCTACCCTCCTTCGCCGTAGCACTTATTTGACTTTTATATTATAGCATTCCCCCGCGCGCCTGTCAATTTTTTTCCGCCTTTTTTCGGAAATTTTAATCGAACCTTTTAAAAATTTCAAAGGCGGTTTTCCGGTCCGCGCCGCATCTCCTCATTTATAGACGAACTCCGTGACGATACCCTCGCCATAATCGCCAAAGCCCTTTCCGAAAAGCGTGAAGCCGCCCCCGTTTCCGGCGTTTTCTGGCACATATATGCGAAATTTTATCTGCTCCGACGGTTTGAGGGCGAGGTCCTTCAACGACGTATCGGAGACCCTGACGCCGGAGAGATACGTCCCCTCCCGCCCGACGGCAACCGTGACCTTCTTGCCGTATTGGCCCGAATTCCCGTACCACCACGGCGGATTGCAGGTACCCGCACGGTCGTTGTATTCTCCCTTGCCCCTGTAAATCCCGAGAAAATTCCCGTTCACCGCAAAACAGATGTCGCCCTGACGGTCCGCGGCATGCCCCGCCGCCCCCGCTGCGATCTCAAGCGAAAACCGAAGCTCTTTCAACTCGTCTGCGGCCGAAAGATAGTTCGGGACGAGATATTCCACATATCCCCGTTCCATCCAAAGAATGCCCGCCTTGGCCCGTTCGGGAAAGGAAAAGGCCGCGGGGTTATCGAACCCGCCGATGACGTGCTCATCCGTCGCAATGCCGCAGGTGCCGCGGACATCGTAGCCGATGTAATGGCCGACGTCTATGCGGGCCGCCTCTACCCTCCCCTCCGTCTGCGGCCCCGGCCGGAATTCCACAATGACCTTATCGGCCGCGAGGCGGCAGATCTTCTGCGTCCCCCTTACGCCCGAAGAAGTGGAAATCTCAATGAGCCCCGCGGCGTGAAGTTTCCTGATGTGCGCCGTGATGGCCCCGTTCGAAACATGAAACTTCTTCGCAAAGTACGCGAGGTTGAGCTCGCCGTGCGCCGCGAGTTCCTCCAATATTCCGAGCCGCACATCCGAGTCGAGCGCCTCATACAATAGTTTACCTTGACGGAAATCTTTCAAATAAATCATATATAAATTGTAACGAAAAGAGCGGAAAAAGTCAATCTTTCCGCCAAATAAACGCTAATATTTTATTTATTTTATTTTTTTGTAAAGAATAACGAGGCTAAAGCTATAAATTCACGATCGACGGCGTAACTTTCCCCCGGTGCACGGCCATAAAACAGTAGCTCGGACGGGCATAGTCGCCGAGAGCCCCCGGATTGATACAAAGGACGCCGTCTTCCGTCCCGATGTCCGCAATATGCGTATGGCCGTAGAGCGCCACGGTGCAATCCAACTCTTTCGCCCGCGCGGAGAGCCGTTCAAGACCATGCTTTACGCCGTACCTGTGCCCGTGACAGCAAAAGATTCTGACGCCCTCGGCCTCGGTGACGCACTCATCCAAACCGTAATAAAAATCACAATTTCCCTTCATAACATACGTTTTCTCGGGGAACATGTCCATCACGGGCCGCATATCGGCCGAGCCGTCGCCAAGGTGAACGATGAAATCGTTCTCGCAAAAGAGATGCCGCACCCTGTCCACCGCTCCCTGCCGCGAATGGGAATCGGAAATGACAATAAACGTCTTCATATCTGCATCCTCAGCGCCCTGAGCGCCCTGCCCCTGTGCGAAACGGCGTTCTTTTCCGCCTCGCCCGCTTCGCCGAAACTCTTGCAAAGATCATCCGAAAAAAACAGCGGATCGTACCCGAAGCCGTTTTCCCCGCGCTCCTCCGCCAGAATGCGCCCGAACGTCTTGCCCTCGGCGGAAATCTCTCTCCCGTCCGGGAAACATAATACGAGCGCGCAACAGAAACAGGCGGTCCTGTTCTCTTTCCCCTTCATCCGTTCGAGGAGAAAGGCACGGTTGAGGCGGTCGGGGTCCTCTCCGCAGGGCAAAGCATGCGCAGAAAGCCATTCCTTCGGCGCAAACATACGGCTGTACCTCGCGCTGAAAACCCCGGGTTCGCCCGAAAGCACATCCACGGAAAGGCCGCTGTCATCCGCAAGGGAAACGAGTCCCGTCGCGCGCCTGACGGCCTCCGCCTTCAGGCGCGCATTGCCGTGAAAGGTCGTCTCCGTTTCTTCGACATCGCCGTAAAATCCCGCCTCCGACGCCGACAGAATCTCAAAATCGGAGAAGATTTCCCGTATTTCCCTGAGTTTGTGCGCGTTTCCCGTCGCCGCTACCAATTTCATTTGAACTCCTTTTTGTCCATCCCCCGCTTCGCAATACGCTTTCCGGGAAAGATAAAATAAAATGCGTTATATAACATATGTAATTATGATTCCGAACAGTAAGACGGGAAAGATGCAGGCGGTAACGATATACATAAGGTGTCCCGCCGGGACAATCGCCTTTGCCGCCGGAATGTTCATACCGTGTCTCCTTTTTTTCATTATATCATTTTCCCGTTTTTTTTGCAAGGAATAAGGATATGGCTTGACTACACTTTGACGAAAATGTATAATGATAGGGCTTACAGGAGGTGTATCCATGCGTATTTTGGCTATCAACGATATTTCCTGCGTCGGAAAGTGCTCCCTTACCGTCGCACTGCCCGTCCTTTCGGCCTGCGGGGCTACGGTCGACATTCTCCCCACAGCCCTTCTCTCCACCCATACGGGCGGTTTTACGGGCTACACTTTTTTGAATCTCGACGAAGAGATGAAAAAAATCTGCAACCATTGGGAAACGCTCGGCCTCCGGTACGACGTCATCTACAGCGGCTATCTCGGAAGCAAGGCGCAAATCGAGTTTGTAAAGAGCGTCAAAAGGCGCTTTTTGAAGGAAAACGGAAAATTTATCGTGGACCCCGTCCTCGGAGACAATTTTAAATTCTATACGGGCTTCGACAGCGACTTTGCCGCGGGTATGCTTTCTCTCTGCGCCGAGGCCGACTATATTCTCCCCAACGAAACGGAAAGTTTTCTTCTGACGGGAGAGAGAAATTTCTCGAAATCGTTGCATATGTTGCATAAAATTTGCCCTCATCCCGTCATCACGGGCGCGGACTCCGAGGACGGATACTGCCTCTGCTTTTTTGACGAAAAAGAGGAGCGCATGCCCCTTATCAAGCTGGAGGGAACCTACCACGGTGCGGGGGATGTGTTTGCCTCCGCCTTCTCGGGCTGCATCGGCGGAGGACTCTCTATGCAAGAGGCTCTTTCGGTCACGTCTGAATTTTGCTACCGCTCCATTCTCCGCACGAGAGAGGAAGTTCCCGACAGAAAATACGGCATGAATTACGAAAAAGAACTATGGATTCTCACCGATAAATTCGGAAAAACAGATATATAAGTATGCAATTTTCTCTCAAAGACAAAAATCTCTTATATGAATACCCCATGCTCGGCAGTCAGGTTTTGTCGCTCAATACGCAACTGAGATCTTTTTGCCTTACGGGAAACAGTTGGACTTTGGAGGAGGATGACGGCGGGTTCCCCTGCATTTCCAAAGTGGAATTCGGCACCGAAGACGTTGCTTCAATCAGAAAAATTATCGGGAACACGCGCATCGGACAAAAGCCGAAAAGTCCGATTTTTATCGACATATTGCTTGAAATCGACTATGGCAACGGCTATCTGGAGAACCTGAAATTCACTATGTTCAAAGACGATCCTCTTCCTCTGTTCCAAGCGATACACGAAAAATCGGTCTATCTTTTCCGCTCGCTGTACGGATTCAGAAAAGAACGGAAAGATTGAGTTCTTTCCGCCCCGCGTGCGCGAAACGAAGAAGAAGAGAATAACCCGGCAATAATTTCCAAAAAAATCTGTATCGAAAATGTTGCGCCAACGGGAAAACTCTGCTATAATCATTTGAGAGACACCTGCGGTGTGCGGAGCCCGTAAAAACGTAATCCACAAAATTTATACGGGAGAAAGTGTCGCCCGAAGCCAGGCAAGGTCTGTGTGTATATGCGAAGCCATATGCAAATACGGAAAGTCCGATGCTCCGGCGCTCTTCACCCACCTGCGGGAAGCGGGTTAATTCTTTTCCGGGTTGCGGCACAGGCGGATGTCTCTGTTTTTTGGAAAAATTTTTCTCAAAGCAGTAAAAACGGTTGCAAGTTTTTACATCGTATGGTATAATCACATTGCAATCCGAAGGGATTGCAAAAGATTACGGCCTTGTGGTCAAGCGGTTAAGACGGCGCCCTCTCACGGCGCAATCCCGGGTTCGATTCCCGGCAAGGTCACCACTCTCAACCTAAATCGAACACTTACAAAGTGACGGTTTAGGTTTTTTCTTTGCTCAAAATCGGGAAAGCGGCGGTTTATGCCGCGAAAGGCTCTTGACATGAGTTGGGGCGTGTTAGGCTATTGCCAAAGGCAAACAATAAGCCCCATGGGGCTGTATGGCTTGGTTCTTTGCCTACCAAACACGCACCATAGAGGCTCATGTCAAGAGTACCGTGGAATAAATAGCCGCTTGTTGTCAAGCGAATATTTCTATCGTCACGATAATGTCCTGTAAAACTCTCGATTGTCTATTAAAAGAAAAGCCCTGACTGTCGTCAGGGTTATTCCGTATGGGGCTATTGAAGTAGATTTCTATGCGGTCGTCAAAGAATACGATTCCCTTTATCAGATAGTTGATGAGCATTTGCGGTTCAAGGCGCAATGCTTGTTCGTAGAAGGCTTTTATATCGCGCTCCGTGACCTTTACGGCTTGTTTGCTTTGCTCGATGAGGATCAACCTTTCGAGTTCTTCTTGCCGCGTTTCAAGCTCTTTCATGCGCCTGCTCGTGGTGTTGTTCATGATACCCCGTTCGATTGCCGCCATGATGTTATCAAGGGCAATTTCATTTTGCCGCTGTTCCCGTTGGAGTTCTATAATGAGCTTTTCAAGCGCATCTTTTTGAATGACGGATTTTTGGCAATCGTTTACCCGTGCTTTCCGTCCTCGGCATTTGTAGTAATATCTCTTTTCGCCGTCTTTGGAAGTCCCGCACTCCGCAATAACGCTTTCTCCGCAGTAACCGCATTTGAGCTTTCCGCGCAATAGGTAGACGACTGCCACGCTCCTTTTGCCGTGTTTGTTGGCGTTGACAATGCTCCGCACTCTCTCGAAAATCTCTGTCGGAATGATTTGCGGGTACATATTGGCGACTGTTTCCCCGTTGCAATCGTACACACCAGAATACTTGTCGTTTTTGAGGATATTATAGACAGTATTCTTGGCGAACGGTCTGCCGTGATAGAGAACACCGCGGGCGGTCAATTCCGCTATGATTTGGCGCACATACACGCCCTTTGAGAATTGCTCGTACATATACTGCACCACTTCCGCTTTCGGCTCGTCTATCACGATTTTTCTGCCCTCGATTGTATAGCCGTAGGGAATACCTCCGCCTTGATAGTTGCCTTTAAGCCGTGTTTCTCTCATACCGCGTTTTACCTTTTGGGAAAGCTCTGCGCTGTAATATTGGTTCATGCCTTCCAGCAAGCTCTCCAAGATGATGCCTTCGGGTGTATCGGGGATATTCTCCATAGCGGATAATACTTTTACACCGTGGTCTTTCAGCGTCTTTTTGTGTATCGCCGTGGCATATTTATCTCTCGAAAATCTGTCAAGTTTGTAGACAAGGACATAATTCCATTCCCGCCGTGCGCTGTCTTTCATCATGCGTAGACTGTTGGTCGCAAGAGTATCTTGCATAGATTACTGCTGTTTTTGTCATGATACATAACTCCTATAAAATAGATTTTTTGCCTTTCGGCGCGGACGAACAAAACGAAAACGCAGGGGCTTTCTCTCTTTGTTGTGCTCTCTTTCCTTTTCGGCAAGGGCGGCGAACGCCGTGCATTTTACCCTTGCCAGAAAGTGCGGTTTCGTTTACGATCCGCAGTCCGAAAGGCAATAGATAGTGGTTAGTTTGACTTGGGCATTTGTTCTATCACTTCGGGGCTGACCTGTCCGATATACTCTCCCTCGTGATAGCAACCGAAGCTGTCAAAAAGAAGTAATTTTTTGTCGTCTACTCCGTAGCCGCAGACAACATCTTTGTCCAAAATGTCCGAATGGAAGTAGGTCGGCAGTTTCCCTCCAAACGCGAGCCTTTTCCCCGATTTTTCTATGTATTTGAGCAAATACATGACCGATTGCGAGATGTCGCTCGCGTTCCTAACGGCTCGAAATCATTTCTTCCAAAGTGCTTTTGTAAGTGCGTGTTTTGCAAGGTGGTCTGTACGCGGTGTTGCTTGGTGCTGTAATCTTTCACTTCGGCAAGCTCTCCTATCATGCAGCCGTCGGGGATATAGAATATCCCGTGGAAGTGTAGCCGTTGCGTGTTCCCGCCGCGCTCCCATACCCCGATATACTTCCAACCTTTCCGTGCGACAAGGTGTTTGAGGGTGATCATCAATTTCTTCTTGAAGGTTTCCTCGGTATGAAGCTCGTCCGCATAGGTGAAAGTGACGAAGTAGCTCCATTGTTGCAAGTACACTTTGCGCCACAGTCTGACGCGCCGTTTGATCGCGTTATTGCTCTTGCGCTCTATGTTGCGCTCGACGAAAGCGGTGGTTTCTTCCTTTGACGGGAAAGCTCCCTGCATTTTGTTCTTAATATACTGTTTCCGCTCCCGCTTCGGCAGACTTTGGCTCTCTGAATATGCCGTTTCATACTTCTCTTTCGGCGTTTCGGGTTGCTCCTCGGTTTTTAGCGGTATCGGTCTTACCCTTCTCCGCTTTGTTCTCGGAAAGTTATCGGCGGGAATGGCAATATAATGACTTCCGTCATAATAGACTTTTGCGTTTTGATATGGCATTGTGTTTTCTCTCCTTTGTGTTTTTTAGGAAAAAATAAGCGAACAAAATACGAAACGCCGTGTTTCGTACTTTGCCTGCCACAAACCTTGTCTGCGGATTGGAAAACCGCTTTGGGCGAAAAGTGGGAGTTGATTTATACAAAATATATCGATACCGTCGGAAATCTCACTCTGACCGCATACAATAGCGATTACAGCAACGTGCTTTTTTCGAAGAAAAAATCTCAACAAATTTCACGCCCGAAGTAGTTGAAGAGTTTGCGGTGAATTAAACCTCTCTATAATAAAGCCACGATGGCGTTTCCCAAATCTTCATTGCCATATCGCAAAGGAGTTGAGCGCGTTTTTTTATTTCTTCTTCCCCCCAATTCTGAAAACGCCGAAGTAGCGCCACATATCCCAATCTTTCGGTTCGACGCGAGTGTTATCAAGATCAAAGCAATGTCAAGGATACGGATATTACATCCTCGCAGATGAAGGATTGGATCTATTCGCACGACAAGGCAAGCTATCTGTTCGCAGAAAGAATGGACGAGGGACGGACGAAGGGCTATCAGGAACACACCTTCACCGCGGACGAACCCTTCGATATGCTCACCTTCAACCAAACGGCAAGCGGATGGGACAAGTTCTGCCTGAATTGGCAGGCGTTCTGGACGGGCAAGAGCTGATCCGCGATAAGGACGACAGACCTTTGCTCCGTGCGGCGATTGCCGCCGGTGTGGACGTCATCCTTACGGGTGACAAAGATTTTCTTTCCGCAAAGATCTGGCATCCCAAAATTCTGACCTGTGCGGAATTTTTGTCCGATTTCTGATATGGCGGCTCCCGAAGATATTCGGGAGCCGCTTTTCCTATGCTTGACGAAAAAAAGAGGAAAAGAAACAACAGCAAGCGGGGAACGGATAGGAAAAGCCTCGCTATCTTCTTCCTCAATCGGGACGGGAATGATTTCAAGCGTCAAAAGAGCGAGAGCGAGGAAAGATTCGAGGAACGGGATCCCGTCATGAAATTTGCGGTTGAAAACACGCCGTGCTTCGTCGATGTTCTGCTCACAAATAATTCCTTGATTGGGGGCGGTCACGGCCTTTAAGTATGCTTTGGCAGGCGTACTGTTCGGATAAAGCGCTGCGGAGATCAGAACATTTGAATCAATCAGCACCTTCATCGTTTTCACCTCTCCGCATCTCGGTGATCATTTGTGCAATATCCTCTTCGGTAACCTCTGCCTTTTCCGCTGCACCTTTCATCTGTGTTTGGAACATCTGCATCGCAAATACGGCAGAATTGACAATCCGGACGTTACCGTTCTCCACGACGAAAGAAATCCGATCGCCGCAATCTACCCCGAGAACAGTGCGGACATCCTTCGGAATCGTCACCTGTCCCTTTGCCATTACTTTGGCATTGTCAACAAAAGCGGGTTGAGCCATAGAAGTGTCCTCCTTAAAAGAATGGAAAGTAGGGATTTCCCTACCTATTTCTATTATACCCGATTTTACGGAAAAGTCAATACTCTGTTAAATTTTTTCGGAGAAAAATTTATTTTCAAGCCGTCCGAAGCATAGGAAAAGCGGCTCCCGAAGATATTCGGGAGCCGCCATAGCGTCAATTATCAAGTTCGTTTTAATGCGTCGATTTGGTCGCGTCTTCCGTAGACGATAGCCGTCACCGTGACGGTGATATGTTCTTCATCGACAAAATAATAGACGAGAAAACCCTTTACGGGCATTTTGCGGATACCTCTCGTCTTCCACGGTTCTTCCTCCGTTAAAGGGTTGCGGTTCGGCATCGTGCTCAGAGATGAAATGGAAGTCTGCAACATATCGAGCCACTTGAAGGCGGTTTTCGGAACGAGCAAAACATCCGAAATGTATTGCACGGTTTCGGTAAGTTGCGACAGAGCGAATGGAGAGATCTTAACCCTGTATTCCATCTTTGACCTTCTTCCGTAAACTGTCGAAAGCGGCGTTAACGTCCACGCCCTCCCCGGCTACGGCCTCCGTATAGCCCTTCTCCATCATTGTATCAAACTCCGCTTTGCTCATGGTATCGAGTGTGGGGAGCTTGGGAACGGTCAACGGATAAGGAACGCCGCCCGTATAGATGATCTGACGGTAAAGCGTGTCGACCAAAACCGAGACGGGAATGCCGATCTTTTCCAATATTGCTTCCGCCTGCTGCTTGATCTCGGGCGCAACTCTTACGGAAACATTCGCGCTTTTATTTGCCATACTGTTACCTCCTCGATAATAGTATAGCACAATGTATTGCAAATTGCAACACAAAACACAATATTTTCGGAAGGAAATTCATGAAAATCATTAAACGGATTGCCGCGGTGGGTATTCTTATTCTCGCGGCACTTATTATAAGCTATCTCATTTACACGGGAGGACGGCTCCATGCGTAAAGTACATATCGCGGTCTCCGTCCTCATTACGGCGGCGTTTGTCGCCCTCGGCGTGTCCGTGTTCTCTCCGTCTTATCTCCGTTTCGTGGAGGCTGTCACGGACATGGGTAGGTCTGTTGCGGTCTACTTCTGCGAGCTCTTCCGTATCCCGTACACATTTACGGCAACATTCCTTGCACCGTCTTCGGTGTTCGGCTGGGCGAACTATCTGCCCGAAAACACGGCGGAATTCAAAGAAGGCGCAAAGAGCTATTTCGCGCTCCTGTTCAGCGGAGAGAATTTTGCCGCATGGGGAAACTCCGTCACGGGATTCCTTTCGTATGCGGCAAAAGCGCTCATTCTCATTCTTCCCTTTCTTCTCATTCTGTTTTTCGTCATTCGCCGTCTCTATAAGCGGGAGAATACGAACCACGGGAAAGACACTGTTCCTCTTCGTATCTTCAAATGGATCGCGGTACACACCTATCAGCCCATTAAGGCGTATTTACGGAGCTACCGTGAGTTCCTTTCCGACCACGGTTGGATATGGAAGTGTTGGATTGCGCTGTGGATATTTCATCTCAACCTCGCGTCTGTTGCCGTGGCGTTCCTCGCGTTCTATTTTTATTTCGTCGTGAAGTTCGATTTCGGGTGTATCGTTCCGCAGCTGGGGAAACTCATCGTGGACCTCAATGTCATTCTCCGTCATTTCCCGTGGTGGACGCTCCTGTTCCTTGCCCTATGGCTGTTCAACCGATGGAGACGAAAAATCGCAAAGGAAAAATTACAACACATGGAAGCGCGGAATTGCGGGTTTATCAACGAACTGCCCATTGTCTCCCTCACCTGCGGTTCTATGGGAAAGAAGAAAACCACGATGATCACGGATATGGCACTCTCGCAGGCGGTTATGTTCCGTCAAAAGGCGCTCTCCATATTACAGGAGAATGACATGAAATTTCCCTGTTTCCCTTGGCTCTGCTTCGAGGACGAATTGAAAAAGTGTATGGAGCATGGGACGGTCTATAACCTTGCCACGGTGAAAACATGGGTAGAGACAAAACAGCGGCGTTTCCTTCATCATGAAAATTCAGACCTTCAACTCTACGGCTATGACGCGGGACGTTACGGGCTTATGTATGACGACGCTTTGAAGCGCACTTCCCTTTTTGAAGTTTTAAGCACCTATGCGCAGGCGTATTTCATCTATGTCATGGAGAGCAGTCTCCTTATGGCGAATTATTCTATTCGTGACAGCGGGGAAACGTTGACGCTCGGAAACTTTCCCGCTTTTTATAACGACTTCTTCCCCAAAGACACGGAAGAGGAAGGACGGCATGCGCATATCCTTGATTTCGATGTTCTCCGTCTCGGGAAGAAAGTGATGGAGAATAATCCCAAAGGGGGAAGTTTTGAGTTCGGCGTAGTTGTCATATCGGAAGTGGGCAAGGAGCGCGGGAACAACCTCGCAAGCGCCGATTTCGGAGAATATGTCTTATGTTACCCGACTTCACGCAGCAAGGCAGTAGACAAGGGAAAAGGCACGAGAGAGCAGGGGCTGCCACCGGACATATTTATTCCTTGGACGCCCAGGCATATACAAGAAAACGTCGATATCCTTGCCGCAGTTAAATATTTACAAAGAATATAAGGCAAATATTTTGTTATACAAAGCCAAAGCCCGAAATTCTTAATTGAGTTGTTCCCGCTTTGCGGATCCGCCTGTAAAAGAGCAAGAAAATGCAAACTCCCCCGAGGCAAACAATGCCTCGGGGGTTTCGTTTTGCGTGCGAAATCCCTATGCCCCGCGCAGTCAAACGTTTCAACCCGCACGTTGCAAAACAAATCTCATTGCCGGCACGGACATACACGGCTGTATTGCAAATACATCCGTATCATGACGGCAAAAAATCTCCGCTTCCGCTTTCTTTGTTTCAGACGGGAAATTCCGTCTCCACATCCCAGGAGTAACCGTAATCTTTCGCTTCGGACCAAGTCATTAAATTTTCGAGAATTTCCACCATAGCGCACTTACGGCTATATAAAACGGGCGTCAGCTTTCCCCCTTCTTCGATTCCGTTGAGTTCCTGCAGACATTCCGTAATATAATCCATTGTTTTCAGAATAATCTCCGAAGCTTCATTCAATTTTTTCATTGGTTTATTCGATTCTTCCATCTCTATACCCTCTTTGACTCAGTATAGCATAAAATATTTAAATTGTCATGAAAATTACATATCAATTTCATAAAATTTTATAGAATTTTAGAATAAAACAACCGAAAAAGGCTTGATTCCCGAGCTTTTTCGGTTGTACTACCGATATTCTTTTCCGGTCAAATACATTGTATCAGGCGGGAAAAAAATGAAGAATAACTCTCCGTTTAATTATTTCTTTTTTTTGCTTCTTTGGCAGCCTTCTTTTCTTCGGCGGCTCTTCTCTTTGCCTCGAGGACGGCTTGATACTTTGCCTCTTCTTCCTCGAAATCGAGCCCCTTCCTTTCGCACTTTGCTCTGAGTTCCGCTTTGCGCGCTTCCTCCGCCTGCCGCTCGGATTCCTCTTCCTCGCGTCTCATGCGCTCTTCGGGTTCGATCCACTCCTCGCCGATTGCCAAGGCTTCCGCTTTTTGCCGTGCTTTGATCTCCTCATGGTCCTGTTTTGAGAATTTTTCCACGTTCATGAACAGGAAGATGACTGCGATCACCGCATAGCAGATCGTCTCGCCGCCGATGAAAATCCACTTCATTGCCGTCTGCAACACAGGTGTGGGATCGGGGATCATCGCCGCGGAATAGCCCGTTGCATTGAGGGCAAGATTCAAAATACCCGTCGCAATGCCCGTCATGCCCGCCATGATCGCGCCGTAGATCGTCATGGTAAGCCCGTCTGTCCGGAATCCATGCTTTGCCTCCTGATGGTCGAGAATATCCGCAAGAAGCGCAAGAGATAAGTACATGGCAGGAGTGGAGCCCAACGCCTTGATGATGAAGGACGCCGTCACGACCCAGAAGTTATCGGGAGCGATAAATCCGATCGCCCCGCCGATCGCAGAGAGGATCGCGCCGAACAGAATGGCTCTTCCCTTGCCGATCTTGTTGGAGAGCGGCCAGGCGATCACCATGCCGAGTGCCGTGGGGATCGCGCCGTAGATCGCCAGCTGACCCGACCAGAAGCCGCCCGCGTCCTTGCTGAACACGCCCTCATAGGCGAAGAAGGACTGGCAATAGTAGAACTGCGAAACATTTTTGAGCATACCGCCCAGCTGATACAGGAAGAAAAATACGATCATGATGATCCAGAACTTGTCCTTGAAGCACACCTTTGCCTGCTGTTTGATGGAGACGCTCTTTTTCCCGGCAATGACCGTCTTGTCTGCAAAGGATTCTTCCGTCACCCGCTCCCGCGTAAAGAAATATTCCACGATGATGCCGAGGGCGAGAAGAACAATGAGGGCGATAACGAAGATCTTCCAGTGGTTCATCGAAGCCGCTTGATCAATGACGCCGTTTTCCGACACGAACAACAGCCCGATGAAGAAGGGCAGGATCATGGTACACAGCCCCATTGCGGCGAGCGTCGTCGCGTTAGAGATGGTCGCAAGCAGGGACCTGTCCTTACTGTTTCTCGTAGACAGGTTCACGAGCGCCGCATGGGAGGTGTAATAGAAGGGATAGGCGATTGCAAACCAAAGATTGTAGCCGGCCGCAAACAGAATGAGGATGAGCGTGTGGTTCGCTTCCGTCGGCGCCGGAGAGAACACGAACAACACAAGCAATGCAAGAATGCTCAACGGAATGGCGACGAGAAGCAGCGGCCGCGCTTTGCCGGCCTTTGTTCTGCTTCTGTCCATCAGCCGCCCCACCAAGATGTTGCCGATGATGACGAACACGACGGAGATGACGGGCAGCCACGTTACAAACCATGCCGCCCAGCTCATCATATCCAAAACATCCGTCATGTATTGGTTGAGATAGTTGGAAAGGACGCTGTTTGCAATAAGGGCGAGCGTGGGCCCGACAAAATAGCCCAAGACCCCTTCGGGAAAGATCTTTACCTTTGCCGACTTGATTTTCGTCGATAATATCGGCGTCTCAAATATGCTTTTCTTTGTCTTTTCTTCCATGATGATACTCCGTTTACAAATCCAAATAGTCTTTGCGGTAATCTACTCCGAAGAACTCTGCAAGACGTACCATGTCTGCATCCTTGATGGTATTCACGCGGGGAAGGTGCGCCGTGAGCATATAGATCTGCGCTGCTTTTTCCACGGTTTCAATAAGACCGAACGTCTCATCAAGCGTTTTGCCTGCGCCGCAGATGCCGTGGAGCGCCCAAATAACGACGCGTGCCGTCTTCATCTTCTCCATAGTTGCGAGGCCGATCTCATTTGTACCGCAGAGCATCCACGGCAGCACCTCCACGCCATCCGGGAAGACGACGATGCACTCCGTTGACATCTGCCAAAGCGTGTGCGTGAATTTTTTCGTGTCAAGCTCGTGAACGTAGGTCATGGCGAGCGTATTCGTCGGATGGCAGTGCATGACGACACGGTTTTCGGGATCCACCTTAAGTCTTGCGATATGACTCATGAGGTGCACGGGAAGCTCGGAAGTAAACTTGCCGCCGTCCGAATACCCCCAAAGAAGCTCTGCCGTTTTGCCGTCCGAACCGATGCGGAAGATACCGACGTTCTCCTCGGGATATTCCTTGACATTCTTAAAGTACTTGCCTGTTCCCGTCACCATGAAACATTTGCCGACGAGTTCGGTCGCGTCAAACGGAATGGGAATGGTGCGGATGACGGTCTTGAAATACCCGCCCATATCCTCGTCGAGAAGGAGCGAGAGATTTCCGCCGTTGCGCTCGTCCCAGCCGAGGCGGTACATGTTCGCCGCGGTATCGCAAAAGTCCTTAAAAAATTCAGCCTCGTAAATATTCTTCATTTCCTTCATCCTCTCTTGCTCAATACTTCTTTTTCATATTTCTTTACTTCGGTAAACCAATCCGCCCCGGGCGTGTTTGTGCGGAAAAGATATTCTTCCCACACTGCGCCGAACGGAAGCGTCTTGACCTCTTCTTGTAAATTCATGAGTTCGGTGAACTCTGCGCTGTCCTGCAACGCCTTGAGCTTTTCGTTGGGTTGAAGGAGCGCGTAAAGCAATGCTTTCTGCATATTGCGCGCGCCCGTTACCCATGCGGCGATGCGGTTGATGCTTGCATCGAAGTAATCAAGCCCGATGAGTACCTTGTCGGCCGCATCGTTTCTGATGATCTCCTTTGCAATCTCCTTGAGTTCATCCTCATAGAGTACGACGTGGTCGCTATCCCAGCGAACCCCTCTCGTGACATGGAGTGCAACTTTATCGTAGAACGCAAGGAGCGCGGGAATCTTATCGCTGACGTATTCAAGCGGGTGGTAGTGGCCGTTGTCCAAGAGACAGCAGATATTGTTCTTTGCCGCGTAGTTCTGATAGAACTCATTGGAACCGACCGTGTAGCTCTCGACACCGATGCCGAACACCTTGCTCTCGACGGCGGGGATCACCCATTTTTTGTCGTAATCTGCAAGGATCTCATCGAGCGACTTCTTTAAGCGAAGGCGCGGTGTGAGGCGGTCTGCGGGGACGTCCTTGAAGCCGTCGGGAATCCATAGATTGACAAGACATGGTTTGCCGAATGCCTTGCCGAGTCCGGCGGCAATTTCAAGCGAACGCTTGCCGTGTTCTACCCAGAACTTGCGGGTTTTTTCATCGGGAGAAGAGAGCGACAGTCCGTTCTTCACCTTCGGATGGCCGAAAAACGTCGGGTTGAAATCTATGCCGTCAAGCCCGAGTTCCTTTGCAAACTCCACCCACGGTGCGAAATACTTATAGGTATAGCCGTCGCGATCCACCTTGCCCTTGTCCGCGCCGAGAATGGCATAGCTCGAATGTAAATTGAGCCGCTTTTTGCCGGGGATCAGCCGAAAGGCAAACGCAATATCCGCTTTGAGTTCCTCAAAAGTCCTCGCCCTGCCGGGGTAATTTCCCGTCGTCTGAATGCCGCCCGAAAGGGAACCGGAGCCATCAAAGCCTATGACATCGTCGCCCTGCCAGCAATGGATGCTGACGGGAATAGTTGCAAGTTTGGCGAGCGCTTTCTCGCAGTCGATTCCCCACTTTTCATATTCATTCTTCGCAAATTCGTAAGGTGTCATATAATCTCCTTTATTTCAAATGACTCCCGAATGAGTTTCCGCGCGGAGTAAATATCTTTCAGTTCCCCTGCGCCGATCATCTGCATAACAATATTTCCGATCGCCGTTGCCTCTATCGGACCTGTGATGATGCGTTTCCCCGTAGCCTGTGCCGTTAAACGGTTCAAAAACTCATCGCGGCATCCGCCGCCGATAATGTTGAGCGTATCATAGGTATTCCCCGTATTATGTTCCAACTCCTTCACCGCGCTTGCATAGCTATGTGCAAGACTATCGTAAATCACGCGCATACGCGAAGCCGTGGAGAGCGGTCTGCCGATTGCTTTATCGATCTCCTCCCCCATGTTCATCGGAGCAAGGAAGCATTTATCGTTGACGTCAACGATTCCGTTAAATTCCTTGCACCGTGCCATATCCGCAAGCTCCGAAAATGAGTACCGCTCGCCGAGTTCTCGCCTGAGGCTCTGGATCATCCAAAGCCCCATGATATTCTTCTGATAGCGGAAGGTAAAATCTATGCTACCCTCATTGGAATAGTTCACGAGACGGGAATTTGCATCGGTATGCGCGACTTTCTGCTCAACGCCGAGAAGCGACCAAGTTCCGCTCGAAAGATACGGCGTCTGCCCGTCGAGTGGAGCGGCGAGAACCGCAGAGGCTGTATCGTGGGTGGCGGGAAGAATGACCGTAGCCTGAAAACCGACCGCTTCCGCCACCTCCTTTGTGAAATCTCCCACAGTCATTCCGGGTTGTGATAATTCGCCAAAGATTGTCTGCGGCAAGGCGAGCTTCTCTATAACCTCGCGATCCCATTCATGCGTCGTTGCATTGACAAGGCCCGTGGAGGTCGCATTGGTGTATTCCTGCTTCTTTACGCCCGTCAGGAGGAAATGCAGGTAGTCGGGAAGCATCAGGAAAGTTTTCGCCCCCTGCAATCTCCCCTTCTTAAAGTCGGCTGCAAGCTGATAGATCGTGTTGAAGGGCTGGAATTGGATTCCCGTGCGTGTATACAGCCGCTCGAACGGAACGATGCGGTGTACGGCAGAAATTACGCTCTCCGTACGGTCGTCGCGATAGCAATATACGGGGCCGATGAGCCGGTCTTCTTCATCGAGAAGTGTGTAGTCGACTGCCCAAGTATCGATGCCGACGAAGGATGGGACTTTTCCGCGCCGCTGTGCGCACTTCAAGCCCTTTATAATCTCCCGAAACAAGTTTTCCGTATCCCAGACGAGATATCCGTTCTTCTCTGTCGCACCGTTTTTGAAACGGTAGATCTCCTCCGTTTTGAGAATACCGTCCTCTATCCGGCCGAGAATATGCCGCCCGCTCGACGCGCCGATATCGATTGCCAAAAAGTATGTCATAGTGTTCCCGGGTTACCGCCAACCAATGACGATAAGGTGCCAGAGTTCGTTATCCGAAGCGGCAAAATATCTGCCGTTCACTTCAATAACGAGATTTTCAGCTTCGTTCAGATAGGAAGCAACCCCTTCGGGTGCGCCGTTGGGATAGGGATGGCTCACAACGCTGCTGTCGAGAAAGTATTCATACTGATACATCTCGAAGGAGCCGTCTGTATTGCGAATGAGCATCCAAGCCTTGACGTTTTGCTCGGTACCCCATGTTCCGCTTTCCGCACTGCGCTCGGTGACATAGAGTTCGAGTGTTGCGCCACTGCCATTCCGATCGCCGCCGAACTCGATGCGGTTGGTTTCCCAAGGCACGTCGGGAATACAGAAGATCTGATAGCTAAACGGCATTTCTTTATTCTCTTCCGTCGTATACGTGCCGGTTACCGTTTTGACGCCAATCTCGTTCATGTCCTCTGCGGAAGGCGCATTTACGGAGAAACTGCCGCCGGCAAGTTCTTCACGGGAACCGTCCGAATAGACGGCTATCGCCTTCAAACCGTCAGAAGTAAACGTTGCGCCTGCGAGATATTCCCTGCTTTCAAGAGGAGCCTCGATTTGGATGCCTACGATCTGCTTTTCCCAACCGAATACGACGGTGCGGTAGACGTAGATATTGACCGTATACTTCTTACCGTCGATGGAGGCAATCAGACGATCGTCTCCGAGCTCCGTCTGCACCGCGCCGTCGAAGATATCTTCTCCGCTCGATGCAGTATAGCGAATGTCCGTATCGTACATATCGAAGGTCCCATCCCTGCGAACGAGGAGATACCAACCCTTTGCCTCGGCGTCCACATCGGCAGAGCCACCGCCGGTGCGCTCTGTGATATAGAGCGAGAGCGCTTCCTCCCCTTCAAACGTAAGAACGGAATTTGCTTCCACATCGGGCGTGACGTAGATATCAAACGATTCCGAATACTCCGTATCTGCGGTGTAGGAAACCGTGACCGTCTTTTTGCCGGGAGCAGAGAGATCGGGCGCCCCGACCGTATAATCAATGGCGCTCAAGGTCTCATAGTCGGAAACTTCGCGGCCGAGCTCATCCAGCGTTGTAATTTTTACGGAGACGGAGATCCCGTCCGATGAGAACTCATCGCCCACGGTGTAAGCACGGCGAACATTCGAGGTGTCGACCGTGATGCCGTCTATGCGCGAAACGACGACGGTATATTCCGCCATGAAGCCGCTATACTGCACTGTGACCTGCTTTCTGCCGATCTCATCGAGAGATGGAGCGTGTACACTGACCCCTTCGCCGTCCGCAAGTATGAGGCTCTCGGTACCGTCCGTGTAGACGACACGGATCCCGAGCCCGCGTGTTACAAACGTATCTCCGACGAAGAAATCCGTCTTGGCATTGCGCGTTTCAAGTTCAATGCCCGCAACGGCCTTATCTTCTCTGTCTTCTGCGTTATCTCCGTTTTGGGAGCAACCGATGAGAAGTGCGCACAACAAGAACAGAATTGCCGCCGGGAGTACGGCAATCAATGCGCCTCTTTTCGAATTTGTTTTCATGATTTCCTCCTTAATTGGTTTTGCGGGACTGCCCGCCGTAGTATCGAACCTGACGGAAATGCGTACCCGCATCGATATCCGATTGGTCGAAGAACAATCCGTCTGAGTTGATGAGGTTTCGTACGCGTCCCTTTTTGCTCATGGCAAAGCCGCAAACGTAAGTGAGACTGATGCCGTTTTTCTCGGGAACGCGCATCGCGCAATCGATCTCAACCTGATTCCAAAAGTTGGCATAAATGCCTACACCGAAGGCGGTGAATTGCGTAACACGATCTGCAACTTCGAACGATGCCCAATTCCAACCGCTGCCCGCAGGTACATCGTAGGCAAATTCACTCTGGTAGAAAGCGACGTAGCCGCCGTTACCCTTCCATAAAACGTTGTTTTTCTTGTAATGTTCGCCAAACAGACCGTAACATTTTACGTTGTCGCCGTTGATCACTGCACCAAAGCCGCCGTTGTTGGTCTCCCAACCGACGCCGCCGCCGTGATCGGCGCGCCACAGCCAAACGTTATCCGTGACGCAATCGTTTGCATTGATTTCAAGGGAAATCTCCGCATACGTTTTCTCGTTGGCATTCCCGCCTACGCGGAAGAAGCAATCGAACAGGAAGATGGGATTTGCGGCGTGATCACCGCCCGTGCTGCCCACTTCGAGCTGCGTTACCGTCTCCTTCGTTCCCGCATCGAAGAGAAGCCCGCAGACGGAGACGCCGTCCACATCGCCGATCTCCATGCAGCTCGTTCCCGCGTTCGGGATGAGCGTTGCGAGTCCCGTGCCGAGCAAAACGGTATCCGCGCGATCCACGACGATGGGCGATTCCAACTCATATACACCGGGAAGAAAGACGATATGTTTGCCTGCCGCGATGTTTGCATTGATGCTTGCCGCATTGTCTTGGTCCGCGCGCGCGAAATAGATGTCTTGAAAGGGGATCCGCCTGTCGCCGTCCGTTCCGCGCTCATAGTTTGCGGAATTGTATTTAAGGGCTGGAATCCTGATTGCATAATTCCCGTTCTCAAAAACGAGATAGGGCTTCTCCCGCACGATGGGCAGACTCTCTACAGAGGTGAAAACGTTGCCCTCGGGCACATTATTCACGCCTGCAAAAACCATGTTCCACACGCTGCCGTTCCAGCCGCCGATCTCCGAATTGCGGGTAAACCACTGCTGCTGGGAACCGGAGTACACCGTTCCGTCCACACGGGAATCGGCGAGGAAACCGCCGCTTGCCGTGAGATAATCGCCCCGATCCGACGTATCAAACAGGTACAGATCCCCCTTCATGTGTACGCCGCGCAGGAATGTTCCCTGCGAGACCGCCCATTTGGACGTATTTTCAAAAGTGAGATTCTCTACCCCCCGCCAAAAGTTGATGAGGCTGGTATTGTTCCAATCGCCCTCGCAGTTTACGGATCCGACAGAGGTATCGTCGGGGGAAGCGCCGAGACCCGCAAACGTCGTGAAGTAAGGAACTTTCAGGGAGATGTTTCCGTCGTACCTTCCCGGTTTGAAGAAAAACGCATAGCGGTTTTCGGTGAAATGCGCACTTTCCATCTCGGCATAAACGGAATTGATGGCATTGCGCACCTTTGCGGAATCATCGGTGGGTGCAAAGATAAACACATTGTCTCCGAAGAGCGCCCGTTCTTCACCGATCGGCTCCGAAATGCCGAGTATCTTCCCCTCCGAATTCTTTGCTACAACCTCGTAATAGCAATAGCGTTCGTCGTCGGTGTAGCGCCCATTATTCGCCGAGGCAATCACCCGATAGCTTGCATAGCGCGAGGGCGCACGGCAGACGTCGTAAAACACATTCTTCTGTGTCTCCCAAGAGAGGGTCACGCCGCCATCCTCAAATGTGAGGCTCGGCTCCGGTTGCACGGGATCATTGACGGCGGGGATCTTCTCAGAGCCTCCCTCCGTACACGCGGCCGCGATGCCGAGACATGACATGAGGAGCATCACACCCAATAAAATTCTCTTTTTCATAATCAATAGGTGCTATAGAGCGCGATATAGTTAAGAATTTCGGGATAGAATACGTCGTCCGTAAGCTTTTTCGTCGCCTTATCGACGGAGACCACGCGGCTGCAAACAAACTCATCGAACCGATAGCCCTCTTGCCGTGCAAGCAGAGCATAGTCAAGCGAAAGGTCGGGCTGAGAGTGCATCGACCAACCGTAGCTGTCGGGACTCGTGATCGTCGCTCCGAACACCTGCTGTGATCCGCTCGTGGGATCGGAGAGAAGCACCGAATACTCCCCTGCATTTCCGGCCTGCGCAAACTCAAATGTACCCATGATGCTCACCGTGAGTTTTGCGGAGTTGCCGCCCCAGTCGCGCGGGTTGGAGATGAGGATAGAGTACTCGTAGAGGTACGTGAAATCGCGGTTGAGCTTGAGACGTTGGTCAATACCGTATGCGATCGCCATCCCCTCGTTGCCATAGTTGATGGGATAGACGTTGGCAAACAAGTACTGTCTGTCATTCACCGCAATGTCCCCGGGAGACTTGTTCGTGACGGAAAGTCCTTGGTTGATTGTCTCGTTGTAGGTGAATGTGCCGCGGAGTTCACTTACTTCATCGGCTGTTTCCGTAGATGCACAAGCGTAGAGAGCGCATGTCCCCAAGAGGAGGGAAAGTATCATCGCTAAAATCTTAATCTTCTTTTTCATGCCGTCCTCCTTTTATCAGGGATTGGGATTATCTAAAATCGCAAGGCACCAACCCGTTCTCGGTGCGCTGAAAGTCAAATCGCCGAGTTGCACGATCATCGCATCGTCGCTACTTCTGCGCGTTATCGGAGCCGGAATGTCCGAGCTGAAGACACTATCCCAATTCACATTGCTCATATAGTAGCCGAATTGATACCTCTGAATGCCGCCGTTTGCATCGCGGTAGATGAAGAACCCTTCCGCAACGTTGATCCTGCCGTTTGCCCCGTCGTCGATGCCACGGCTTGTGATAAAGAGCGTAAGCGCCTCGCCCGTGCCGTTCTCGTTTGTGAAGGAGAGAATACGATTGGGACTCTCGAGAATGACAAACTCATCACCAAACTCCACGAAATAGATGGAGGTCGTCAACATACCGCAGTTGATTTTTGCGGTGTAGCCGCCGTTTTCATCCTGCGGTTCAAGTTCGACCGTGTAATTTTCTTCGCCGAGGATAATAACGGTATCAAAACCCTCTTCCTCCGGCTGGACGAAACTCGTCGGCTTTCCCGAGAGTTCTGCCCAAAGTATCATACCCTCAAGGCCGACAACATTGCCTTCTTCGTCAGTGACGATGTTCGTAGGCGTTTGGTGCATATCGAGATGGCGGATCATGAAGTAGGTGACAGGGAAGTACCCTCTGTAATAATCGCTGCCCTCTCTGTGAAAGACTTCGACCATCTTATCTCCTGCGGAAGCATTGTCAACGTTGATTTCGATTTCTTCCGAGGTGTAGGTTTTTTCGCCTGCCGTGAGCGTGATGCCCGTACTCGGGATTTCCTCGCCTACGAGATACTCATTGCGGACCCCCTCTCCGAGCGCGACCTCGCCCTCGATATAGTTGACCGCAGCGCCGGTCGTGCTACCGCCCGCCGCCCAAACGGAGAGCGAAACAATGAGTACCGCCGTGGCTGCAAAGATTGCGCAGTAGAGGATTTTCGATAATTTGCTTTTACTCATCTAATTTCACCTCCTTCTTTTCAGAGGAGAGTTTCACAAAGGACGCCGCAATCATGCAGATCACCGCAAGCACATAAAAGACGACCCCCGCAATGCAGCGCGGTACGCCGATCGCATTCGCTTCGACATCGCCCATGTTATGCACCGTAAAATAGATACCGATGGGCGAGAGGCAGGGCGTGAGGAATTGCAGGAGCGCGATCACTACCGCAAAGACGGCGATCGCATAGAAAATATCCATGAAGAAGGGTTTATTCCCTGCAATGAGACCGTTGACAAGCAGGCACGCCATGCTCCAAAAAGCAATAACCATCATTGCAATGACCCAATAATTCTGATTGTAGCCGAGAGCGTCGTACGTCATGAAGTAGAGTACAAATCCCGCAACCGACAGCAAAAGTCCTGCCGTAAGAAGCCAGAATCCAAGAGAAGGCTTACTCATTTTCATCACTGTTTTCCTCCTTCACGGAATTTTTTTCCTTTCGGAGCCGGACCACCGTTGCCCATGCCGCAAAGCCGACTGCCGCCGCACCGAACACCGCCGCCGCGACTACAAGTGCGGTCTGCCACCAATAGACGGGTTCCGTCATGACATCGTTCGGCGTGATTCCGTTGAGCGCGCTGCTGTTGGCGAGCGCATACATATAGTAGTGCATATTCTCGTAGAGCGCTTTGCAGAGATTGGGATCGTTTTTGACGTTGTCCTTATTGTTGTACTCCGGCCAATAACTGTTGAGAAGGTTATCACCGTTGGAGGTTGCCATGAAGGTGACGTTGTTGATAACAGAGTCCTGCGGGTTGAAGAATCCGCCGCCGACGACCATGTCCGTCGAGCTGAGGCCCTTGAAGCCCCACTCGCCGCGAAGAATGTTCTTCATAAGACCGGTATGCGCATTCACGCCGCATACGCCGATGCGGGAGAAGGAACTCATAAGACCGAGCGCATCGTGTTCGGTGCCGCTTACGGGATTGACGTAGTCCGCATCCTCAAAGATCCCTTGGAATCCGCGGAGTTCAAGTTCCCGTGCGGATTGCTCCTCCATCATCTGGCTGAGACCCTCACGATACGATTCCTGCGTGTTGAATGCAAAGTGCTTCGCCGCAAGGATAGCGCCTTTGGAGAGGCCGCCACGGACGAAATGGGTACCCATGATATTCGTGAGCATCGGATCCTCCGAATAGTACTCATGGTTTCTCGAATTGAAGGGCGTGCGATGCAGGTTCATGCCCGGAGCCCAAATTATCCCGTTGCCGCTCCAAAGAAGATCCTCGCCGTATATTTTTCCCTGTTCCTCGATGAGGACGGCGTCGAAGGTTGCAGCCGTCATTGGCTCGCACGGCATATCTGCGGACATATAATCCGCATTCCGGTCGGAGTTTGCAACTACCATGAGGCTTCCGCTCTTATTTGCCTTATTGCCGAGGCCGCGCGTGATGTTTCCGTTCGGGCCGTCGATCTGCCAAACTTCGGGAGCGCCGACCGACTTGAACATATTGCAGGAGGTGCCGCCGTAGGGTGAGAACGCCCATGCTTCTTCGAAGGTTATCTGCTCGATGAGGTAATCCCAGCGCTCGTCGTCAAACGCGGCAAGTTTCATATCCGCAACCGTGAGATTCTCGTATGGAACGCCGTTCTCGTCTTCGTCCTCGGAATGGTCCACGCCGAACTCCACGTTGGAAATCCCGGACTGAAACTGATAGACGCGGTTATTGAGGTAGAGTTCCATGCCGCTCGTGACGCCGAGTGCAGTGTATGCAACGGGGAACGTTGTATCCCAGCTGTTTCTCGACAGAAAGGTGACGGTGCCCGGCTTGAAGAAGTTGTAGTCCGCGTCCTCAAGCTGGTTCCGAATGACTGTACCGCCTTCAGAGACAGCAAGGAAGGTCGCGTTCACACCGCTGCTAAACGGAACGCTTTCACCTGCGGGGCGCCACGTTGCCGTGCTGTTCCCGTTGATGGTACTCCCCTCTTCGAGGTAGAGTTTCGGCTCCCCGTAGCCACGGGCAGCGAGAATGTTGTTGAGCGCTTCGTGTGCGCCGTTGCCGATGCCGAAGTAGTAATCGGCATCCTCGAGGATGTAACCGCCCGTGACGCCGTCGTGCGAGACCGTCTTATCGTAGCTTGCGAGATATTTCATCTTCACCGGGAGTGTGACCGTCGTCTCCGCACCGGGGTCAAGCTCCACCTTATCGACAGCGGCGAGTTGGATCGCCGGCTTCTCAATGCCGTGCGCTACGTCGTAATCGGTGTAGGGCGACTGCAGATAGAGTTGGATGGGTTCCTTTGCCTTGATATTGCCAGTGTTCTTGACGAGAACATCGACGGAAACCGTCTTGGCCTCGTAATCGGCCATGAGGGAACCGGGTACGATGCTCTGCTCGAAGGTGGAGTAGGAGAGACCGTAGCCGAAGGTGTAGGCGACTTCGTTTTCGTAACTCCACGCAGTTGCGCCCGCAGGCTCGCCGTAGCCCATCCCGACTGCGGCAGAGGCATTCCCCCTATTCTCTACGATGTCGGCATAGCGGGTTTCATAGTAGTAATATCCCGTGTAGAGATCCTCTGCGAGAACGACGTAGTGGGCGTTGTCGTTATTGCTGAAACGGGAATCCGACCAGATGAAGGAACCGCTGCCGTCCTGAGCCTGCACGCCGAAATTCTGTGCGGCGGGAGAGACGGAAGCATCTACCGCATAGGTATCGGGAAGTCTGCCCGAGGGAGACGCCTTTCCGCTGATGACGCGCGCAACGCCGTTCATGCCGTAACTGCCGGGAAGGCCGATCCAAAGCACGGCGTTGACATCTTCGCTGTTCTTGAGTTCGTCAATTTCCATGGCCACTGCGCTATTGAGAAGCACGACGACCTTGCCGGGCGCGATCTGATTTGCAACCCCGATGAGGTTACGCTCGTCGTCGCTCAAACCGAGCGCGCTCCTTGCGCCGTCCGTTTTATCCGCAAGGCCATTCTGACCGGGAAGATACTCTCTGCCCTCGCCGCTCGAACGCCCGATGACGACGAAACAAGCGTCATTGTAATCCTGATACGTTCCGCATTCCGAAAGGGAGATTTCCGGCTCGTTGATGGCAAACGGACCGCCCGAACTGCCGTTGGCCTCACTGCCGACGACAAGATTCGGGAAATTCTTGCCCGAATACGCGTTCACAAGTGCAGGGTTGATCTCCATATTCTCGGCGGCGAATGCCGCTTCCAGCGTAATGGGAAGGGAGATTTTCCCCTCTTCGACCGTCACCGTCTGGCTACGGATAGGGCTGCCCACGATGCCGCCGTAGAAGGTAAGCGAACTATCGCGAAGGGTGCCGTTCTTATCATAGGTGTAGGCGCGCGAACCGAGAACCGTGACCCGCTTAGGCGTCTCGGCCGTCGCATTCAGAGGGAGTGCGCCGTCGTTTTTGAGGAGTACGCTCCCTTCCTCGCCGATTTGCTCTGCGATGTTCTTTCGCGCAGTCAAGAGCGAAACCGTGTCCTCATAGTCGGAAGTGAAGGCATACGCCTCCGCGCTACCCGAAGAAGACGTACTCACGCCGAGGGCATCGTTGATCATTGCCTTATAGTCGCTGATTTTTGCGATTTCCCCTGCGCCGATCACAAGCGCACAGAGGAAGGCGCAAACGACCGTAAAGCCACGAAGGATATTGTACTTCATGTCGTCGAACCTCCTTTATTTCCCAAATACTCACAATCGAAAGTGTAATGGCCGCTTTCCAAAAGTCTCATCGTTCCATCCGGCAGCCATGCCTCGCAAACGCTGCCCGCAGGCACTGTTACTTCGGCAAAGTACCGCCCGCCTTCCAAACGCCAACCCGCTTCGATTTCGCCGTACGGCGTGCCGACCTTGCCCTTGGCATATGTGATCGACCCGCCGATGAGCGGTTTGAATGCAAATTTTGCATACCCCGCCTCCAGTGGCCTGATGCCCGCAATGCGCTCATAGAGGAACGCGCCGACCGCGCCGTTTGCGTAATGGTTGAAGGAGATCATGCCCCCTCTTCCGTCCTCCACGACGTTCGGCGTACCGTCCTCCCCGAGGCCGTCCCACCGTTCCCAAACCGTAGTTCCGCCCGCCTTGACCTCATATAGCCACGACGGACAGTTCGTGTTTTCGAGCATCCTGAACGCAGTCTCTTCCTGTCCGTTGTCGGCAAGGGCGAAGAGGATATACGGTGCCCCGGGGAATCCCGTTGCGATTCCGTATTCGTTTTTCTCCACGAGCGCGGCAAGATTTTCCGCCGCTTGCGCTCTCACTTTTTCGGGAAACATTCCAAACTGCAACGGCAAAACATACGCCGTCTGAAATTCTTTTTTCAGCTTCCCCTTTCCGTCCGTGAACACGGAGACGTAAGCCCCGGAGATCTTCTTATAGAGTTTTTCGTATTTCTTCTCATCCTCTTTCTTGCCGAGAATGCCCGCAATGCGGGAAAGCATTCTGCTCATGTTGGCATAGCTCGCCGTCGCCGTCCACTTACTGCGCTTCTGCCATTCGCTCATTTTCTCCACGTCGGGAGCGATCCAATCGCCGAAGTGGAACATGGAAGGTGTATGCCAGATATATCTGTGTTTTCCGACGCTCATGAGTTTTGCCCAGAATCCGCACGCACGGATATATCGTTTCATGGAGTCGTAGGAGAGTTCGAGAATTGCCTTATCCCCTCTTGCAAGATATAACGCCCACGGGACGAGTACGCACGCATCTCCCCAAAAATCGACGGCCATTCGGGGCATGGTCGCGGGGAAGCCGTAGCCCTGCGCGGGGATCGTGTTGGGTATTCCTCCCGATTTGAGCTGTTCGGCGCGCAGATCGCGCAACCATTTTTCGAGGAAACGGGAGAGATCGAAGTTGTATAAGGCCGTATTCGCAAACACGGCGATGTCCCCCGTCCAGCCCATGCGCTCGTCGCGCTGCGGACAGTCGGTGGGAATGTCCACGAAGTTGGACTTCGCGCTCCAAACGATATTGGATTGCAGCCTGTTGATGAGTTCATCGGAACATTCGAAACTGCCGTTTACAGCGATATCGGAATAAAGCGCATAAGCAGTCAGCTCGATATTTTCCTCTTCAACCCCCTCTACACCGACATAGCGGAAGCCCATATAGGTATAGCGGGGTGAATAGACCTGCCCGCCGTCCTTGCAGAGATAGGTTGCAGTCGCCTTTGCCGTGCGCAGGAGCGTCATATCGGGCGAACCGTCCGCCTTGAGTATCTCGGAGTGCAGGAACGTGATTTTCTGCCCCTTCTTCCCCTCGATCCTGGCGCGGACGACGCCCGCAAAGTTCTGCCCGAAGTCATAGACGAGCAGTCCGCCCGCAAGCCTCTTGCAGGAGATCGGCTTCATCTCCTCCTGCGCCTTTACGGGAGAGCCGTAGGTTACGGTGATCTCGGGGTTTATGCGCAGCTTCTCGGCGGAGGCCTTCTGCCATTTGATCTTGCCGGTATCAACCGTTGCGTCGTACAGCTCGCCGTCATAAAAATCCGCCATGCGGACGTTGCTCTCGCGTGTGACCTCCCAGCTTTCATCGGTTCCGACGATCTCCTCGGTGCCGTCCTTGTATTTGATTCGGAGTTCCAGAAGGAGGGCCTGCCGATCCGCACTGATGCGATTCTTGCGGGTAAACACGAAGGAGCCGACCGCCCAACCGCCTGCGACCGTCGCCATGAGTTCGTCGTTACCCGTGAGGCTTCCGGTGACATCGTATACCTGATACTGCAGATAATTCTTATAGGATGTGAAACCGGGAGCAAAATAATCATTCCCGATGCGCACGCCGTTGAGATCGAGACCATATATGCCCATTGCCGTGCTGTAAATAACGGCACGGGCAATCGGTTTTTTCGTCACGATTCTTTTACGGAACGTCATCGGCGTGGGAGAGACGCCCTTCCCGGTGAACTTGTAGCTACCGTCCGTGATCCACTTTGCCTGCCACGGAGTCCCCATTCTGCCCGTCTCAAAAATCATAGAGGCCACATTTCTTTCACCGAAGTTGTCCTCCGCTTCCACTGTCACCTCATAGTCGGTGAATGGCATCAGCGGTTCCCCGCCGTAAGGGACCAAAATCTGCCCGGAGGTCTCCTTACTCCAACCGTTCACCGTGATTTTTGCAGATGCAAGTTTTGCACCCTGCTTTTCGGATTTGATCGCAAAGGAAAAGCGCGGTGCGGGAGAATCCGTCACACAGTTTTTTGCGAGATGTTCGGTTGTGAGATTGATGATTTTCATAATTTCTCCTACGGAACCAATCTTGCGGAAATTGTGTTTTTGTCAATTGTTGAAAAATTTATAACACTTGACAAACGGCATCTCCTCGTCGTTCATCACGAAGACGTGGGAAAGTGTCATGCGGTTTTGCCTTCGGACTTCTTCCGCCGGGGGAGCGACCTTGAGGTAGTTGAAGTTCGCGGTGAAGTTCGCGTCGGTGCTCACCGCACGGAGTTCGATCGTATTCGAGCCCTGCTTGAGCGACACATTACCGATCTTGATTTCGGCGAACTCCGTCCAACCGCTCGTGTGGACGCTGATTTTTCCGACGAGGGTGCCGTTCACCCAAACTTCAATCGCGTCTGTTGCCTCCTCAACGATCGCCCAGTTCTCATCACGGATGCCGCCCGCCAAAGACGCAGACAGCGTAACGGTTGCCGCCTCTTTCGATTCTACGGTAAACCTGATGACGCTATTGCCGGAGATACTGCCAACGATATTCCCGTCATAACCGGCGCCATTCGGTTGAACAGAGCATCCTCCCTCCACGGTTGCGCTTGCTGCGCCGTAAATCAGTTCGGAGCCGTTATAAACCTTTGCGGGTTCGATAAGAAGATAATTAAAGTTAAAGCCTGCATTAGAATCAAAGTCTGCATTAAGGCATGTAATCGTGATGGTGTTCTCCCCTTGCTTCAGGGTAACTTTTCCCACGAAGAGTTCATAGAACCCCGTCCAACCGGTCGGGCCGACACTGCATTTGCCGAGAGAGCTGTCGTTTACGAAAACCTCGAGAGCCTCTTCCAGCGCGTTGGCCCAGCCCGAACCGTTATTTCCGCTGCCACCGGCAACGGAAATACGAAGCTCGAACGTACCGGCTGCAGAGGAGTCGATCGTGTAAGTAATTGTGGCGTCTTTCTGTATGCCGCCAATGATATTCCCGTCATAACCGGCGACATTTCCTTGAACATCGCATCCTCCCTCCACGGCCGCGAGTGCTGCGCCGTAAATCCGTCTGGAGCCGTCATAAGCCACAGGTTCGATAAGAAGATAATTAAAGTTAAAGTTTGCATTATCGGAGACAATCCTGATGGCGTTCTCCCCTTGATTCAGGGTAACTTCTCCCAGGGAGAGTTCATAGAACCCCGTCCACCCGGTCGGGCCGACTTTGCATTTGCCGAGAGACTCTTCGCCTACGAAAACCTCGAGAGCATCTTCCTGCGCTTCGGCCCAGCCCGAACCGTTATTTCCGCTACCGCCGGCAACGGAAATACGAAGCTCGAACGTACCGTCTACAGAGGAGTTGATCGTGTAAATAATTGCGGCGCCTTGCTTTATGCCGCCGAGGATATTACCGTCGAGACCGCTTTCGTTTGACTGTAATTCGCATTGCCCTTCCCCATACGCTGCAAGGCTTGCGCCGTACTTCTTCGATTCCCCGTTGAAATCAAGAGGTTGCTCCCCGGGAGTTTCTTCTGCATAGTCGCCGTATTCCGTGCCGCAGACATCGCACTTAGCCTTTTGGTCCGCGGTTGCCGTGCCGCCTGTATGCGCTGTGTGCTGCGTTTCATGTTGGCACGTGGGACACACCTGCCAGTGTTCGGTATCGTTGTGTTGCCATCCGTCGTAATTGTGCGCTGTGTGCTGCGTTGTAGCCCCGCACTTGGAACACTCCTGCCAGTGGTTGGTCTCGTCGGATTTCCATTCGTAACTGTGACCTGTGTGCTCCGTTGTAGCCCCGCACGTGGAACACTCCTGCCAGTGGTTGGTCTCGTCGGATTTCCATTCGTAACTGTGACCTGTTGCCGCAATGACGACATCCTCTTGCGTTATTTCGTTTTGGGCCTGCTCGTCGGAATAGAGCTTGCCGCAACCGGTGCATTCCCAATACTCTTGATTGCCCGCTTCCGTGCACGTCGCATCCTTAGCCTCGTGTTTCTCGAGCGTGTGTTCATGGTCATTACCCTCAACTTCGCCGTCCTTCACGGTGCTCATCATCTCTTCCCACGCACCGTCATGGTACACGTACAGAACGGTGCCCGCGGGGATACCGCCGGACCCGTCGGAAATGCTGAAATAGAGGTCGCCCTCTACTGCGCCCTGCCAAACATCCTTATTGTCGTCGGGCGCGCCTGTGCCGTAGAAGACATGCATCGAGTCGTCGCCCTTATCGCCCTTAAACGAGCCGAGTTTTTCCCAACTGTCTTTTTCCTCGGTTGTCTTTTGATAAATGTCGAAGGTGTCAATGTCGAGATAGAAATCCCCCTTCATCGAATTATCGAGGGAGCCGTCTTCCAAAGCATTGGGGTCCCCTTTACCCGAGAACCATACCACACCGTCGCGCCCCTTCACCTTCAGGACGATGCTCCAGAGGCTTTCGCCCTTTTGGT
>CAZTBU010000007.1:0-64801 GCA_964612545.1 uncultured Clostridia bacterium | reverse complement strand
AATATACTTATTAACCTATTTTAAAAAAATTTTAAAAATTTTTAAAAATTTTTTTATTTTTTTTTTAATTTTTTTTTTCCCCCCCCCCCCCCCCCCCCCCTGTTTTGTGCCCCCCCCATGCCCCCTCTTCTATAGAAGAGGGGGCATGGGATATAGACGGCCTGCACGAAAAATATCGGTAAATCGGCGACAAATAAGTAAGAGTTATTAAATAAAATGCGGGGGACCGCGTCTGCACGGCGCAAATCTTCCGTCAATAAAAAAAAACATCGGAGTACGATTTCCCGATGATTTTTTTTGCTATCGGAATCCGTTGATTCGTTTCCGTTTCCCATTTGTTACGGGACCTGTAGGGCCTGCGGGGCCCGTTGCTCCCGTGGCGCTTGCTGAACCCGCAGGGCCCGTCGCGCCGGTTGCGCCCGTTGCGCCCGTTGCGCCGGTTGCGCCCGTCGCACCTGCAGGGCCTGCAACGCCCTGTGCGCCCTGAGGGCCTTGCGGACCCTGAACGCCCTGTATGCCCTGTACGCCTTGGGGCCCTGTGGCACCCGCCGTACCCGTTGCGCCCGTCGCACCGCGGGGTATGGTAAAGGTAAGAACGGCATTTACGCCTCCCGACGAAGTGACGGAAGCCGCCGTCCCGGGCTCGCCCGTAACGGTCTGCCCCACCGTAATCGTGGCAGGGCCCTGCGGGCCCGTGGGACCCGTGGGGCCCGTTGCGCCGCGGATAGTCACAGGCGGATAACCCGTCGTTTGGTTGCAGCCGCAGGTGCAGGGACAATTCCCGCAAGTTTGGCAACGTCTGTAAATATACATAATTTTTCCTCCATTTTGCCCATGGTAAGGGCTTTGGGCGGTAAAACGCCCTATTCCATCATATCCCGAAAGGCAAAAAGAGGTGACAAACAAAAATCGGCCTTGCCGTCCCCCGGGCGGAAGGCGAGAGATAACGGGTTGTTTCCCGATGACACAAAAAAAATGAGCCTTATAGGCTCATTTCTTTGATTTTGCTTTTACGCTCAGGCAGTCTTCACGGGAGTGATTTCCGCCGTCTCTTTGCCTTCACTGTCCTTCGTGATCTTGATCGTGACCTGTGCGCCGCTTGCCAATGTAACCGTATATGTCGCGGTTCCCTCGTCGTATACGCTCTCTGTGGCAATATACATGCCGCCCTGATAGTAGAAAGCAATGACTTTACTCGTACCTTCAACTTCTTCGATATCGACGAAGTTGAAGCCGGAAGCGTCGTAAACCGTCTTCGTTTCGTGCTTTTCCACGGTGAAGGCCTCGAAAAGCGGAATCGGCTTTCCGGTATTTTCTTCGCCGCCTTCGCCTTCCTCGCCCCCGCCGCTTTCCGTTCCGTCTCCCGCGTCTTCCGCCGCCTTCTCGGTAAACGTAAGAATGTAGTAGACGGATGTTTGGATGGGCCCCGTAGCCTCATTTTCTCCGTCGGTGGAGAGCTTATCGCGGGTGCGGACGATGCAATAGGCCGTATTCCCGTTCAAATAACATTCGTATTCGAGCTCCGTGCCGTTTTCCTTCAGCGTCACGGAGTAGATGCTTTGGGTCCAGACCTCCGCCGCAACGGTGCGCTCGACTTCTGCCTCATAGGAGACGCCTTCCGTTTCGCCCGATTGAAGCGTCTGGACGCGCGTGCAGGCATAAAGACTGTATATATAGCCGTAATTTTTGTCAATCGACAGAGCGAAGTAGTACTTGTATGTTTGTTCGTCTGCCTCCGTACGGGTCACAACGAACAACCCGTTCTCCATCGTTTCATACGCCTCATGTTCGAGCGAAGTGACGGTGTCGCCGTTGAGAAGGGTAACGGACGAGAGGCCGAGAGCGGCGTTGATGTACTTTTCCGTGATCTCGCCTTCTGTGTCAAACTCCTGTGTGACGGTAAAGGAGCCGAACGCGGGGCGCATGCTTAATGCATAACTCTCGCCGTAAATCATCGCAAAGAGTACATAGTACGAATAGAAGATACTGTTGTAAGCGGAGATGATATAGCGCATCCCCGTGACTTTATAGGTGCTCGACGATTCGCCCGCGTAGGTCATTTCGATATCGAAACGATAGTTGCCGATCAAAACATAGAAATCATAGTCCTCTGTCGGCTCTCCGTCCTCGCCCTTCACCGCCTCACGCACGACCGTGCAGGACAGGGGCTCTGCGTCCTCGAAGGCAACGGAGCCCGTTACCCTGAATTCCATCGCGCCCGTGGGCTGGAAGGTGAGGCTGCCGAGCGCCTTCTTTGTCTCCACCTCATTGCCGCTGTCATCCGTATCCTTACTGTAAAGCACGGGATATTCGTTCTTGGTTTCCTCTTCACGCTTAAATTGGATGGGGAAGCCGTCGTTTTTGTAGTAGAGGACCTCATCCACGGTGATCTGTTCTTCGAACTTGCAGAAATTCTCGTGGACGACAAATCCGTATTTGTTTGCCCCGTCCATATCGGGTTTCTGCTCGTAGGTCGTAACGCTCCCATCTTCGTTGAGCGTGTAGTAGTAGCGCGTCTCGCCGTCCATGATCATGAAGCCGTAGCGGGAGAACTGCAACGCGCGGAGATCGCTCGCATAATACCCGCGATCCTTATAGACGATCCTCTGAACGGTCCCATTACTGTTGTCGTAACGGTAGAGGCAGGCGTCCGTCGCGCTGTTGTTTACATAATACATGAGGCTGTCCGTGATAATCGTGTATGTGCCGCTCTCGGTCTTTCCCGTTGCGGAATACAGCGTGGCATTGCCGAGGCTGTCCGGCGTAAGGACGGACCAATCGTCTACGTCGATGTAACTGCGCACGACGTCTGTATATTCCTTGATGAAGATGCGGAGCGCCTGTGAGGAAGAAACGGTATAGAACGCAAGGTAGCCGACGTAGTAGTCATGAGAATCCCCCTCCCCTGTGATATCCACGGTCCATACGCCGCCATCATCGCTGTATGTGCCCTTTCCGAGCTCCTGCTTCTCTCCCCCGTTTTCCAAATCGTACTTGACGAGGGTGGCGTTGCCGTAGCCGTCGAATTCGAAGGCAAGGCCGTCCATATATTGGTTATCGAAGAAGAAATAGGTCGCCGCTTCAGACCCGCGCAACGTGAAGGTTTGGTTTGTAGGGTCGAAATCGAAGTAGAAAGTGGAATTGCCTATTATGAATTCGATCACGTTCTCTTCGGGGATGAAATAGTTTCCCTGCACGGGTTGTTCGTTCTCGGGGCTATTGTACTCCGCTATGTAGGAATACCCGTCGAGCTTCAGCGTTTCTCCCTTCTCGGAATGCAGCTCGAGCGGGACCTCTTTGTTGAAGCGGGCAAAGAAGACGCCGTTCGAAGTGGAAAGAATGATAAAGTCGAACTCCTCCCCCTCGCCTTCGGGCTTAAAGTGATAGACGGGAGCTTCGAACGCCGTCTTTTCCTCAGCCTCCTCATAGGTCCCCTTGACGACGGTGGGCTCGGGAGGAGCCTCTTCCCCCTCCGCCGCCTCGGGCGTCACGGTAAGCGTTGCCCCGCCCTTGCCGTCAAAGACAAAGACGACAGAGGAATCGATCATGCCGTCCGCGGTGACTTCCCTGACCTTTCCCAATCCGATGAACACGTCGAGGGAAATGAACGTCTTTGTTTCCTCTTCCTGCCCGGAGAGTTCATAGAAACGATAATAGCCGCCGAAGGTGGCACGGATGATGTTTTCGTAGTCCGCGAGGAAGTAATATACGCCCGAGAGAGTTTCTCCGCCATCCGCGGCGGTATAGATCGCAAATCCGCCTACAAGTGTAAGTGTATTGCCTGTTTCGTCGGTGTACTTTGCGTCGAACCCGATCGTCTCGTCGTTTCCGCCATCCGCCCCTTCATAGGTCACGGAGTACCAATAAGTCACGTCCTTGCCGTCCGCAACGCCGACGGAATAGACAAAGGATTTCAGGCGAAGAACGTCGATGGGTTTGACAAATACATCCTGCTCCGGCGAAAATTTTTCCGTCACGGTGAAGTTGTAATTGTCCGTCTCTTCGTTGTATTCAAAGGTACCCTCGGCAACCTTCAGGTAAACTCTCTGCGAGTCCGTGGTGCGGCTGTAAACAGAGGCCTTGCGGTTTGCCTCGTCGTCGATGACGAGCAGAGGCGAGTAGAGCGGATCCTGCCCTGCCTCGGAACTGTAACAATACTCCGCATAGCCCGTGTTCTTTTCTTCCAGAATATATTCGGCATTTTCTTCCGCACCCGTGGTATAGACGCGGTAAATATATCTGTTGCCGTCGCCTGCATAGAGGGTGACGATGCTTCCGCCGAAGACGGAATCCTCCGCCGTGTAGATACAGACCATAGAGGTACCCGCGGACGTGTAAACCGCATTGCATGCGCCGTCGAGCTCGAGCGTGGCCCCGTCCGCCGACGTAAAGGTATGGTCGAGGGCGGAATCATAGAGGATAAAGCCCTCCCCCATTTCATGGTTCATGAACTTGAAGACGCCGAAGAGGGAATTGCCCGAAGTGTACAGGGCGAATTTGTCCCCGTCCGAAACGTAGATGTAACGCGAGACGGAAGAGCCCGCAGACAAGGTTGCGTTGCCGAAGCCGTCCAGCGTAAGGGTATACTGCACGTAGCCGACCTTCCCGTCGTCCGTGATACCGTACATAATCATCGGGCCGCGCGCAACTTCGCTCTCGTTGCACGTCAAAAACACCCTTATGGCCGAAGTTGTGCTCACCTGCACATATCCCACAAGCATCTTGACGGTAGAGCCGCCAAGCGAACCCGAGGTGAATTCGGCGATGTAATAGCCGTCTTCATCCACATAATAGGTCCCGTTTGACACATCGGGGCCCGTTTCCCGCGTGACCGAATAGGAAATCCCGTTGTAGGCGTCGAGCGAGACCGTCTCGTTATTCAGAATGCCCCCGCCCGTCATATAACGGTAGTAGGTGCGGCCGTCTCTCGATTCGTCCAAATATACAAAGCCGTTTTCAAAGAGTTTTCCGCTCAGCTCCACCGAATTTTCGAATTCGAAACTCCGATCGTTTGCCCTGTAACTGCCCAGATAGTAATTTCCGCAACGCTGCAAAATCACGTAATCCGCCTCTTCGGAAGGATGGAACACGACGTCTTCGCCGCCGAAAAGGTCGCGGTATCCCTCCTGCCAGATCGCATAGAGGGTAATATCGGTGATTTCGTTGCCGTCGGAAGCGAATATGAATTCGTCCTTATATTCTTCGCCGTCGCCGTTCAGAACAAGGCCCCTGACCGCGTTGGACGGATACTCGGGCGCGCCGGTAGTGCCCGTCGACCAGCCCGAAAGAAGGTAACCGTCCATATAGAAGGCGTCGAAAGGCAACTCCACCTTCTGCCCGAAGATATAGTCAATGGTTTGTCTCTCCTCCGCGCCTTCGGGATAGTTCGAGAGAAGCGTTACGGTATACTTCTCCCTGTCAAGATAAAAAGTATACTCGTTCTCGGAGGGCGTCTCGGAAAGATTCTTCGTCGTGACTTCCCCGTCGTGGGCGGTCACGTGAAAGCCCCTCACTTCGATTGCGGGCGTGTAATTTGCCGCAGGATAATCATATCCCTTAATGTCTTCTCCCGGCTCGTACTCGTTCTGCGCAAGGTTCTGCCTGAAGGTGTGCACGATATAGCCCACTTTATAGCGCGCGGTAAGCGTGATATCCTCTTCGGGCATGACTGCCGAGGGGGAAAGGGCCTCATTGCCCAAAAGCCATTCGCCGAACTGCCAGCCGTCGCGGACAGGGACATATTCCCCTGCTTTTCCGGAGATGTTCTCGCCCGCCTTGAGATAAAATTTTGCAGACGGAAGACTGCCCGCGCCGACGTCAAGATTGACGGCAAAGAGTTTCGCCCACTTGGCGTAGAAAGTCTTATCCTTTTCGGCAACGACTTTTTGAACGGGCTCGCCCGAGAAATCGGCGTTTTCGTACCAACCCTCGAAGCTGTAACCTTCGCGCTCCGCAGGCACGGGAAGTTCCACTTCCTGCCCCTCTTCCGCGGTCATCGCTTCGACGGTGACGTCGCAGTTCGTCTCAAACGTCAGCTTGACGCCGCCGCCCCCGCATGCCGCAAAAATGAGGCAAAGTGCGCTCGATAAGAGCAGAATCAATGTCCAAATGTTTCTTTTAGAATTCTTCATGGATCTTTCTCCTTCAAATTCATTCTTATTCGGTTTGTGTCCGGAAGAACTTTCGTTCTCCGATGCGGAAACGGGCCCCTACGGGACCTGCGGCTCCGCTTGTTGCGGCCCGTAGACCGCATACAGAGTGACGTCTTCCCCGATTGAAGGAAGGTCCCCCATCGTGTATTCCGCCTCCGCCCCGTTCTCCTGCGTGGTCCAGCCGAGGAATTCGTATCCGTCGCGCACGGGAGCCGCTATGCCGCCCTGCGCCATGCCGCCCGTGACCTTCTCCGCTTGGATGGAAATAATATACCCCTCTTCGGAAACCGTCACCCCCCACAGCGCGGGACGGAACGAGGAATTCCACCGACGGCTCCAACCGGGCGGTACATCCGCCGCCGCGGAATAGAACGTTGCGTCTACGCATCCGTAGAAGGCATAACTGCCGACGTATTGAAGGCTTTCGGGCAATATCACGGACCGCAGGCCGAAGCAGCAGAGGAAAGCGTAATCGCCGACGGAGCGTATCCCGCGGGGAAGATTCAGTGCATGCAAATTGTTGAAAGCGAAGGCACAGGGCCCGATCTCCTCAAGGTTACTGCCGAAGACGACGTCGGTAAGCCCGCAACGGAAGAAGGCGGCGTAGCCGATTGTCCCGAGAGAATCGGGCAAGGCGAGCGTACGGAGTTTGGGGGATTCGCGGAAGGCATAGTCCCCGATGGACCTGAGCTTGCTGTTTGCGCCGAACGTGAGCGTTTCGAGATTTTCGCTGTACGTAAACGCGTGACTGCCTATGGATGTCACGGAGTCCGGTACGGTAATTTCCCGCACCGTGTTGTGATAGAAGGCGTAATCGCCGATCTTCCCGAGTCCCTCCGGTAAAACAATATTCTGCACGGCTTCACAGCTATAGTAGGCAAAGTCGCCGATTTCCTCCACCTGCGTGGCGGAGAGATCGATCTTCTGAAGGCTGTCACACTGGAAGAAGGCGTAAGGCCCGATCTCCACGATTCCCGAAGGGAGTTGTTCGCCGACGTCCGTAAGCGAAATACACTGCGCGAAAGTGAAGGGCGCGATCCTTGTAACGTTGCGGTTGAGCCTGACCTGTTTCAGGCCCTCGCAATCCATGAAGGCTCCCTCCCCGATATAGCGCACATGGGACGTACCCTCGACGGACATGAGCCCGATGTTGTAGGCGAAAGAATAATCGGCTATGCCGACCACATCTTCGCCGAGCTCGACCATCGTGACGCCGCTGTCTTCATCGAAGCCTACGACCCAATTTCCCGCGATGATCACGCCGTTTTGGGCGCTGTTTTCATACAAAGGCGTATTATCGTACACTCTCTGCCCGACATGCGTCACGCCGGAAGGTATGATCCATTCCGGATTTTGCTGGTTGTTGCCCAGCGAACGGCATCCGTAAAACGCGTAATCCCCGATGGATTTGAGATTGCTCCCGTATCCGTTCACCGTGTCGTAAGATAACTGCAGGTTATAGAGACTTGCACAGCCGCGGAACGCCTGCGTCCCGATGGATTCGAGAAGGGAGCCATTCTCCACCGTAAACTTGTTAAACGGACAGCCGAAGAAAGCCGCCGTGCCGATATATTTTACGGATTTGGGAAGTTCCACGGAATTCAGAACGACGCACCCCGTCTTCTGCGCTTCATCTTCGGCCGAGACGTCGGTCTTAAACACGCCGTATGCGATCCCCTCGGCGTCATCGCGGAAATTTTCGGGCGCAAGCTCCGTCAGGGTTTTCTGGATCTCCTGAGGAACGGAGATGAGCCATTTGTCCGCATAGGTCCATTCCCCTTCCCCGTCCGCCGCAAGTTTCGTGTTGCGGAACGCGTGCAGCCCGACATCCGTCACGCTTTCGGGAATCGTGACCTTTTCAAACTTTCCGTCCCCGTCGAAACAATAATTCGGAACGAAGAGCGTACCCACGGGGAAAATGCATTCGGCCAATTCGGGACAGGCCGTAAAGACGCCGGCGCCGAACTCCAGACTCCCGTAATTCTCCGCAAATACGAGGGAGGTAAGAACCTTGTTTTCGGAAAACGCATACGCGCCGACGGTCCGCACATTTGCCCCGAACGTAACGGAAGAGAGAGTATCATCCTTCGAAAAGGCATACTGCCCGACGGACTCCACGGAGTCGGGGATCACGATCTCTTCCAGCGAAGTGCAATTATAGAAGGCCGAGTCCCCGATGCTCCCGACGCCTCCGGGAAATTCAACCTTTTTGAGCGCGGAACAATAGGCAAACGTATAAGCGGGAACGGCCGTAAGCTTTGCGGGCAGTTTCACGGATTCGAGCTGTGTACAGCCGAAGAACACCGATTCCCCGAAAGAGAGGACCGAATCGGGCAAGACGGCGGATTTGAGCGATATGCAGTTGTAAAACACCCGCTCTCCCACACTGCGCACGTACTGCCCGAGCGTGACCGAAGTCACGTTCTGGTTGTTGCGGAATGCGCCGTCGCCGATCCCCACGATCGGTTTCCCGAGATAGGTATCCCCGACGGAAATCTCCCCGTTGGAAGAACGCGCCGACATAAGCACCCATGCCGTGCCGTCGTCAAACGCCGTATAGGTGTATCCGCTGTCGGAATTTTTTTCGTGGAAAATGGATTCGGACCACTCCGAGTAAACATTTCCCGATCCCACCGCGCGGACGCGGATAGTATAATCCCCCTCCGGAAGGGTGCGGAGACTCAAACCCGGGCGGCGCGAAGTGCGGTTTGAGACCTCCCCGTCCCCGCCCGTGCTCCCGATCTCGATCTCGTAACTGCGGGCGTTTTCCACTTCGGACCAATTCAGATTTTCGTCTTCGTCCATATAGAGGTATGCGGGCGCAGGGAGTTTCGCGCTCTCTCCGCAGGCCGAAAAGACAACGGAGACGCACAAGACCAGAATTGCCGATAAAATCACCGATAATCTCTTCATTTTTGTTCCGCCTTTTTCTCTTTTCGCTCCCGTATGATCTCATGAAGCCATTTGAACTTGAATTTCCGCACGATGATGTCGATCAGGAACAGGACGATCGAGGCAATCATGAGAGCGATCCTCGGATCGAAAGTCCTGTGGAGCTCGGGTACCATCTCTTCGAAGACGCTCCACGGGTCATCCTCCGCAACCGTCTTTCCGCCGCCCTGCTCCGCAAGTTCCGCGAGGAAAACCGCCGCGTCTGCCGTGCCGTCCGTGTCTTCCCATGCGGCATATTCGGCCGAATAGGAAAACGACATATACATTTCCGCTTCGGCAACGGCCTCGCCCGCGGCGTTGAGCTTTGTGACGGAAATGCGGTAGACTCCCGGCGTCTTGATGACAAAATTGCACCGCGAATAGCCGGAATCGCCGAGATAGCCTGTGACGTAAAAATCACTCATTTGTTCTCCGCCCGCTTCGAGAAGAGAGACAGAGCTTCCGTCCCCGCCGACGCGTTCGATTTTGCCCGTGAGCGTCTCGCCCTCCCCGAGATTTGCGGAAATGTTGAGCTGGTTAAAATAATTCTCGCCGCGAAGGCTGAGTTTGATTTCCTGCGAGCGGATGTCTTGCAACGGCATGAGATTGCCGACGACATTCCTTAAAAACCGCTGTCCGTTTGCATCCGCCATAAAGGACGAGGACCATTCCCCGTAGACGTCGCACATGAAACTTCCCACCATGCCGCTGCCGACTTTCCATTGGGAATAGATTGGAACATTGTATACGCCTACCATCACGGTATCCGCGCTCGCGCGGGCGCGTGTGCCGAAAAATCCGTCGAGCGTAGCCGTCATTTTCCATTGTGTGGCAGGCCCGTCTTCTTCATCCCCCTTTTCGAGCCCCGCCGCGAGGTTGGAGAGCGGATCTGTGATAATCGGATTGAACGTCTTCATTTCGCTCTGTTTGATCTCGTCCGCGCTCAAATCCCCCATCATCTTCTCACTGACGTGGGCGGGATCCTCAACGTTGTAGACGGTGCCGCCCGTCGCATCCGTAAGCGTCTTCATGGCAGTATAGTCAGTGGCCGTCATCTCGATTCCGACGACCGAGATCGTGATGCCGTTTTCATTATAATACTGCTTTGCGGCGTCGAGATAGGCGCCCGAGCCCTCGCTGTTTGCACCGCCGTCCGTCACGACGATGATATGGCGCTTTTCAACCTGTTGGAGCGTCTTGAGCGCATCGCCCGCGCGGCGCAGCGCGACGGAAAACTTGGTGCTCCCGCCGCTCTCTACGGATTGGATCGCCTCTTTGATGACAGTGTCCTGCGTGCGGGGCGTCAGATCGAGGACCACCCCGTAAGTCGAAGACAGAGTGATGATGCCGACGAAGTCGCGTTCGCTGAGTACGCTGAGACAGTCTATCGCTCCCTCCTTCGCGCTTTTGAGCTTATCGCTGTCCATCGAGCCGGACGTATCGATGATGATCTCAACCCCGACGGGAGGCGTGTAATCGATTGCCTGAACGGGAAGCATCTGCTGGAGAAGGGAATTCACAAGGTCTTCGCGGTTGTAGGCATGGGCCACGGTTTCGCCGTTTTCGTCGGATGCGGTTCCGCCCGTGGTGAAGAGTCCGCCGCCGATGTTATACACATATTCGTAGAGCAGGCCGTCGAATCCCTCGTTGAGATCGGAATTTGCGATATTGTTCAATATGACCTGATCGTATGCGCAGAGTTCTCCGATCGTCGAGGGCGCGTCCCCGATATTGCGTACCGAAACATGATACGAGACACCTCCGGACTCCTGTTCGAGAATCCCCTTAAGCATCTCGGATTGGCCCTCTTGCTGTTCAAGAATGAGCACTTCGTTAAAGACTTCGACATTGAAGTACGCGCAATATCTGTTGTTTTCCTCGAGAGAATCGGTATTCAGCGAGGCAAAAACCTCGATCTCGTGCACGCCTTGTGTGGAAAACGATTTGGTGAAAGAGAGGGTCTGCGCCCCCGCAAGAAGACTGAATTCCGCATTCCCGCCGAGGTCTATCTTTTCCCCGTTATCGCGGATCTCGATGGCCGCCGTACGGTTGCCCTGTGTGCTCATGAGTTCCACGTAAAAGACAAATTCTTCATTCAGCCCGACATGGTAGTCGGGGAAGGTAACGTCCGTCACCCGCAGGCCGTCTGCCTCGAAGTCCGCCGAAATATTCACGGTGTCTATCCTGATCCCCTGCGCCGCAATCGATCGGACGACGGAGCGGGCGTTTTCATCTGTCTGCTTGCCGTCTGTCACAAGGACGATTTTGGCGGATTCGGGATAGCGGAAGAGCGTCTGGGCATAGCGGAGCGCCGCGGCAATATCCGTCGCCGTCGTGTCGGGCCGTTCCTCCGCCGCATAGTACTTTGCGAGAGCTTCATCGGCGTCCGAGGTAAACGGGACAATATAGCGCTGGTCAAATCCGAACGTCACGACCCCGATGCGATAGCCGTCCTCGGCGCTCGCGCTGATGACCTCGTCCACAAAAACATCCCTGCGGTCCGCACAGGAATCCTCCGTATCGGAAACATCCACGAGGAGCAGTATCTCGTTTTCCTCGTTATGGACCGTATAGTGGATCGTCATGCCCGAGAGCGCAAGGATCGCAAACAGCATGACAAGCCCGTGCATCACCATGGAAATGATGCGGTTGCGCGTGCGCCTGTACTTTTTATTCAGAAAGAAGTACGGCAGCACGGTAAGTACGGCTGCGGGAATAAGGAGCAGAAGCAGCCAAGGATATGTAAAGTCAATGCTGAATCCCGTCATCTACTCTCTCCTTTAAGATTTTTCAAGCGAGTGCACCGCCCATTCCACAAACAAAAGCGCAACAAGCGCGGCAGCGAACCAAATGAGGAGATCGTCAAAAATGTCGATCGTTTCCCGATCCGTGAAGGGATTTTCAAGCGAATCCTCCACGGAAAAAATGTTGCTCTCCTCTTCGGGCGGCTGCACGTAGATCTTTTGCGTCGGCGCCTGCTTTGCAAAATAGGTGTTCACGTCGAACGTATACGTCCCCGCTATCTGAAAAGAAAGCGTTGCGGGGAATTCGTCGAGCTCAAAAGGTTCTATGGCCCCCTGCTCGGAGGAAACGGTCGTGCGCGGGCCGCGCGCGTTCACTTCGATCTTTTCGTTGACCTCGAAATTATTCCCTATAACGGTGGAGGGCAGGAAATAGTCGAAGAGATTATACATCAGAATTACCCATTCCGGCAACATGACAAGGTTGGCATTGTGCACGCTGAAGGCCATGACGGCCGTCTTGACGCCTTGGTCGTTGCGGACGAGAAGGACGGGTGCGCCCCGGCACGTCATGAGGACTTCATATCCGCTGTCGCCCGAATGCCCTAGCTGCTGATAGCGGGTAATTTCGATATTGCTTGCCATGACATTCCGCATGACGGGATGGTCCGTCGTCTCCGCAGCCAGTTTTTGGCGCGTGGAGAGCTTTACATCCCTCTGCAGAGTAATATCCGAACCGACGGGAGCGCTCAGCGGGTCGAAGAGAAAAACAACGCCGTCCTTCGGAAGTTCCTTGGGCATGGAGTGCTCGAAGATATAGACGTCGAAGCCCTCGGTTGCGGGGGCGTCCCCCTGCCGCACCTCCGTGATCTGAATGTCCCAACGCGAAGAGAATGCTTCCTTCATGACGGGAAGGACTGCGTTGACAAAGGGATTGGCGCCTACGGAATCCTGCGAAGGATCGGCGGGAATGCCGCCGTCGCTCGCATACTGGACCCTGACCACTTCCTTTAGCCCTCCATAGATATAAAAACCGTCATCGAATTTCAGGCTGTCATTTTCGTCCACATAGAGTTCTATGGATTTAAACGTATAAAATCTCTGGTTAAGTGTGAGGGGGCAATATTTTATATCATCCGTATCCGTCCCTTCTTCGTAGCGGAAAATGACCGTCTTCACTTCGCCGTCGTCGCAAAAGAGAGTCTCCGTGATGGGCTCCAAATCCGTGCCGCCCCTGTCCGCGTCGATGGCGTTTGCGCCATAGACAAGCAAATTGAGGTCTACCTCGCGCGAATCCCCGTAACAGGCAATCTGCACGGTTATCTGATAGAAACCGTCATCGAGTTCGGCGCTCGCGTTGAGAATGCCGACGTTCCAGTCCCCTTCGCCGGCTACGGAAACAATGTTGATGTTCTCCGGAACGTACTGATACGATTTATCCGTAAACACGCTGATGCGCGCATACGGATTGGCGGCGAGGACCACCTCACTGAGTTCCATTGCCTTATCGAGATCGGAAGTGCCGTAGGAGCACCGAACTTCGTTTACGCTCCCGTCGCCCCTGAGCTTGTTGAGATCGTCCGCAAGGGCGGCCGTTTCCTCTGCGGAGACGCGCTGATAGAGATAAGAGGGCTCGTCGTCGGCAAGGATGACGGAGACCTTTCCGCCTGCGCCGAGGACGGCAGTGCACTCCTCCAAGGCCTTATCGATCGCGCGCGAGAAGCGGGTATTGCCGTCTTCCGACGCCGTAAACATGCTCATGGAGGAATCGATCACGGCAATAAGTTCGTTTTCGTCGCCCACGGTTTCATATACAACGGCGGGCTTTGCAAGAATCATCGCCATGGCGGTGAGTATGAGCAGCTGGCAGACGAAGAGCAGGATGTTACGCAGTTTGCTCGCAGGCAGGCGCTTTTTCCTGTAATTTAAGCTCAGTTGCCAGACATAGGTGCTGTTGACATGCTTCGTCTCGTAATTGGGGCGGACGATATATATAATGATGAGCGCAAGGACGCCCAAAAGGCCCAGAAGTCCAAGCGGCAGCAATAGTTTCATCATGACATGACACCTACCTTTAAAAGCTCGCCGAAGAGCACACGCTCAATGGGATCGCCCGTATTGGCGGAGAGAAAATTTACCCCTCTCTTTTTACAGAAAGATCGAATCCCTTCCGTAAAATCACGTAAGGCCTCGGAATAGGCGGCCTGCATGCCGCGCGTGATCCGGAGTTTCATGTTGCGGCTATCGGCAATATCCGCCGCCTCGGAATCGAGAAGATTGACGCGGCCGTCGTAGGTAGGATCGGCCTCCTCCGGCGTCATAATCTGCAGGAGAAGGACCTGTCTCTTCTTATAGAGAAGATAATCCACGGCGCTTTTCCAGTTACTGTCGGTAAAAAAGTCGGAGATAATGACGCTGAGGCCGTTATTGGTCCCCGTGTCCATACAATTCTCGACGGCCTTTTCAATGTCCGTTTCTCCCCCGAAGACCACTTCTTCGAGTTGCCCGACGGCGCGGAAAAAGTTGTTCTTGCCGACGATCGTGCCGAACGGATTCTCCGAGGCCTCTCCTTTCAGAAGGTTGATCGAGAGCTTATCCATGTTCTGCACGGCCAAAAAACCGAACGCCGCAGTTGCGGCGACGGCATATGCTGCCTTGCGCGGGTCCTCACTGCCCATCGAGGCGGAGCAATCCAGAAAGATCTGGACCTGCATCTGCCTCTCGTCGGTATACAGTCTGAGAAAGTATTTTTCAAAGCGGCTGAATAAGTTCCAGTCGATACGGCGGATGTCGTCGCCGAGCTGATACTCCCTGAAATCGGCAAATTCCACCGTCTGCCCATAAGTGCGCACGAGGTGCTTCCCGCCGAAATAACCCGCAAGGCTCGATTTTAAATTCAAAGACATCGCCTCCAGCCTGCCGAAGAACGCGTCGTTTAAAAGTGAACCTTTCACGTCTGCCTTGCCTTTACTCAGGATTTTTTATACTTTTTATCTACCTCTTCAATGACCATCCCGATGACGTCATCCGCGGAGATACGCTCTGCAATTGCCTCGAAATTGAGCTTGATACGATGGCGGAGCGTGGGATATGCGAGCTCCTTGAGATCGCCGTAAGATACGTTGAATCTGCCCATGATGAGAGCAAGTACCTTTGCCGCGGAGATGATCGCCTGTCCCGCACGGGGGCTGGCGCCGACGCGGATATACTTCTTTGCCGCCTCGGTGGCGCATTCGCCCTCGGGATGCGTTGCGGCAACCAGAATCATGGCGTATTTCATGACATCTTCCGCCACGGGGATCTGGTTCGCCGTCGCGCGCATACGGAGAAGTTCTTCGCCCGTGCACGCAGGGTCCGCAACCTCTTCCATCGTTTTCTGCGTCAGATTGACAATCTCCATCAATTCGCCGAGAGAAGGATCCGGCACGAGAAGTTTGAACATGAAGCGGTCCATCTGCGCTTCGGGCAGCGGATAAGTGCCGTCTTGCTCGATGGGGTTCTGCGTCGCAAGGACAAAGAACGGCTCGTTGAGCTTTCTCGATACGCCCATGACCGTGACGGTGTGTTCCTGCATGGCCTCGAGAAGGGCCGACTGCGTCTTGGGCGTCGCACGGTTGATTTCATCGGCGAGGATAATATTGGCGAAAATGGGGCCCTGCTGGAAACTGAAGGAAGAATTCCCCTTATCGTCTTTGACGATGATGTTGGTGCCCGTAACGTCCGCGGGCATGAGGTCCGGCGTAAACTGGATACGGGAGAACGGAAGGGAAAACACCCTGCCGAGCGTTCTGACGAGACGTGTTTTTCCGACGCCGGGGACGCCCTCGAGAAGAACGTTGCCTCCCGCGATCATCGCGATAACCGTACCGCGGACAACCTTTTCCTGCCCGATAACGTCGCGGGAAATTTGCTTGAAAATATTACTGCACTGTTCGCTGAATTGATTGATGTCCTTTTCTGTAACCATTTTTTCACTCTCTTTATTGAATTTATTGATTTCTGCCGTTGAAAGTCAGGGTTGCGTTGCGCCGCCCCCGCTCAGGCCGCCCCCAAGGCCGTCCTCGCCTTCACCGCCGCCTTCGCCTTCGTCTTCGCCGCCCTGACTGCCGCCCGTGCCGATACTTCCGAAGTAATCGGAAACCCAACCCTGCATATCTTCGGAAATGTTGCTGTCGGAGCCGAGGCGGTCCTGCGCGTCGGCATACGCATTGCCGAACTCGTCGCCGTAATAGTGGTTGCCGTCAACGATCTGTTGGTTCCCGGAAGAGTGGGAACCCGGCGATTCGCCATCGTCCTCGCCGCCGCCGTCGGGCGGGGGAGGCGCATCGGAGGGGTCGCCGCTGTCGAAGTCCGAAGGGTCGCCGCCCGGCTCGCCGTCGCTGTTCTTGCCGAAATATATGTCCGGTTGATATTCTTCCAGACCGAAGCCGACGGGAACAAACATCGCCGTGACGTTGATCGTGCCCGAGACGTTCGTATCTTTGCGGTAAGGGTCGGTCTTGCCGTCAGACCAACCGGCAAAGGCATATCCCGTGGCGGGAACGGCGTAAACGGCGGGAGCGTCCTCCCCTTCCTTCACGGAAACGGGTTCCGTAAACTGCGTGAGGCCCGCAAACGGGTCGTTCGGATCGGTCGCGGTATCCGCCGTATCCGCGGACCAAAGCATGATTGCCCCCGTATCCGCGCCCGTCCCGACGCCGTAGCTGACTTTGAAGGTGAAGAGCGTGTTTCCCCCTTCCATGAGTTCCATTCCGCTCGGGATGACGCCGGCATAGTAGAGCGCGGAAACAGCCGTTCCCCCGCCGAACCCGAGAACGAGCGATACGGCGACAAGACAGATGAGAAGCGCCGGGACAACGATCCTGACAAGCATCGAATCGAGCGAATTCATCGCCCGCACGGCGTCCTCGCGCTGGCGGACGGCAATGTAACTGTCATCCCCCTCGAGTTCGAGCATCGTAAGCAACCTCTCTTCGAGGCCCAATGCATCCACGCGGACGGCGATCTGTTTCGCGGTGGGACGGAATTTTATAAAGTAGAGCGGAAGAGCCGTTGCGAGAAACCCCGCAAAGAAGAGACCGATGGAGAGCCAAAGCCCGCCCTTGAAGCCGAAAAACCAACTCAGAAGCGCGGTAACGAGGAGCAAGACGCTGCCCGCAATCAGCCCGCAGAGCAGAGACTTCAATATCCCCTCCGAGGCGATGCGCTTATGGTACTTTTTGAATAAAGTTTTGTTTTCCATAGCTTATTCCCTTTTTTCTTTTCATTCCCGAAAACTGCGTATGCCCTCCGCGAAAATCCGTGCGGAAATTCGCGGGGGGACGCCGATATTGTTAATTTAAATGCACTGTCGGAGAATTATTTCTCCGCCGTGTAATTGTAGACGACTTTGGGAGCGAGGTCCCTCAGCCAATCGACGGTGCAGGATGCGGCAACTTCGTAGGCGGAATTGCGGAAGCGGATTTCCTGATTTTCCGTCCAGCCCGCGAACGTCGAATTTTGGATCCTACCGACGTCCGCGGAGAGTTCGATGCTCGCAAGGTTCGAGCAGTCCTCGAAGGCGGACGCCAGAATGGAGGTTACGGAGTCGGGAAGGACGAGATCTCCCGTAAGCCCGGTGCACCCCTTGAAGACGGAGCCTCTGACCGTCGTCAAATCGGCGGGCAACTCTATCCCGTTCAGCGCCGTACATCCCATGAAGCAACTACTGCCGAGCTCCTCTACCGTTTCGGGAATCGCAAGCGTTCCGAGCGACGTGCAATCGGTAAACATATAGTTGGCGATCTTCGTAAGACCTTCGGGCAGTTTCACCGTCTGCAGTGCGGAGCAACCTTGGAAGAGATAATCTCCGAGCGTCTCATACGTGCCTTCGAACGTAACCGAAGTGAGAGCGGTGCAATTCATGAACGCCTGCTGGTTGACGGAAAGCACCGTTTCGGGAATCGTGATCGTTTGGAGCCCCGACGAATCAAACTCGCTTTCACCTATCGTTGTGCAGGGCCCGAAGTTCACTTTGGCGAGAGAGGCGCAACCCTTGAACAGATTGTTGCCGATCGTCTGCGGATTCCCCTCAAAGGTTACCGCCGTGATATTGCTTTGCGCGAATGCAAAGTTGCCGATGGAAGCGACGTTTTCGGGAATCGTGAATCCCTGCGCAAGGTTGCTTCCCATGAACGCATACTCCCCGATCGCGGTCAGACTTTCGGGAAGTTGCACCGAAGCCAAAGCCGTACAGCCGTCGAATACGTGCGCGCCGAGCCCGCTGACGTTTTCGGGAAGCACGATTGCCGTCAGGTTCGTGCAATTCTGGAACGCGTTGTCGCCGATGGAGGTAAGCACACTGTTTTGACCGAATTCCACCGTTTTGAGATTGACGCAACCCGCGAACGCATATTTGCCGATTGCGGTAAGACCGGCGGGCAATGTAATCTTCGTCAGCTTCGTGCAATTCTGGAACGCATTATCCCCGATCGAAGTGACCGTATCGGGCAGAATGATCTCCTCAAACGAGGAACCGTCGAGCAAATGCACGGGAATGGTCTCGGTATTTACCGCGGAGAGATCGAGCTTGGTGACGCCGTCGACGCTGAAGTTCTGGAACAGGTACGGGCCGATCACGTTCTCTCCCGACAATGTGAGCGTATCATCCGCGATCTTGCTGCGGAGGGGCGCCGCGATGACGGTGGAGACAGCCTCCTCCCCTCCATTGTACGGCGTGGCGATGAGGAACCCGTTTTGGGACGAGAGGCTGACGCATCCTGTGTCGGCAAGGCTCGTCATTGCCACTTTTGCAGCGTTTGCGCTGTAGGCCTCAACCGAATCGCAGCCGAGGAACGCATACTCGCCGAGGACGGTAATGGCGCTGCTCAACGCAACCGTTTGGTTTTGGAACAGGGATCGGCAATACGCGAACGCATATTTACCGATGGCGGTTACCGCTCCGATGTCCAGATTTTCGATTTGCGTAAGCTTCAGGCAGTTCTGGAACGCATACGCGCCGATCTGCGTGACACCGCCGGCGGGCAGTTTCACCGTCTCGAGGTTCGTACAGCCGTTAAAGATATAGGAAGCAGTGCTGTACGAGACATCCTGATCCTTTTTGGTGTTACTGGTGAAGCGGTCAATCTTGGTATTGGAGAGGTCGATCTCCCTGAGCGAGGTGCAGTTCTGGAAGGTATAGGAGCTCACGTAATCGATCGTATCGGGGAGCTTCACCGACTCGAGTGCCTCACAGCCGTCGAACATATGATAGCCGAGCGCGGTTGCGGTGCAGGTGGTGAGGTCCGCCTCCCTGAGCGAAGTGCAGTTCTGGAAAATGTTATTGCCGAATTCGGAAATCTTCGTCTCATTGAGGTTGATGTCCGTAAGAGCGGAGCAGTTGGCGAACATGGAGTTGGGAAGCTTCTTGCCGAAATCCTTCGGGAGATGCACCTCCCTGAGCGACGTGCAGCCCCTGAACATATTGGAGGGAAGGTCGCCCTCATAGTCGTCCTCAAAGGTCACCTTCTGAAGCGAGGTACAATCCGCAAACATATATTCGCCCAACTTGACGGAATCGGGGATATTCAATTCCGTAAGGCCCACGCACTCCGAGAAGGTGTAAGAGCCCCATTCGGAGATATCCTTGAAGGCCGAAAGATCGAGCGTTTCAAAGCCCGTATTGCTGAAAGTGTACTTGCCGAATGTGGTTGCGGTTGTGGGAAGCTTTACCGAAGAAAGCGACGTGCAATCCTCGAAGATCTCATCTTCCTTGAGAAGATCCGCCCCGCCGGCACACACCGAGAGGTCGGCCGCGGCCAACGATTCGCAACCGCGGAATGCATTTTTGCCGATTTTTGTGAGGCCCTTGAGTTGCGTGAAATCGAACTCCGTAAGACTCGTGCAGCGGAAGAACATGTCTTCGCCGATCTTCGTGAGGGACGCAGCTTCCGTCCATTCGACTTTCTCCAGCGCGTTGCATTCCGTAAACGTGCCGTAATGCTTCTCGCTCGAACCGCTTCCCGATCCCTTCTTTTCCTTAAAAGCGGTCTTGCCCGAAAGTTTTACGTGCGTGAGACTGCTGCCCGCAAAGGCGCTGTAAACCATCGTTTCGATGGCGGAGAAGTCGTTTGCTTCGCCGTCCCCGATACAGATCTCTTCGAGGGCGGGCGCACCGGAGAAGGCATTGTATCCGATGGACTTAAGCCCCGCGGGGAATGTCACCTTCGTAAGGGCCGCGCACTTGTTGAACAGGTTCAAACTCGTCGTACTCACCTGCACCTGTCCCTTCTTATCGGAAAGATGCTCCACGGACGTATTGGAGAGATCGATCTCCTTCAATGCGGTGCAACCGCTGAACGTATTGGTCCCGAGGAATACAAGGCTGTCGGGAAGTTTGACGCTCTCCAGCAGGACGCAGTCCGAGAAAGTGCTGCTTCCGAGGACCGTAAGCGCGGTCTTCGAGAAATCGACGGTTACGAGGCCCGAACCCGTGAACATTTTAGCCCCGAGCGTGGTCAATGCGGCGGGAAGTTTCACGGTCTTGAGGTTGACGGTATTCTGCATCGCGCTATCCCCGATCGTTTCAAGGGTGGCGCAGGCCGAAAGATCTATCTCTGTTACGCCCGTATCTTCGAATGCCTGTTTACCTATGGACGTTACTGCGGACGGAAGCACCATGCGCTCCAGCGAATAGCAGTACAAGAACGCAGATGAACCCACCGTTGTGAGGCGGCTGCATGTATTCAGATTGATGTTTGTCAGGCTATGGCAGTCCGAAAACGCATTGTCGCCGAGGTCGGTAAGCACACTGCCCGACTTAAATTCCACCGCTACGAGATTGGTGCAACCCGCAAAAGCGTTGGCGCCGATTTCCTGCACGGAGGCGGCGATGGTGACCTTCGTCAGGCCCACCTGATTCTCGAATGCGTGCGAGCCGATCCTCGTACCGCTGACGATCTCGAATTCTCCCTCCACCGCCGAATACACGAACAGGACGGACTCTCCGTTCGCATCGAACAGCGCGGGGAAGTCCTCTTGTGTGGAAGAGGAGAAATACTTACTGCCCTCCGCGACCTCGATCCTTTTAAGACTGCCGCAACCGGTAAAGACGCTGTCGATCGAGTGGACGGACGTAGAGAGCGTCACGACGGTGAGCTCGCGGCAGAATTTAAAGAGACTCTGTCCGAGCTTGATCTCGGCCTCCGTGGACTCGGGGAAGGCAAACTCCCCTATCGCGGTGCCGGAAAAGGCTTCCCTTCCGATCTGCTTGAGCTTGGTCTTTCCTTCATCTTTCAGGTCCCGGCCGTATGCCGCAAAGGTAATGCTCTCCAAAGCGGTATCGCTTTTGAAGGCATAGTCCCCGATCACGGAAATATTTGCGGGAAACTCCACTGACTTAAGGCGCGGATTCTCCCAGAACGCACCGGTTCCGAGTGTGAGTGCGGGGGATTCCTCCGCCGCCGCGGCGAATGTGACCGTCTCGAGTTCCTTCATGGTCCCGAAGGCATAGTCGCCGACCGAAGTAAGCTTTGACGCCTGCGAGAGGTCCACCGTCCTGAAGCAGCGGTAACCATACTCATCGCGGAAGGCGCATTGCCCGATCGTCTCCACATTTCCGGGAATGACAAGCGTATCCTGCGCTTCCGTGAGGTGCAGGTACCTGAATGCATCGTCGCCGATGGTCACGAGAGATTCGGGAAGCTCGAGTCTGTTGAGCACCGCATAGGCGAAAGCAGACCCTCCGATTTCGGCGGTGTTTTCGGGGAGATTGAAGTCCACGAGATTTTGGCAATAGGAGAAAGCGTATTTTCCGATACGGAGCCCGCCCTTCGCCCCTTCCGCGCCGCCGTCCGCCCCGTTCAGATAGGCGGGGTCGCCGTCGAAGGTAATGCTCTTCACGGGCGAACGGTAGAACGTATAGTCGCCGATCAGCACGGTGCGGGAAGGCAGAACGATGCTGTCGATTTTCATCGTATCATCCTTGTTGCTTGCGGCGTTGTCGGTCTGATAGTAGTGCCCGAAAACATAGTAGTATTGATTAGCGACATAACCTCCTCCTCCGTTGGATTCCACCACTCCGTTTTCAAAGGAGAGAGGTTTGACTCCGCCCTGCTCGAACTCGAACGAGGTGATATTCCAGCATCCGGAGAAGGCCTTGGCATGGATGCTCGTCACCGTCTTCGGGATGGTAACCGAAGTAAGGCCCCTCCAATCGCAGAGGAATTCATCGCCTATCGTCTCGAGGCCGTCGGGAAGCCTTATGGTCTTGACGCTCGTGTTATAGTATCCGTTTCCTTCATTCGCATCCGTCCTGTATCCGTCGAGCGCTCTCGGCCGGAAGTCGTAGGTATTATCCGGTTCGCCCGTTGCGTCATAGAGAGGAACAATATCCTCGAATACGATCTCCGTCACCTTGTTGATGTCCTTGAATGCGCCGCGGCCGAAGATGTGGACGGTGCCGGGCACGGTGATCTTCCCTTCCGCGCCGGGAGAGGTGAAGAGCGCCTCGTAGGGAACGCGCTCGAGTTCCCCGCCCTCACTCTTTTTCATCTCTTTGAGCTGATACAGAACGCTGTCGATACTTGTAAAGTATTGGTTATCGGGATGGACGGTGAGCGACTTCAGGTTATTGCAATTCAGGAAAACATCGAAAATTTCCACTTGCGCCGTGCCCGTTCCGACACTTCCCTTTTCGATTGTTTGCAGGTTTTTGGGAAGTTCGATTTCGGTCAGCCCGTCGCAATTGCGGAATGCCTCACGGCCGATCGTTGTGAGGCGGGCGGGAAGCGTGACCGAAGAAAGTTTCGTGCAATTTTTGAAGGCAAAGGCGCCGATTGTGAGGGGTTCGCCTTCATCCTTATCCGCCCCCGTGAACGTAACGGTCTGAAGTTCTTTACAGTTGTAGAACGCACTGTCGCCTATGCTTGCGACGGAAACGGGGATCGTGATTCCGGTGAGCCCGTTTCTTGCCGCAAACGTGGACGCGCCGATCTCGATGACGGTTTCGGGAACGGTAAAATCGCCCTCTTTCTCCATGGGGTAGAAGAGGATGTGTTGCTTTTCTTCCTTATCCCCCACCTTATCGTAAATGACGTCATCATCGGACTGGACGTAAGGATTATTCACATCAATATCCACGTTGGCAAGCTTGTTGCCGAAAACGCCCGAATAGGAGAATGCGGGGCAATCCGCGCCGATATGCGCCGTGGTGACATAGAACTTATCGCCGCTCTCGCTCGAAAATGCGCCCTCCCTGAAGTCGATCGCCGTGCCCTGCGGGCGCTTGGTCGTGATCCATACTTCGGTAAGTCCGGAATATCTGCCGAAGGAATACTGCCCGAGATAGGTAAGGTTTGCGGGCAGATGAAGTTCCTTCAGTTTATCCTGCACGCCCGTATCGGCATTGGACGATGATACATAACCGGCATAGAAAGCCTTATCCGCAATGGTCAGATCAAAATCGCTCTCCGTGCCCCTGAAATCGATGGACTCGAGTTTGGACACGTGCCCGAAGGCCTTGGAGGAAATATTGACGACTGCGCCCGGAACGGTGAGGCCGGTAAGTTTGGAGGAGCCGTAGAAGGCGCTTTCGCCGACGGAGACGACGCCGTGGGGAAGTTCGTAATTTCCGAAATCCCTTCCGATCGGCACGGCTACGATCTCTTTTCCTATTACCTGCCCGTCATTATATTCCTTGCAGATAAGCCCGTCGATGACGGAGTAGGCTCCGCCGTCCTCTATTTTGAATTCGAGAAGGCCCGCCAGATCCGCGAACGTATCGGCCGCGATCTCCTTGATACGCGCGGGAAGGGTAATGACTGCAACCTTTTTGCAATTCGAGAATGCGCCTTCGCGGATATCGAGATCGGCATGGCCGCCGGGGAGGAATACGATCTCCGTGAGTCCATCGCAGGTATTGAAGGCCTGTGTCTGGATCTCTGTGACGTTTTTGCCGATGTTGAGTTTATTGAGCGCGTTGGTCCTGGTGAATGCGCCCGACGGAATGGCCGTGACTTCATCGGGAATCGTGTATTCGCCCGACTTCGCGGCGGGGAAGAAGAAGAGTTCCGTCTTGGACGTAGCCTCAACCTTTCTGATGAGAACGCCTTCATCCGAGCTGAATACCGCCAAATCGGGCCTGACGGCATAGACGTTGACCGCATAGAGGGAAGAACACCCCGTGAATGCCGAGTTTTCCGTGCCGCTCACGATGGTCATGATCGTATCCGGAATATCGAGCGTTTCGAGTTTGGTGCAGTTCTTGAAATCGGAAAGCCCCGTGACGGGCGCCGTGCCGTACCTTTCGGGAACCCTTGCGTGGGTCACGATTCCCTGAATGATACCGGGACCTTTCGACACGGTATATCCGTCCTTCGACGCGGGGTCTTTTGCAAAGGCGAACACTTCCGCATAGGAAGCATAGAGAGTTACATCATTGTCCTGCAAAAACGCCCCGATGAACTTGCCTTCGAAGTCGGCGATTTGGATGCCCGCGTCGCTCTCAAAGTGCCAGCCCGAGAATACGCGATTGGCGTTGTTGGATTCGGGAACGGGAAGTGCTTTTCCGTTGATATCCACCTTCTCGCCGAAACGGACTTGAACGCTCTCTATGTTTTGGTCGCTGTAGGCGCCGACGACGAAGGTGATCGTGTGGACATTCGCCGTCCAGCCCGCGTAGACGGTGAGATCCTGCCCGCCGAAATAGATGTCGCTGAATTCCTCGCCGCCCGAACCGGGTGCGGTGTACCAATTGTCAAACGTGTAGCCGTAATACGTGGGAGCTTCGGGACGGGGAATGGGATCGCCCGCCGCGAGATAATAAACCGCGTGCGGCGCCGCCTCCGCCTTATCCATATTATAGGTAAGCGTATAGACGAACACCGTGATTTCCATGGGTGCGAAGTCGCCGCTTGCCGCGGAGACGGAGAGTTTATTCTCGCCCGCATGCGAGAATGTAACGTCGTAGCGTGCCTCACCGACGCGTTGGGGGTCACCGCCGTCAACCGTCACGAGATATTCCGTAACGCCGAGGACGGAGTTCCACGAAAGCACGCCCTTACTGTAGGTAAGGCCGCCGAGGGCGGAGCTGAGCGTAAGCACATCCGATTCGAGGGATGCGGCAAAGTTTTCGGCCTCCGCGCGGACGGTAATCTTATGGTCCGTGACCGAGGCGTCGAGACTGACTTCCGTAAGGGAGAGCGTGTTCGTTTTGCTCGTATACGTTTTTCCGTCGATCGTGACGACATACCCCGTGGCGCCATTGACGGCTTCCCATGAGAGGGCGCCGCCGTCGTAGACGGGAGCCTTCGGCGTCGCAAGGCGGGTCTTCTGATATGTGTAGACTGTGGGTTCGGGCGATTTCCACCCGCGCGCATTGGGCTGTACCTTGACGGTATAGTTTGCCGCGTCGTAATATCTGAGATCGAACGAGGTCGCGCTGCCGACGTTTGCGGAATAGACCTCCTCGCCGTCCTTCTCGATTGTGACAGAATAAGAGGACGCATTCCCGACCGCGTTCCATGTCACGGTCTCGGACTCCGCAATGACGGTAAGCCCTTCTACCGCGCCGAGCGTGCGGTCAAAAGTATATGTCTCCGAAGTGGAGGAAATATAGCCGTCCGCTTCGGCTTCTACGGTGAATTTGAAGCCGTCTTCGGGCATCTCGCATTCCCCGAAGAACCAACTGCGGACCCCGGGGTCGATGGACATTCTGGTTTCTTTCTGCGCATGGCCCGGTGTGCCGCAAACGGCCGTAAGATAGTAGCTCGTTGCATTCCCGACCGCGTTAAAGAACAAAGTGGAGCCCTCGACCTTGAACACGGAGACGCGTGCGAGCGTCTTGTTGCAGTAATAACGGGTCGTGGTCTTTTGATTGAGCGTAACTTCTACCTTGTAGCGGCCTGCCGCCTTGGAAGTAAAATCGAAATCATAGTGCCGGGAAGTACCCGTCCCATTGTTGACTTCCGCATTGCCGTCGGGCCCGGTAATGGTGATGGAATAGCGGTCGCCGGGGCTGGTTTGGATATCTACTCCGCTGCCGCTTACGGACACGACGGGAGAACCGTCGTCCCAAACGGCGTAGAGCGTGATATTCTCTTCGATGGGCTGTTCGTCATAGGCATACGAAAGTTCATCCGCCGAATAAGATTGGGAAACATACCAACCGACGAATTTTGCGCCCTCCTTCACGGGCACGGGAAGATCGAAGAGCATGCCGCCCGTCGTCGTGCGGGGCCCGAATGTTTCCGCGCCCGCGCCCGCGTCGAAAGAGACGGTAAATTCGGGGTCGATGGGCGCAACAAAGCGCGCGTAAAGGGTAAGCTCACCCGTGACGGGCTCCGTAAAGTGATAAGCGTTATGGAAAGATTCGTCCGTATACCACCCGACAAAGACTTTCCCCGCCTGTGAGGGATCCACGGGCCTTGCAACCTTCTTCCCGTTTAAAACCTTTGCGTCCGCAACGGGAGAACCCCCCATCGTCTCGAAATGGACCGTATAATCTACCTTCAGGAGAAAATTATAGGCGGTCTCCCTGTATGTAAGATGAAGAATATTGCCGGAGATAGTGCCGCTGACCGCCTCCCCGCCGTCCGGGATCAGCGTAAGCGCACCTTTTTCCAAAGTATATTTCCCCTCTGCCCGGTCTCCCGCAATCACATATGTGAAATAATTTTCCGTACGCAGCGAAATCAAATATTCCGTTCCGTCGCCGTCGTAATAATACTCGTCGACGACGGCATGATTTAACGCGCCGTTGCCGTCGGGGTTTTCTTCATCGGTTCCTTTGCACGCCGTAACAATGGCAAAAGCGCCGATCAACGAGAACAGTAGACCGAGAACCGTCACAAGCTTGCGTTTCATGGATACTTCTCCTTTTTGGAACTTTTATATATTATACCATTTTATTTTTCTCTGTGTCAAATAAAATTCATGCATTATTATATAATTATTTCTTATACAAATTATAATTTTTTTGTATATTTTGCCTTCATTTCCCTCTTTTTTCCCACCGAAATCCATAACAGAGTCTCATAAATATAAATTTTTCAGGCCTGTCTCTTTTTTCGGATTATACCGCAAGAAAGTGAATAAACATAAAATATATGCATAATATATGCATATATTACAGAAAAACCGACTGAATATCACATCTTTTTGACATATTCGAAGATTTTTTTGAAAGGTTGACAATGGAATTCATTGCGGTATTTCTTGTGTTTTTGTTACTGCGGGCCTACTTCATCATATCCGCAAACAAAAAAAGAGGTGCACGGAAAAACAGGCCCGAAAAAAATTCTTCCGGGCCTGTTCCGTGTTCCCCCGTGGATTATTCCCGCGTAAAACGCGCGGGGTATTTCATTTCCGTGTCTTTCCGCCGCCGCGGGCGAAACGCACCGCCCTTTCCGCGGTTAAATATACCCGATATAATCCGGCCCGAAGAGCGTGTACAGAATTGTCTGTGCATAGACGCGGGCCATAAAATCGTTGGGGTGATTGACGTTGTTTCCCGTCCAGTCACGGAAACGTTTGCCGAGCGAACTTCCTTCGAGACTCCGTACCGTGTTCAGCACGGTTGAAACGCCGACCCCGCCGTATTCTTCCGAAAGTCCGATGAGCGCATCCTGAAAGGCCTCGTAATCCTTATTGTAGAAGCCTTTTGCCTCGGGATTTGCGGTCATGCCGGAAACGAGCATGATCTCAACGCCGGGATACTCCGCGCGCACGCGCTCTATCATGGATGCGATGTTCGATTTGTAGCTCTGCGCGGAAGGCCCGTCGTTCATGCCGAAGGCAATGAAGAGAAGATCGGGCTGTTTGTCGAGCACGCGGGTCTTGAAGTGTGCCCCGCCGTCCTCGTTATCCAGCGCGTGGTTCATCTTTCCGTCGTTTCCCCAATTCGAATCGGTTCCGCCCACCGCCGTATTGATATAATTGACCGTTGCGGACGGATATCGCCTTTGCATATAGGAACTCACCATTTCCGGATAGCTCTCGGCATAGGGGCCGTAGCCAATATAACTGCTCGAATTTGCGCCGACGGTAATGGAATCGCCGTAGAAGACGACGTTAATCTTTTCCCCCTTTTCCAACTTTTCGAACGTATTCGGAAATTTATCTTTCTCGATACGGGGCATGGTCCATGCGGCGGTATCGCTGTGGCGGTAAGTGACGGCAACCTGACGGCTCGAAATGTCGCTTCCTTCGCTGAAATAGAGCGAACCGCCGTCGATATTCTCCATCTGCCCCGAATAGTATTCGTCAAACGTCATGTGGGGGATGGCGGAACCTTCGGGGAGAGAAATCTCCTTGCTTCCCTTCTCCCATACGTAGTCCGTTCCCTCACGGTATGTTTTGGTAAGATCGTAACTCATGACGGAGAGAATCTCGTCGGGCGCATACATGAGCGGAGCCGAAAAATCATCCTCCCCCGCGAACCAAAGCGTCTCGTTGTAGACGATTGTCCCATCCCAGAAAGGTGTAAGATACGTCTTTAAATCATATTTTTTATATTCCATAATTTCTTCCTTTTCGGGCTCATTTTCGGGCTCATTTTCGGGCTCATTTTCGGGCTCATTTTCGGGCTCATTTTCGGGCAATCCGGAGGAGGGCGGATCCTCTTCCACGTTCTTCTCCGTATTACAGCCGGCCGCGCAAAGGCCTGCACACAAAATCGCCGCAAGCAAGATTACATAACATTTTTTCATCATAATTTTTTTTCCTTTTATCGAATTTCAAGAAAGCAGCGTTGTGCCGCCGCTTACGATCTCAATGCCTTTGGGGGCCGAGATCTCCGTCACGGTGTCCTCCCCTCTGCTCCGGAGCGAGATATGCACGGGACCATAGGGCGTGGGATACGTTCCCTCCGCATGCTCCAGCCCGCAAAGATCGGGCAGGACGGCGAGTTTTTTGCAACCGACGTCCAGAACTTTCACGCCGAGAACGGTGTGCATCAGGAAGGGAACCGGCCCGCATGACCACCCATGGCACAGACTATGTCGGTATCCCCGATAGCAGTATGCGCCGAAGTCGCCGTGGATGTCCTTTCCGCCCTCTGCGGGGAGACAGTCGATGCGGCCGCCCTTCCAGTCGGTGGAATAGTCCTCCCAAAACGTTCTCGCGCCCGCGTCGAGCATGCCGCCGTAATATTCCTTCATGAGGCCGAGCGCCTCCCGCCCCCTGCCGCATTCCGCAAGCGAACGCAGGATATAGTAACTCATAAAGGTGGAAAACCCCTTCGCGCCGTCCTTCAAAAGGAGCGATTCGGTTTCGCCCGCGGAGGAAAGCCCCGCGAGAAAGCGCAAGGCCCCCGCCTGCTTGCTTGTTTTGACTTGTTTGCGGCGGCGGCGGACGCGGGAAAGGATCTCTTCCGCCGGCGTTCCGATTTCCAGAATTTCCGAAAGCCGCACGGCTTTCTTCATGGCAAGCGCCAAAAGCCCCTCCTGCCCCGCAAGTTCATCCTCCTTGCCGTGGGTCTGCCAGTCAAGGAAATTATAGGGGAAAACAGTCTCCCCGTCCTCCTTTACAAAGAGATCGATTTGGCGGAGGAGACGGGCAAAATAGTCCGACAGCTCCTTCAGAAGCGCATAGTTGCCCGTCTGTGCATAGTAGTCGTGCAATTCCACGATCCACCAGAGCGAATAGGCGGGAATACCGTCAATCCAGCCGGGGAGAGGCGTCTGCAACATGGCAAAACGGAGACTGTTCGCAATATTTTCACAGTCGCCTACCGTCGCGAGGAGCCCCATGAGTTCGGGGTGAAGGTCCCCGATCCACACAAGACGGTCCCGCTTGACGCCGTCCCAGATATAGCCGTTCTGTACGCAACAGAAAAGGGTCTCCCGCGCCGTGGAGTAAATCTCGTTGACGCGGCCGTCATCGCACAGAAAGGACCCCGTGACGGGAAAATCGCAGCGATGATCGACGGCCACGGCGGCAGTGAGCAAAAGTTTCTCCTCCGCATCGATGCGCAGGAAGCGGAAACCCGTATCCCCGTAAACGCCGCCGGAAAGTTGCGGGATCGCCAAACGGAAGTCGCGGACGGCGTGGTCGTTCGTCGCGTTCTTTTCTCCGATTTCGGCGCAGACCTCGGCGACGGATTCCCCGAAGCGCAGCCGCACGGGCACTTCCTTCTCCGAAAAATAGGAAAGCAGCCTGACGCCGCCGACGATCTCTCTCCCGTAATCGAGGATGAGGTAGCCATGCGGCAGAATCGCAGCCGTCTTTTCCTGCCCGAGGCCGATCTGCAGGGCGGAGGGCCGCAAAAGTCCGGATTCGTTCTCTGTGCCCGAAAAAGCGACAATGCGCTCAGGCCATACATTTTCTGTCTTCATATATCTTCGTCCCTTTTCTCTTTGACGGAGGGCGGCATGAAAAGGCCCTGCCCGATGAGGCGGAAGTCCTCCGAAAAGTCTTCCTCCGAAGGACAGAATTCGCCGAATGCGCCGCGGCTCTCCCCCCTGTAATGCAGGGGACCGAACTTATTGCGCTGGGTCACCATGACGGATATTTGCAACGTGCGGGCGGAAGTAACGTCCGCTTCAAAGGGCGCAAATCCCCTCGCTTTATTCCCGATTCTGACGAGCGCGCCGCCGAAGGACGGAACGCGGACGCGGTACTTCCCTGCTTTGAGCGGAAAGCGGTAGACGAGTTCGCCGCAGTAGAAAGGAAGTCCCTGCGGGACGATGTCCCCTATCGAGAGCGTTTCCGGAAGGCGGCAAAGCGTAACGGAATGCCCCTCCGCCTCAACGCCGAACCTGCCCGTCAGGTACATTGCCTCGATGGGCGTTTCCTCTTCCATCGGGAAGGAAACTTCGATGACGTTCTCCCCATGCTTCAGGGCGGAAACGGGCAGCGGAAGCCAAACGAAGCAGTTATCCCATGCGCTCCTTGCGGGTTTCCTGCCGAGATAAACGCCGTTGAGGAAAAGGGCCGCGCCCTCGATCGGTTCGAACACGAGATTGAGCGACGGAGGGATATCCCGTATGCCGAACGGGAACCGCAAAGTCACGCGCTCTCCGCACGGCTTTTCAAGCATGAACTTCCGTTTGAACCACGGCTGGATCCCTTCGGGCGTGCGCAGGGGAAGGCCGAGCCGCGAACGGACCGCGGCGTCTATCCTGAGAATCTCGTCCTCTCCGTCTTCGCCCCCGCAGGTGTATCGGGCGCGGTCGAGCACGCAGACATTGGGCTCTTTCAGGGTAAACGAAATATTTGTTTCGGGCAAATTTGTCCATACCGTGTCTGAGGTCTTATGTTCTGAAACGGACATGGGTTCCCCGTTTTCACTCAATACAAGCAGGACTTCCTCGCCCGCATCGAGGGAAAGATGAATTTCGGACATGCCTCCCCCGAATTTGGCAGAAACGGGAAAATGGCGCCCCGTGCGGGGGTCATAGCGGAGAAAGGAAAACTTTCCCGCAAAGGAAAAGACAAACTCCCGTTTTTCGCTCTCGGCAGAGACGGCGGCAAAATAACGCTTGCGCACCGCCGCGGCAAAGTGGGTATAGACCTTCCCGCCCTCCGCGCGGAAGGGAAGAGAGACGGCCGCGGGGAGGTCTTTTTCTTCGATCCTCTTCACGCCCGCGAGCGCTTTTTCGGCGCAAAAACGGTTCCCTTCGCGGTACACAGGAAAATCGCCGACGAGCAGCACTTCCCCGCCCATCCGCAGAAAGCGGCGAAGAAGTTTTACGGTGGAATTCCGCAGGGTCACGCTGCCCGCAAGTAAAACCCTTTCGTACCTTTCGCGCCCGACGCGCAAGTAAACTTTGCCGTTTTTCCTCTCCGTGCAAGCGAGGCGGGACATCATTTCTTCGTCGCCGAAGTCGAACTTTATACCGCTCTCCGCGAGGATGTCCGAGACGTTCCTGTAGCGCGTTTCGAGGGCGAGATAGCCGGGATCCTTCGGTACGAAAAAATTATTGTAGCCTTCCATGCGGCTCATGCCCCACGCCGATTCGACGGGATGGATCCAAAGCAACTCCGCCTTTTGCTTGCCCTGCGAAAGAAAGACGTTGAGGCGGGCGAAGTAGTCCTCCACCATCCTGTAATCTTTCCACCAAACACTCTGGGAGAGAATGCTTGCGGGATAATCGCGCTTGGCAATGCCCCCCATCGTGTACATACTCAAATGCGTACAGCGGTCATTCACGCCGAAAAAGGCATGCCAGTCGCCGATTCGCTTATAGGTCCTGAAATCGGCCTGCCAGCCGATGACGGCGTACATTTCCGAGAGGACGTTCTTTTTCCCGCACTGCCGCGCCACAGACGAGCACATGACGGGCACGGCAATATTGGTGCTGTCCGCCGTTAAATTGTCGACGCCGGGGGCATCCATGAGCTCATAGAAGCGCATGGGGGAACCGCACAGGGCCGTCATCGCCGAAAGGTTGTCCTCATGCAGAATGTGGCCCGTGAAGGCAATATTGTGCTTTCGGCACCACTCATGATATGGCTCTGCGTAATTCCGCAGGAAAAGCGTAGTAAGCGTCTCGAGATAACGCCACGCCGTGCGGGAAAATGTGTTTTTTCCGCGGAAATACAGCTCGGGAAGTTTATCTTCGAGTCTTTCATGCCATTTTTCAAAGTACGCGGGAAAGAGCTCTTCGGTGTAAGGAGTCCTGCGCTCCGCATCCGCGCCGAGATGGGCGAAGCCGTTGAACACCGCGCCGCGGTTCGGCTCGTCGGTAAAGACGCCTTTGACGCTCCGCCCCATGCGCTCCCCCATCTCCTCCGCATACCTGTCTAAAGTGACGTGCAGAAATTCTTCCGTCGCCTCTTTCTTCAGGGCGTCGAAGTAGGGATAGCCGTTGTAAACATCCTGCGCCTCCCTTTCCCGCACGGAAAAGACGGCAACCTGCCCCTTCCCGCCCGCATAGGGACGGTAGGAGATTAGCCTTTCTCCCTTGAATTTGACGGAAAAAACCCGTATGTCTCCCTCTTCGGCCCTGTATTCCGCGGAGGAGAGAATGCGGACGGTGAGATACTTTCCGCGGAATTCTTTGTGCATGGGCACATAGCCGCCCGCAACACCGGAAGGATAGCGGTCCTCGTCGTAGAGATAGGCGGACATGCCGTTTTTTTCAAGCTCGTCCGCGCAGACGTTCATGAGGCGGAACCATTCTTCCGACAGATATTCGGTGGAAAGGCCCGTCCTCGAATGCAGATAGGCCCCGCCGAAGCCCATTTCGCGCATGACGGCGATCTGTCTCTTGAGCTCCTCCTCCCCCAGGGAGCCGTTGAGCGCCCAGAAGGGCCTTGCCCTGAGCTCTGCGGGCGGAGAACGAAAATATTTCATGGATAACCTCCGAAACAATAAGGTGATGCTTCGGCACGCCGCAAAAGTGCGGCGGCTCAGCATGACGGGATCTGTCACCCTGAGCGAAGCGCAAAGCGCGTAGCCGAAGGGTCACCGCTTTCTGTCCGCAAAAGAGAGATTCAAAAACCGCGGAAGAACGTTCTTCCGCAGATTTTTCGGGAAATTCTCTTCCCCGAAGAGGGCGCCCTCGCGGACGCCCCGTTCGGATTCGGAGAAAAGAAATGTCAGTTGTTCTTCTTGCGCGCCGCAATGATCACGGCAACCGCCGCCCCGAGGATCGCGATGACCGCAAGGGCAATACCCGTGCCGCCGATGACGCTGCCGCAACCGTTATCCGCTTCGCCGGGCTCGGACGGGTCTTCGGGCTGGTCTCCGCCGGGATTGGACGGGTCTCCGGGCTGGTCTCCGGGCTGGTCTCCGCCGGGATTGGACGGGTCTTCGGGCTGGTCTCCGCCGGGATTCTCATTCCCGCCCTGCGAGGACTCGGTGACCGTGACGGTGAATGTAGCCGTGAGCGTAACGCCGTCCTTGGTGTAGGTGAGCGTCACTGTCACGTCGCCCGCCTTGGAGACGTCGATGTCGGAGAGTTTCGCCTCGGCAGGAAGCTCGCCGAGATTAAAGGTAACATCCTCGCCGCCGTTCGTGAACTTGACCGTAGCCTTGATTTGGGAAAGATCGGGCTGTTTGCCCTTCTCCGTCGTGACGTTCGTCTTGTCAAGCGCCAAACTCTCGGGCACGGGCGTTTCGGGCACGGAATCTTCCCCGACGGTGATTTCAAGGGTGCACTCTTTGCCCTGATACATGATCGTAACGGTCTGCTTGCCCGCCGTATCCTTGTCGTAATTTTCGATCGTGTAACCCGAGATCTCCCATTCTTCCGAACCGGAGACGGCCTTGACTTCGATCATCGACCCGATATCCTCGGTGCCGAGCTCAATCTTCCCGCCTTCTTTTACTTTAGCCTGAATGCTATCGGCGGCGCGCTGCCAGCCCGCGTCGTGTGCATTCCAAAGCGTAATATCCTGCTTCACAACCGCACCTGCAAGATCGCCGCTTTCGCTTGTAGCCCACTGGAATCCCGCTTTGATGGTGATCGTCTGAATGGACTCTCTCCATGAATTGTCTTTGACGCTTTTGCCGGGATTGAGCCAGAGCGCATAGGGAACACTCCCGTCCTGAGAGCCCTGAGGCCCTGCGCTGTGGAGACCGATCCAACCTGTCTCATACCCGAATTCCGTCTTCCAAGTTTCATAGGGCTGCCCGTTGATGAGAATATAGTCAAGGATGTGCGTACCCTTTGACGTGCCGCCCAAAAGTCCGAACTGATCGAGCTTGCCCGTTTCGGGAAGAGTAATGTTTCCCTTCGCACGGAAGTAGATGATAAGCTGCGGATTCTTTGTGGCCGTGTGGTTGCCCCAATCCGTGGGGCCCCAGAAGTTGTCACTCCACTCGATGGGAGGCGGAGACTGCACTTCGTAGTCATGCAGAACCTCAAGCCCGTTGTCAAGATCGGGTTCCTCGATCGTAAGGCTGAGCTCGGCAGTCTTCGTTTCGCTGCCATAGGTGTAGCTGACCTGAATCTTGTACGTGCCGGGTTCTTGCCATGTGTTCGCCTCTTCGACGGTGCAGTTTGCCGTGACGTCCTCTCTGTCTGTTTCGTCTTGGAAATACGCGGTGACGGTGAAGCCCGTCAGCGCGGGAGCCTCTTCAAAACGCTTTGCGGTGAATTCGGTCGTGCCCGAAAGCTCGATTTTCTCGAGAACTTTGCCGGCCTTCACAACTTTGACGGTGAATTCCCCCTTGACGCCGCGATAGGTGACGGTACCTTTTTGTTCGCCGACCTCTCCGGAGGAGAACTCAACGGTGCAACCCGCGATATCTACGGAAGTCCCCTCGTCTTTGCCGAAGTATTTTGCCGTGACGGTGAGTTTGCTCGTGTCGAGCTCTGCATTCTGCAGAACCTGATAATTGTCTGCTACGGTAACGGTGAGGCTCTCTACGGCCTCGAGCCATCCCTCATTCCCGCCGTTGTAGAGCCAGACATCCTTTTTCAGGACAAGATCGGAAAGGAGTTCGCTCGCTTGGGTCAGTTGATCTGCCATATCCTGCGTCACATTCCCCCAATGGTCGCTCATTTGTTTCGGCCACTGCATACCTGCCTTGCAATGGATTTGGGAAACCTTTGCGCGGTTCGCTTGATCTTTAAACAAAAATACCAGCACGCCGTTATCGCTCGTCCCTGCGCTCTCGATTATTTGGTCCGTGAGGAGTTCCTGAAGCGTTTTCTCCTCGCCGTCGTAGATAAATTCAATGTAATCTACGAAATGCATCCCCTTGATGAGTTCAAAACCCAAAGAGTTGCGGTTGCCAAGATTATAGCCGAGATCGAAACCCTTGATTTCGATCGGAACAGAAAGAAGCGGCCTCTCGCCAAACGTAAAACCTGTTCCGCCGTCGCCCGCCGCCTGGCTGTTCGGTCCATTGGCGGATTTTCCGGGGACGACATCGAGATATTTATCCGTCGTGGTGTTCTCCTGCACGTTTATGGTAAACGTTGCCGTCTTCGTCACGTCATTATGCGTGTAGGAAACTGTACCCTCCGTCGTGCCTTCCGCCGTCCACATGTCGTAGCCCGAAACGGTGAAATCGCTCCTATCGAGTTTCGTACCCTCCGTATCCTCTTCTCCGTAGTGCGCGTAGACTTCGAGGTCGGCGAAATCGGGATAGGTCCAACGCTGTGCGGCATAGGATCCGTTCTTCACTTCGATACTTGTAAGCGTCCTTGCTTCTTCCACGGTAACGGAAAGCTCAGCGGTCTGGTCCTGATAGGTAAGCGCCACCGTCTTTGCTCCAAGCTCGGAAGTATCGAGCTCGCCGACCGAAATCACGGAGCCGTCCACCGTGCCGCTTGTTCCGTCCTTGAACTGCGCCGTGACGTTAAGTTTGGCGGGGTCAAGCGGTTGACCCTTTTCGAGCTTCCCTCCGTATGTCGCCGTAAATGACGTAATGCGGGTCTGCCAGCCGCTATCGTCGCCATTCCAGAGATAATAATCTTTCGTGGTCTTGACGGCCGTGTCGTTGCCCGCGTCGTCCTTTTCGGCAAAACCCGCTGCGAAATGGACTTCGGTAATACTTTCAAGCCATTCTTCTGTGCCACACATCCAAATTTCACCTGTAACGGCATCGATATCGGCAGTGTGGGCCCCCATATTGTCGATCCAGCGTTTCGACGTGGGGAAACCCCATTGAGCAATAGACTGCTCTGTGTCACCCGCTTTGATGAAAAGTGTGGTGACCGCGGCGTATTGATTCGTCCCGCCTTTGCTGAGTTTTGTGGGCGTTCCGTTTAAGACCTTATAAAAAAGCCGCATTTGGGTATGGTTAGCGTCCCACCAAACGCCTTTTCCGCCGCCGTTCTTTTGGATCGCAGGTGCGGACAAAAAATCCGCGTCGGCAAGCGGGACGAGCTCGGGGGACGCTTCATCTGCATTCGCCTCTTTCGGATACATGAAGAAAATGCCGAGCCCGAGCGTCAGCACGAGCAACGCTAGCGTCAGTATCATCATAACGCTTTTTGTCTTTGTTTGTTTCATGGTTTCCTCCTTATTTTTTCGGTTTTTATTCCTGCCGCGGGTTGCGCGGTTAGAACCGTCAGTCAATGATCCCCTTGCGGTATTTCACGCCGAAATAGTCCGCAAGGCATTTCAATTCGCTGTCTTTGATTGTGTTGACGCGGGGCAAATGCGACGTCAGCATATAGACGGTGGCCGCTTTTTCCACCGTTTCCACGAGACCGAACGTCTCGTCAAGCGTCTTGCCCGCGCCGTAAACTCCGTGCATGGCCCAAACGACCACGCGGACCCCGTTCATCTTTTCCGCCGTGGCCGCGCCGATCTCGTTGGTGCCGCAAAGCATCCACGGGAGTACCTCCACGCCCTCCGGGAACACAACGATACATTCCGTAGACATTTGCCACAGCGTATGGGTGAAAAGGTCGGAATCGAGCGCATGCACATAGGTCATGGCGAGCGTGTTCGTCGGATGGGAATGCATTACAACCCTGTTTTCGGGATCTGCCCGAAGGCGGGCGGTGTGGCTCATGAGGTGGGCGGGGAGCTCGCTGGTGGGCCTCCCGCCGTCCGCATAGCCCCAAAGCAATTCACCCTCCGTGCCGTCCTGCGAAATGCGGAAAAGCCCCAAATTGTTTTCCTCGTCCCCTTCTATGTTTTTGAAATATTTCTGCGTACCCGTCACGAGGAAATATTTCCCCTTGAGTTCTACGGCCGTGAAGCCGAGCGGGAAGCGGCGCTTTACCGCATACGGGTCGAGATAGGGCGCGATGTCTTCTTCGGTAAGGAGAAGGGAGAGGTTTCCCCCGTTCCGCTCATCCCAGCCCAGACGGTACATATTGCTCGTGGTTTTGGCGAATGCCTTTAAAAAGGGCGACGTAAACAGATCTTTCATACTCTCTCCTTTAGCACCGTGCTCTCGTAGGCGCGTACGCGGGAGAGAACGTTTTCTTCGAGCCCCTCCCTGCGGAGATACTCGTCCCATACGTCGCCGAAGGGCAACGTCTTGACCCTCTCCTGAAGGTCCATGAGGGCGGTGAAATCCCCCTCATCCTGCATTTCCCGCATTCTGTCATGGGGAAGGAGCAGAGCATACAGGAGCGCCTTTTGCACGGAGCGTTGGCCCGTGACCCACGCGAAGATACGGTTGATGCTTGCGTCGAAATAATCGAGCCCGATGAGGACTTTCCGCGTCGCATTGTTACGTACGATTTCCTTTGCGATCTCCTTGAGTTCGTCCTCGAAGAGAACGACGTGGTCGCTGTCCCAGCGGACGCCGCGCGTCACGTGCAGGGCGACCCTGTCGTAAAAGGCGAGAAGCGCGGGAATCTTGTCTGAAACATACTCCAAAGGGTGATAATGGCCGTTGTCGAGCAGGCAGCATATGCCCTTCTTTGCGGCGTAATTCTGATAAAATTCGTTGCTCCCCACCGTGTAACTCTCAACGCCGATGCCGAATACCTTGCTCTCGACGGCGGGAATGACCCACTCCCTGTCGTAATTTTCCAGAATTTCGTCGAGAGATTCCCTGAGGCGCAGGCGGGGGCCGAGGCGGTCTGCGGGCACGTCTTTGAATCCGTCGGGAATCCATAGATTGACGAGGCACGGTTTCCCGAATGCCTTGCCGAGTTCCGCGGCAATCTCCATGCAGCGCTTGCCGTGCTCCACCCAAAAGGAACGGACGCTCTTAAGGGGTGAGGAAAGAGTCAGCCCGTCCTTCATATTGGGGTGGGCAAAAAACGTGGGATTGAAATCGATGCCGTCGAGCCCGAGTTCTTTGGCGAATTCCACCCACGGGATGAAATGTTTGAATGTATAGCCGTCGCGGTCCGTCTTCCCTGCGTCACCGCCCAGAATGGCGTAACTTGCGTGAAGATTGAGCCGTTTTTTCCCCGGCATGAGAGAAAATGCCTCCCTCAAGTCCTCTTTGAGCTCTTCGAAATTGCGGGCGCGGCCCATGTAGTTGCCCGTCGTCTGAATGCCGCCCGAAAGGCTTCCCGCGCCGTCAAAACCGATGACGTCGTCACCCTGCCAGCAATGGATGCTGATGGGAATATCCTTCAGCGCCCCGATCGCCGATTCCGTATCTACGCCGATTGCCGCGTATGCCTGTTGATAATTCATGCCGTAAATTCCTCCGTTTCAAACGATCTTGCCACAATGGCGGGCGCATCCCTGAGGGAGAGTTCCCCCATTGCGTCCATTTGGACGAGAAGGTTGCCGATCGCGGTTGCCTCGGCGGGCCCCGCCGTTACCTTGACCTTCGCTACCTCCGCGGTCAGGCGGTTCAGGAAAGCGTTCTTGCTCCCGCCGCCGAAGATGTTGAGTTCACCGTAATGCTCTCCCGTGACCGAAGAGATCTCGGTAAGCGTGTTGCGGTAGCAGACCGCAAGCCCCTTAAAGGCCGCATAGAGAGCTTCACCGAGCGTAAGTTTCCTCCCGACATCCGCCTCGATCTGCATTTTCATGTTTTTGGGCGAAAGATAGGCTGCGCCGCTGGCATCGATCTCGCAGTCGGTTTTGCTCTCTTCCGCAAGATGTGCAAGTTGCGGGAAGGAAAGTTGCGGCGCTTCCTCCTCGCGGAGACGCTGCACGATCCAAAGCCCCATGATGTTCTTCTGAAATCTGTATTTGCCGGAGAGGTGACCCTCGTTGGAACAGTTGTAGGCGCGGCATTTTTCCTCCGTATGCGCCGTATCCTGCACCGTGCCGAGGAGAGACCACGTCCCGCTCGAAAGATACGCCCCCTTCCCCGCAAGGGAAGCGACGACGGCGCTTGCCGTGTCGTGCGTGGCGGGAAGGACGACGAGCGCATCGTAGCCCACCTCTTTTCTGATCTCCTCCGAGAGATTGCCGAGGACGGTGCCGGGCTGCGAAAGCGGCGGAAAGAGCCGCAACGGGAAGCCGAGCGCCTTCAGAATCGCCCCGTCCCATGTACGTTTCGAAGCGTTCACGAGCCCCGTCGAGGTAGCGTTCGTATATTCGCGTTCCATCTTCCCCGTCAGAATATAATTCAGATAATCGGGGAGCATGAGCATGTACCGCGCCTTGCCGAGCGCGCCGCTCTTTTGATCCGCGGCAAGCTGATAGATTGTGTTGAAAGTCTGAAAATGGATCCCCGTCCTCTGGTAGAGCACGTCAAAGGGAATCTTGGCGTGCACGGAAGAGATGACGGACTGTGTGCGGTCCGAGCGGTAAGCGTGTATGGGACCGATGGGACGTTTATCGCGGCCGAGAAGGACATAATCCACCGCCCAGGTATCGATGCCGATACATTTGGGAGACCTTCCCATCTCATGCGCCTTCTTCAGGCCGTTTACGATCTCCTGCCTGAGATAGCCGCCATCCCAAACGAGGGCGCCGCCTTGCATGACGGGTGAATTCGGAAAACGATAGATCTCTTCGATGGTGAGGATCCCTTCCTTCACGGAGCCGAGAATATGTCTTCCCGAAGAAGCCCCGATATCTATCGCAAGAAACTCGTTCATGTTCCCACCTCGCAATTATGATACCATAGAATAAAAATATTGTCCATATATGCTCGAAATCTTGACAAAACTTCAAAATTATGCTACAATATGAGCAAATTCGGAAGTGAAATATGCTGAATGACGCAAGAAAAAACGAAATTCTTTCTCTCCTGAGAAAACAGGGCTCGGCAACCGTCGGCGAGCTTGCGAAAAAACTTTACGCAAGCGAGGCGACGATACGCCGCGATCTCAACGACCTGCAGGACCTCGGGCTCCTCCGCAGAAGCCACGGAGGCGCCGTGCTGCTGGAAGCCGCCGACGAGGTTTCCATTCTCGTGCGTATGACGGAGAACGCGGAACCGAAGGCACAGATCGCAAAGAAGGCCATCGAGCACATCCCCGCCGACTTCAAGACGGTGTTTTTGGACAACTCCTCCACCGTGCTCGCCGTAGCACAGCAGATGAACCTTGCGGAAAAGACGGTCATCACCAATTCCCTGCAGGCGGTTGCGGTGCTATCGCACATCCGCGGGATCAACCTCATCATCCCCGGCGGAACGGTCTCGCCGCACGGGTATTCCATTTCGGGAAGCTGGACGACAAAGCTGATGTCCGAATTCCATTTCGACCTCATGCTGACATCCTGCTCCGCCATCGACAATACGGGTACCTACGAGTCCTCTCTCGACCAAAGGGAGATCAAGCGTACGGTGTTTCGGTATTCCGTTTTCCGCGTGCTCGTTGCCGATCAAAGCAAGTTCGATCAATCGGGGACATACCTTCTGGAGCCCCTCACGGCGTTCGACATGCTTATCTTCGACAAGTTATCCGAATCCCGCCGCGAGGCGCTGAAGGAATTGCCGGTCATCGTATAGGCGGGTTGCCCCGTTTACGGCGCAAGAGAGAAATTATTCTCTCTTTTTCTTTTTCTTTTTCACAAGGAGAAGTGCCGCGAGGAGAAGGGCAAGGGAAATTCCTCCGCCCGCCGCCGCGCCGATCATGCCGCCGCACCCCTTCTTTTCTTCCGCAGGCTCTTCGGGGGGTACTTTTTCGGCGTTATCGAGAATATTTTTCACTTTTTCCGTAAGTTCGTCGAGTCTGGCCTGCGTCGTATAAACGTTGCCGAGGGCCTCCCTGAGTTCTCCGACGGCTTCATCGAGCAGCGCGGCATCGTTTGCGGAAATGCCTCCCCTCTCGCTCTCTGCCCTTGCCAGAATTTCATCCGCGGCGGTCCTGTCTACCGTCTGCTCTGCCGTGAAATCCATCCCTTCGGGGAGGGCGTAGAGAACGGCGTCGCCCGCTTCGAGCGAAATAGTAAGCGTACCGTCCCCCGGCAGGGCAACATCCTTGAGACGGCCGTCTTCGGGGCTGACCTGTTGCAGGGAGCGGAGCCCGCTGCCGAAAAACACGCTCGTCTCCATCGGGTCCGTAAAATCGTTATTGACCAACATCACATAGTTACGGCCCGTGATCTTATCCTTCATCAAAGAGACCGTGTAAGATACGTCGTCCATGCTCTGGAATACGAAATCGTCGGGAACGGGGAGCTGCCCGCCGTACAGAGGGCCGTTGAGATAGACTTCCACGCTGTCTAATTTCGCAAGCGTTGCGCCGAGGTTGTGGATCTCCCTGTTAAGCTTGGAGACCGCATCGTACGTTACGGCATTGGGAACGCCCTTATCGCTGACGATAGCGTCGTGGAAAGTCTCGGAGCGGTTTGTGGGAAGGAACCAAGTGAAGTAGGAAAGCTGTTTATAGCCGTAGGCGAGGGAAGCCATCGCCTGATAGCGGATCTCCGACGGGGACGGGCAGCGCTTGCTGTCACTGCCGTTGGATTGCAGATAAGTCGCCGTTTTGACGCCGTAATCCAGCCCGATCCTGCGCATTGCGTCAAGGTGGGAGAAGAAGTTTTCGCGGTCCATACCCTCGCCGAATCCCGTGTACGGATAGTAATCGTACATGATATAGTCCTGCGGAACGCCCTTCGCTTGGGTCGCGTCCAGCCATGACGAGACGTGCTTGCGGTAGGCCTCCTCCCCGCCCTGATAGGCATACATGGGAAGGAAGTTCAGATGTGCATATGCGTCGGGATCGGTTTGCTTCATCGCCGCATACACGCGGGCGTAGGGCGAAAGATCTGCGGTGGGCGCGGGTTCGTCCCAGATATAGTAACCGCCGACGCCGGGAACATTCCGGTATTCCTCGATGAGAGAGGCAATGGCCCCGTCATCCATGTTGAGAAGATTCTGCCCGAAACGGGTGTCCGCCACGGTGAGATACATTCCGTATTTATCGGCATACTCCGCGGCCTTGAGATTGTCTTCCTTCGAGGTAAGAAGCATGCCGGAATTCTCGTTGTCCGTGACATGGGCAAGCCAATCAACGTCCGCATCCGCAAGGAGCTTGAACTGTTCATCCCATCTCTCGTCTCCCACTCCCCCTTCGAGGTAAGTCTTTGTGGGGAGCCAAAAGACGGAAATCGTAATGTTTTCGTCGAAATCGAACTTTTTCTCCACGACGGAGACGGAGACCGTCTGCTCGCCGAACCCTTCGCCGCTGACACGCACCATCGTATTGCCGACGCTCTTTGCCGTGATGACGCCTTCGGGGGAGACGGAAGCGACGGCTTCATCGTCGCTCTTCCAGATAAGCTCCGACGCGCCGATCCCCGACGGCGTTATCCTGTCAACCGCGCCGACTTTGAGTTTGAGCGCTGTTTTATTGAGCGAAAGGGTTGCGTGGGATACGTTGCCGAAAACGGCCATTTCGGAAATCTGCACGAGTTTGCCGTCGTTGCCTCCCGTTCCGCCCGTAAAGTTGTCGGCGCCTATGCGCTCCGTCACATACAGGCGCACATAGCTTGCCGACGGCACATTTTCTTCGAAGTCCACGGTCAGAGGCTGCGTAGGTTTTTGAAAATCTTCGAATTTTTTGACGGTCTCCCACGAGTTATCCTTTCCCGTGGAGGAGACCTGGAGCTCGAAGTCTACGGGGAAACACTCGCCGTAGTTATCGGCATGATCGTTGCGCGGAAAGAGAACGATACGGGAAAGTGTACACTCTGCCTGCAAATCGACGGAGGCCCATGCAACCTTATTCGGGTCCGTCGTTTCGTTCGGCTCTGTCGACCAGCCGTTCGGGGGCTGAACGCCGGGAGTGCCGATCATGCCGTCCGTAAGGAAGGCCGCCGCCCATCCCTCATCCATCTTCTCATAGGAAGAAGACGCCTTGACGGGCTTATTGAGCGAAACATTGGCCGAGCCCTGCGGGCAATAGGAAGAGACCGTGTTGCTCTCCGCCGCAAAGACGCTTGCGGGCTTCATCAAAACAAAACCGCAAAGCAGAAAGAGCGCCGCGAGCAGGCCTGCCGTAAAGATACAGATGTGCAATCTGGTTTTTTTCATTGAATTCCTCCGAATTTACCATAGGATGGTTTCCGTTTTCCGCACGGGAAGAGAGGCGGTTATAAACGGCTTTCAACCATGTCTGCCTGCAACCGCCGCCCGAGGGGGGCGGAGGCCCTTGGCGGGCCCCCGCCTGCCTTCGGTTGCGGATTATTTCTCTTTCTTCTTCGCCGCGAAGATCACGGCAACCGCCGCCCCGAGGACCGCGATGACCGCGAGGGCGATACCCGTGCCGCCGATGACGCTGCCGCAACCGTTATCCGCTTCGCCGGGCTCGGACGGCTCTCCGGGCTGGTCTCCGGGCTGGTCTCCGCCGCCGGGATTGGACGGATCGGATATGTTGTAGCCGCCGAGAACGGTTTCCGTGGAAGATCCGGACGTTGCATGCTCCGCCGTGATCGAGAAGATGACGGCATTCATGTTGAATTCCTGGAAAGTAAAATCATAGGGACGGCCCGCAACGGTGAGCCTGATCTTGCCGTCATTTACCGCGAGTTCGATGTTGTGCTCCCCGGACGCGCTGTTATTTCCGTCGCTGGGCGCGATGGGCCTGTCTACGCCATCCGCAACCTTCCCGCCGTCCGCGTCATAGAGGCCGGCGGAGAGGTAGAGCGCCGCCATACTGCTGCTGATTCTGTCGTCGGGGAAATTGGCATAGACGGAGATGACAAGCGTATTGCCGCTCATGGGGTCGAAGAATCTCAGGGTTACACTCGTTGCCGCTTCGTTGACGCCCCTCTCGTGGTAGGTGTCGATCGATTTGAAGTTGAAGCCGAGCCTGAAGCCTTCGGAGAGGTTGTAAACCCGTGCCTGCGTTGCCTTGCCGTCATTTCCCGTAAGGGTAAATCCGTTCCCCGTTGCGGCCGCGCCGCCCGAAAGGACTAAGCCGTCCTTGAATTCGTCCACATAGACGTAGCAGGGATAGACTGTGCCGTCTGCCGTCACAAGGAACTGCTGTACGCCCGCTTCGTCCTTCAAAGCCGCTTTCAAGAGGACGAGCTTTCCGTCCCTGACCGTATAATTTTCGGAAGGAACGGTCCCTTCGGACGATTCGATCCTGCTGACCTCTTTGACGCCGAAGTCAAACGTGACGTCCCCAAGGGCTCCCTTGGTGGCGAAGGCGATCTGGACGGCGCCCATGTCGCTGTCTGTATACGACATTCTGAAGGCGGTTCCCGTCTGATTGTCGTTGTCCCAGATGAAGATCTGCCCTTCCTTCGAATAGCTCCTGCCCGCGAAGTATTCCGCCTTTATCGTAAGCGTGCCGTTGTCATAAGTGAACTGCGAGGAAGGAATCTCGCTGCCGCTCTCGTCGGTGAGTTTGAGATTGCCGCTCGTGTTGGAAAGCTCGAGCGTGAAATCGGCCGCCTTGCCGAGGTCCATCTTGTATGCGCTGTCTTCCTGCGGCGAACCGATTGCAACCGCGTTGACATGCGTGTTGACTGTGAAGTCGAAGTTCGTCTGGTTATTGAAGAACAGGCCGACCCATGCCTTGCCATTCTTGAAATCTTTTTGGGATTTGGCAAGCTCGCGGCTGATTTGCTCGCCGTTGACCTTGACATAGCCGTCCGAGGCCTTCTCGGCGCCGAGGGAAATCTCGACGACGTTGTTCTTCATGTTCGTATTCTGCTTAAATTCTGCCGTATTGCCGTTCGTAAAGGCGCCGTTCATGCCCTGTATTTGGGATTTACCATTTCCGAACATAATGAAGGAGAATACATTGCCCTGATCGGGTCCGGTATCGTTGCTGAAATATTCGGAAATGGCGGGCGTATCCATGAGGGAAACGAGCATCCACTCTACGCTCTCATCGAGCGTGGAATATTCCAAAAAGATGGGCTTGGTGACGTCCACGCTGTTCTCGTAGAAGACACGCGAGGAAAGGGTCTGGGGATTATGCTTCTTGATCGTGGCAGAGGAGTAGAACCCGTCCTGCTTTAACGATCCATCGGCATAGTCGATACCAGCGCGGAAACGGATGCCGAACTCGTCGGAAGAACCCTGTACGTAAGCCGTCACGCGCAGTTTGTGCACCCTGAGCCGGATCGTGAGAATGGCGGAAGTGTGGCCGTCAAAGATCTTTTCCGCGCCCGTCTGTGTGACGTTGATGGTGTATTTGCCACTCGTTTCATCCTTTTTGACCGAAAAATCATCGGTGGAGGTGAGTTCCGTCTCGGCCGCGGAGGGGACGGGCTGATAGCTTACCTTCGTCTCCGTGAGAGGATCCGCTTTGCCGCTGTATTCGAAGGAGACGGAGAAGTCTTTCACGCTCTCGAGGGCAATCTCGTCGCTGTCGAGCACGGGCGGATCCTCGAAGACGATGTTCAGCGCAACCGCAACGTCGCCGTAGTCCTTATCGTCGTTCGTGAAGGAGAAAGTGATAAAACTTACGGAAGCCAAATCATCCTCGGGAATCTTGTTGAGGTTTTCCTTGGTAACGGTGAGTTTTGCTGTCTTTGAATCCGTCTTGTCGAGCTTCACCTCTACACCGGAGATTTCCTTGCCGTTGACCTTCATCGTGACTTTGCAGCCGTCCGTAAATACGTCCGCCGCCGAAGAAAGGTCCATGGTAAGATCTTTGTTAAAGTTACCCGAGCGTTGTTGGTTTTGCTCTGTCGCGTCCATAGAGGGATTGAGCGCAAGGACGGACCCCGGCTCGGTGATCGCAAACAGGGGGTCGGTTCCGGAGCCATTCCAGTTGACCGAAAGGTACGCGCCCTGCGCAAACGCGGAGGAGACGAGCTCCTTGCTGGTTCCCGTATCCGTGCGGGAATGCACCTGCGTCACGGAGAGGTTTTCCGATGACTCATGGATGAGTTCCGTGCCGCCGATTTTAATGTAGGATGCATCGCCCGCCGAGGTGCCTTGGCCGAGATGGATCTCGACGGGCACCATGCCACTCAGAAAGTTTTCCCCGCCGGTGCCGTTGATGCCGCCGTGTGTGCCGCTCCCGTCGCCGGTAAACGTACGGGTATCGTTTAAAATCATGTGGTTGTTCTGTCCTTCGAAGCACACGGAGTGCCAAGGGAAGCTAGTCGCATCGACGTTCGACATATTCCATGAGTAGCCGCAAGCTTCGTTGCCGTTGCGGAGCGAAAAGCCGCTCCACTGTATGGAACTTGTATAGTACATGTAGAACACGCCCGTGCTACCGGGAAGTTTGGTAATGTCCACGCCCTTATTTGTGATTGCCGCGTTCGCGGAGAGGGTGAGAACTTCATCTCCGACCAAGGCGGCGGACTGCCCCGGCACCCCGATCCAGCTGTCGTCGGCGGAGGCGGCGCTTGCCGTCCTGCCTTTGGTGAGCGCTAAACCCGCCGCCGAGGTGCCGGCACAGCACACCGCAAGCAACGACGCGCATGTAACTTTGAGTTTCTTTGTCATTATCATAAGGTTTCCTCCTTAAAATTTTCCTGGTTTTTATACTTTGCCGTGCCGCCCCGCAAGGGGCGATCGTCTCCCCCCGGATCAATATCCCAACCTGTATGCAAAGTTGAGCCTTCCGATGGGCGCGCAGTCACCTCCGCAATAGAACGCCTCGATGTCGCCGAAACGGTATACGCCCACGCCGTCGTTGCCGGGCGTTTCCCCGTCCCCCTCCGTACGCCTGACGGAGAAGATATTGTCGCACGCCTTGATACCGATGACGTCCCTGGATGTGACGCCGAGCGCCGCAAGCGGAATGGAAAAGGCGATATAGTTATCCTTGACCATATATTCCGCACGCGCGCCGAGCTTCGTGGCAACGATGTTTCCGTCTTCGTCCTCGGAGAGCGCCTCGATGGAGGTCGTCCTTCCGTCGGGCGAGCGGTTGATCACGAAGTCGTATCCCTGCCAGCCCCGCTTTTTGGTGGAAAGATACAGATTCATCCAGCATTCGTCCCCCTCCGTATAGGCGGTGACGGGGTCCTTGGTGCTGACGAGCACATACAGGTTCTCGCTGTCGTTGGCAAATTTGAGATACTCGATATCGTTGCGCGCGGAGTCGTCATAGTAATGATAGACGTGCCCCACGCTGTCTTTATCGCGGATGAGCGCATCGCCCGAGAGATCGATATATTTGCTCTTCACATCCTCCCACGCGGAGAGGTCGCCGATCGCAAGGGTCTTTTTCTCCCACATGGCAGCGTCAGAATTGCGCGCCGAGGGCTTTGCCTTGAATTTCGCGATATTGGAGGCGAGCTGCATGTAGAAATTGTCCGAATAGCCGCCCTTGTCGCGCATCATCTCCGCGTCGCGGGAGAAGGCAATGGAGAAGGTATCTATAAAAGATGCGTATCCGTAGCCCTGATCGAGCTTTTGGGCAACCCACTCGTTCCAGCCCGTCACCGTGACGATCCACGGCTCTTCCTCCCCCTCCGCATTGATGGCATTCCGCCATTGGTCGTTGAAGTTGATGCCGTAGGCCGCGTTTTCGACGTCGTCAGTCTCCATTGCGTAGACCTGCGATGCGGTTGCCCCTCTGCCGCGGTACCTGTAGGTGCCGTTCCCCTTGCTCCGCGCCAAATATGCCTCCGAAGACCATGAAGCGCCCGTATGCTGTGCCACGGAGACATTCATGATTCCGTTGTAATTCCTTTGCGGGAGCTCGTAGTCCATCCACGGGAAACCGTCCCGATAGGACTCGGGGCTGACCTGGTTGGGCCAGACCACCTTGCGAAGCCAGAAGGCGTCGTAGGCGTCCTTGTTCGTGAAATCCTTCCTGTTGATCGTATAGGTCACAAGGAGAGGCTTGCCCGAGGGGTTGTGCGTCTTGTCCGCCGTAAACCAACAGGACTTGTATTTGAAATTATCCTTGGCGTAGTAGTTCTCGTACACCCATTCCACGACGCTCGCCCGCCGCTCGTCGCCGTCGCCGTTGTCGCCGCCCGTCATGGGATTGCAGACGATGGGCACGATCTTCGGGCAGTCAATCCCCTTCTGTTGCAGTTCCAGAATGCTGTCGAGAAGGGCGTAAGTCGCCTCGGGATAGATGTTCCCCGGAACCGGGTCCCCTCTGTTGGCATTGGTGTAGTCGAGATAGAGAAAGTCGACGCCCGCGTAGGTGAGAAGTTCGAGATGCCGCATGATGACCCACTTATCCGTCGAGGCGTAGTAGCCGTACAGGGGCTCCTCGAAGTAGTGGAAACCTTTCATGGGAGAGACGGTTTCGTCGTAATATTGGTTTTTCTCCCCTTCTTCCGCGCCGTCTTTCTGAATCGCCCAGAGCGGATTTTTGACGGTATCCGACGGATCGTACTTTTCAAGGAGTTTCGAGATGTCGTACAAGCCGTTTTCCTCGTTGAGCCAAAGGAAATAGAAGATGCCGACATACTTTCCGTCCTTATTGCCGCCCGTGGGCAACCTGTCGCGGCGGTAGTAGTCCAGCCCCGAGAGTTGGCTCAGGGTGAATGCCTGCTCCCCCATGCCGAGCAAAGATTCCGTATATGCGGCGTCATAGGCGTCGGAATGCTCCTCGCCGTAGACATATTCCCCGCCGGGCTCCGCGGGATCCGTGCCCGCAGGCGGAGTACTGCCGCCGTCTGCGCCGCTTCCGCCCCCGGAAGAGCACCCTGCGGCGGCGCAAAGGAAAAGAACACCCATCATTATCGCTGCCCCTTTCTTTATAAAACCCATTTTTTACTCCCCGTAGTAACTGTAATTGATCCTGCCGACAGGAGCGCAGTCGCCGTTGGTGTAGAGGTCGGTAATATCGAAATCTTTCTGCAGGTTGTCCGTCACCTTGAACTGAAGACGGAAACCGCCGTTTATGCCGATGAGACTCTTCGCCACCCTGACGAGCATATGATTGCCCCGTACCGTCACCTGTGCACTGCCGATCTTCGTGAAGGAATTGTTCCCGATCTTGTCCACGGAGGCTTCCGTCCCGTCGGCCGAGCGGTTGATCACGTACTGAAGGCCGTTGAATCCGCCGCCTTGCCCTTCGACGCCCAGCCAAAGGTTCATGAAGCGGGTATCCCCCTCCTGCCTCTCGGTAATGTCGCCCTCCGTCGTGACGAGGAAGTAAACGCTGTCCGGAGCCGATGCAACGCGGACTTCACGGATGTCGTTGCGTCCGGTATTGTTTTTATAGAAGTTACCGCCTGCGCCGATGGCGCTGCGCGGCTCCGTCTCCTTTACGAGGTCGGCATAGGCGGGCATATCCGCCCAATTTTCGAGTTTCGTAAAGTCGCTTTCCGTGACCGGGTGCCCCCCTGCGGGAGAAACCGCCGACTTATACGCCCTGACGTTCCTGACGAGCTGAAGATAACAGTTATCGAGGTAGCCGCCGTTCATCATCTCGATGTCGCGCGAGAATTCCATGTTGTAGGTGTCGATAAAGTGGCCGTATGTGCCTTCAAGCGCAGGGTCGTCGGGTTGCCGCTGTGCGATCCACTCGTTCCAGCCCGTTACAAACACGAGGTTGATGTTGCTGTTGTCGTAAACAGTCTGCCATTGCTCCTCGAAATTGATGTTTTCGGCGGCGCGCCCGCCATCGTTTTCATCCGTTTCGTGCGAGTATCCCCTGCCCCAGTTGGCGTTGTAGTAGTGATCAAGCGTCTCGGCGAGCGTGGAATTCGGACGGCTGTTTTCGATCGCCTTGCGCGTCTCCGCGGAAAGCGTATCCCGCACGGAAGGCGAGCACAGCCCCGAGAGGGAGAAGTCTATCCCGCGCCCGTCCCCCACATGCTGGGAAACGGAAACACTCATGATGTCGTAATTGTTTTCCTCGTCGTAATAGCTCTCCTGCGGCCATTTCCACGAAATCCACGGGAAGCCCTCTTCATAGATCGACGCGTTCGGCCACTGTGACTGCTTGAAATAGAATCTGTCCACGATGTCGGGGTCCATGATGTCGAGGTCATCCGCGGAAACACTGCCGATAATCCACGGCTTGCTGCCGTTCCCGGTGAACCAAATGCTGTCGTAAGTGTCGCGGCGGTAGAAGTCGTTGTAGATGCCCTTGATGCGCCCCGGGGAGTCGGAATTCGTCATGAACATCGCCTTCGGGACGTCGTAGCCGAGATTTTTGTATTCCAAAAGTACGTCGAGCACCGTCTTCGCCGCAGAGGAATAATGGGAGTTGTTGGTCGTGTCGAAACAGATAAAGTCGAGCCCCGCGTTGATAAAGAGTTCCACATGCTTCCTGACCACCCATTTATCCTCGATTTGGTAGTAACCGTACATCGGTTCTCCCCACCAAGTGAAAGTCGGCATGCCGAAGCCGTTCTGGCTCGTCAGCGTCTCCTCTGCCTTCCCTTCCGCGATGTACTTATCCACCGTATTGGTGTTGGCGGCCTGATTGAGCCAAAGGAAGTAGAAGATACCCACAACGTTATCGTTATACCCGTCCGAGGCGCCGAAGGAGCGGCCGTAATCATCCTCCGCGGCCGTCCTGAGGAATCCCGTTTCAAGATCGGACGAGGGCTGAAGTTCCCCGCCGAGGTCCTGCCGTGAGCCGCCCCCGCAGCCTGCGGCCGCGCACAAAAGGAGCGTGCTTAAACAAAGACTGAAAAATTTTTTCATGGCGCCTCCGTCAGGTCACATTGAACGGATTGTTTTTGAGCCCGTTCGTCTTTTCGGAAACTTCGGCGGGATCGGTGTACAGCAGATGATACTGCTCGGCATAACTCGCAAATCCGCTCTTGATGAGGCCGAGCATCGTCGGGCCGGCCGTCCAGTCTTTCACCCCTCCCTTAAAGTAATCCGAAAGAAGTTTCGACACTTCGTCGCGCAGGTATGCCCCCGTGCCGTTGATGGTGCAAGTGGTCATGCCGCTGCCCATGGCGAAAATGTTATAGGGGCTGAAACCGATATCGCCCTCTACCTGTGCCGCCGCCGAAGTAAAGTCGACCTGCGGATCGAGTTTTACGCCCTTTACAAGCTGGTGCATCACCTGCGGCGCATCCTGCGAGATGTATTCCGCCGTGATATGTTCCTGCCCCATGGGGGAAGTGATCCAGCGCAGGAAATCGACGGCTATTTCGTCGGCCGAAGATGAACCCGTGGAGAGCACGCCGTAATTTTCGAGGGGGCCGCCCATAGGACGGACGTTGCCGGCAACGCCATCGAGCGAAGAGGACATCGCGGGAAGAAGGAACCAACCGAGAGAATCGTCGATCCAATCCGAAGAAGGAAACCCGTTCTGCGTCTTGTGGGCGTCGCGGTAAGTCCTGACATAGCCGAGCGTCTCGAAATAGAAGAGTTTCATGTCAATATCCCCATAGCCTCCGCCGCCCTTGCTGTACATAATCGTCGTGCGGTTGAAACTGTCGAAACAATTATTATAGGTATCATTGGGATTTGTATATTGCAGAAGCTCCCAAAGATTCTCCATCATCTCCTTATAGCGCTCCGATTCGGGCCCGAATTGCTGGGAGTGATTGAAGATGCCGTCGACGATTTTGTTGAGGTTATAGCTGTACTTGCTCCCGTAGTCGATTTTCGGATCGTTCTCGTCGTACTGCCATACGGAATCGATATCTTCGATATAGCTGTAGTCGCCTTCCTGCGAGTGGACTTCCTCCGTAAAATCACGGAAGTATTGGTCGAGATACATATTGATCAGCGTTGTGACCAAATTGAAATTGGTCTGCCCGCAGGCCTGCTCGTTTCTGGAGATCGCAAGCGGATATATGAATTTACGGTTGTTGGCTTTATCGCCGTCGTTCTTCGCCTTTTGGAGAGCGTTAAGGAGCCAATCCCACGTAAAATCGGGGCTGGACGTATCGATCGTACCCGTCTCGTCCACAAGCGGATCGTCCCCCATCACCGCCTTCATGGCCGCTTTATTGTAAAACATGCAGGAATAGTTGGAGGAATAGCTGACGCCGGGCGTCGTCACCGTGCCGCCTGCACGGATGGGACGGTATGCGTCCTCTTCGAGGCCGTCCTGCCATGTTTCGTAATCGGGGCTATAGGGGTTGGGCTCCTCCAGATAGGCCGAAAGATCCACGAGGGCAGATGTGCCGTGATATTCGGGAAGGGGTGAAACAGATGCTATGGTCGGGCCATTGACGCCGTTCGTAACGAGATTGCGGAGCGTCATCTGATAGGCGTCGGGGTCGTCTGTGTTGTGGAAGTTTACGGAAATCTCGTTCCCCTTGTCGTATTGATAATCCTCATACGCAAGAGCCGCCGCCTCCAAAGCCTCATACTCGATGACATTGACGGACGTATACATTTCGATGTTTGCGTCGATCCCGCCCTGCGGGCCGCCGCCGTTGCCGCCGTTTCCACCGTTGCCGCCATTGCCGGCATTGCCGCCGTTATCGCCCGATTCTCCGCAGCCGGCCGCCGCGAAAAGGCAGAGACTCAGGCAGACAACGATGCTTGTCAAGAGCGTAAAGAATCTCTTTTTCATGTTCCGTTTTTCTCCTTGATAATTTTTTATTCCCGCCGCCGTAGCGGAGGCTGGTTAAGATTTATTTGGCTTCTCCGCAAGGAGAAGCCAAAAGGGACGTCCCTTTTGGAATTTGGAAGCTTTTCGGGATTCTACATCTTGAGGCCGCTCGCAAAATCTCCCGAAACGAAGAATTTGATGCTGATGGCCGTAGAGATGATGAGCGGAATGCCTGCGACGAGGTACATCGCGTACTGCACGCCCTGTGTGAGGCTTTGAACGACGGACTTCAGATAAGGCATGAGCGTACCCTTTGACAGATCCGACGAAAAGATGAGTTGCGGCCAAAGATAGTCGTTGTAGATGGCCGCGAAGATGCCGATCCCCTGCACCATCATGATCGGGAAGGAGAGCGGCAGGCACACATGGAGAAACAAATTGAACTTGTTTGCCCCGTCGAGCTCGGCCGCCTCATAGAGGGATTTCGGATGCTGCTGCATGAACACGCGGAGCATAAACACCGAGGAGATCTGGTTGCCCGCGAGATAGGGCAGAATGACGCCCAAGTAATTGTCCGTAATATTCAGGTTGTGCGCCACGATGTAGGTCGGCGACAAAAGCACGACGTTCGGCACAAGCATGGGAAGGATAAAGAGCGCGAACAGCATATTCTTTCCCTTGAACTTGTACCATTGAAACAGAAAGGCAATATAGCAACTCAAGAGCATGACGGAAACAGTCACGCCGATGTCCATGAGGAGAGTCCATAAAAGCGGCGAAGAGAGCACCCTGAAGGCCTCTTTATAGTTGGAGAATGCCCATCCCCTCCGCGGGAAAGTCCATATGGGAAAATCCTGTATGTCTTCGGGGAGTTTCAACGACATGATGACCGTGACAAGCACGGGGAGCATACACAGAGCGAGCGTTATGACGAGAAAAAGAACGATGAAAGACTGCGCTATCACGCCGTCCGCGCCATTGATACGGATATGAAGTCCTTTCTTTACGGTTGCATTGCTTTCCATGTTTTTACCTCACTCGATCTGTTCTTTCTGCGAACGGAAATTGAGAACCGTGACAACGGCAAGGAAGATAAACAGGAATACGCCCATGACACTTGCGACGTTATAGTTCCCCGCCATGATCTCGCCGTACATCATGAGCGCGGGCGTGCGGAGCGTATCCGACGTTCCCGTGCCGTAGAGAATATACAGCGTGCCGTAGTTCTGCACGGATGAGATGAACGTCGTGATGACAACGTACTTGATCTGAGATAGGATGAGCGGAATATCTATTTTAAATACCCTCGTTATCCACGGACATCCGTCGAGCTTGGCGGCCTCGAAAATGGAAGTATTGATCCCTCCGAGCGCGCCATAGAAAATGAGGTAACTCCCCACCCACGGGAACCCGAAACAGACGACCGAGAGCACCCTGACGGCATACGAACGATGGTAAATCCAGTTGAGGCCCGTGAACGTCGGGGCAAAGAGCTTGATGAAGGCATTGACGAGACTGTTCGTCGAAGGGCCGAAGATACCCTGTTGCCATACGAGCGTGGTCGCCACCCCCGGCAGGATTCCGGGAAGGAACAGCAGGATCCTGATCCAGAGAGAAAATTTCTTGAGCTTGCAGAGGATGAGAAATTCCGCGATGATGAAGGGAGGAATGAGCGCCTTCGCAAGATCCGCGAGGAGGAATAACAGCATCGTCCCGACGCTTGACCAGAAGTCGGCGTTCTTTACGACCATCGAGAAGTATTTAAAGCCCTCGAACACGGCCCTCTCCCCCGGCACGTAATCGAGAAACGAAATCGAGAAGCCGAGGACAATGGGGATATAATAGAATGTTATCAATAGCAAGAACGGAATGAGCAAAGCAAGATAAATTGCCCTGTCTCTCCAGATCGCTTTGAACGTAGAGACCGTCCCTTTGCGGATTTTTTCGCGCATGGACTCCCTGACGCAGAGGAAGAGAATGACTGCCGCCGCGAGCGCAACGATCGCAAGCGCAAGGAACACCCAGCGGAGCACCGAAAAAACCGAAATGGCACGCGCATGCGTCACGGAATAGAAGATCGTGACGGGATTCGTGACATCCGACGTGTCGCGCAACATAAAGCAATCGTCATTCCAGAGAATAAAGTTTGCATCGTTCCCCGCCGCCATCGAGAGCGTGACGCCGCGCTCCGATGCGTCAACGAGCGCCACGCCGCCGTTCTTTATCTTGGCAAGGAAATTCTCCCCCGTCGTGAACACATAGTCCGTATCCACCGCAACGGACAGCACGCCGTCATAGACGGTTTCCCTTTGGTCAACGTTGTACACAACGAGCTTCCCGCTCTCGGTGATTGCGGAGATTTCCGTCTCGCCGCAAGAGAGGGCAAGAATGTTTTCGTCAAATGAGAGGACCTGTTCCCCCGCCTCCGTGAGAATTTGTCCGCGGAAAGAATAATAGAGAGACCCGCGGAAAAGCGTCATGCCGCCGATACGGGAAGCGCCGGGAGCCCGTACCTGTCCCGCCTCCCCGTTTTCAATGCGGAAGAGGCGCCACTTGCCGTCGTTACAGCGGGCGCGCACAAAGAGCTTGCCGTCCCCTTTCAGCAGTTGCGTGCCCGCAACTCCGCCCGAAAGTTGATAACCGAGCCGGTATACGGTACAGGAATCGATAAAATTCTCCGTTTCCGCCCCCTCGTAAATCTCCTCAATTTCTCCGTCCTCTGCGGAAAGTCCATAAGTCTTTGCACCCTCTTCTCCGGCCGCTCCGGCCTCTTCCGCGGCGCGTGCCGAAAATGCCCGTGCGTCTTCATCCCCGAAAGAAATCACGCTCCCGTCCGCATAGACGAGTGTCACTTCTCCGCCGTTCGCAACGATGTCATAGACGGCACAGTCCCTGAGCTTCCCCGTCTCCCAAAGAAGTTCCCCTTCCCCGTTGAAAGCAAAGACGTCTCCGTCCGCCGTACCGGCCACACGGTTGCCGTCCTCGTCCACGGCCATCTTTATGACGTCCCTGCCCGTAAGGTCAAAACCGAGGTCCGTCGTCCCGTGCGCCTTTACCACGGATATAGCAAACATGATTACGGATGCGAGGAAAACAAGGGCCGCCGCAATGGACCCGATCAAAAATTTCTTCCCTGTCTTGGTCAGCTGTTTCATCCTTTTTTCCCGTCCGAATAGAATTTTGTTGCAAACGATCAGTTTTTAGTTAGATTTTGTTCTGTTTTTGTGAAAAAATGTAATTTTTACATATTCATCATATCGTTTTCTCGAAAATTTGTCAATATTTTTTCGGAAACTTGCAAAACAAACATTTAATTCAAAGCAAACAGGCAAAAACGGGCAAAATCTTGCAAAATAAAGAGTGTTGTCCCGCAAACCGCGGGGGAACCGTCTTTCTTTTGCCTTCATATCCTGAAACAGGAGGCGAACATGCTGCTTTCGCTCTGTATGATCGTGCGGGACGAAGAAAAGACGCTTCCGCGCTGTCTTGAAAGCGTCAAAGGACTGTACGACGAACTCATCGTCGCCGATACGGGCTCCGAAGACGGAACGGCCGCCGTTGCCGCGGAATATCACGCCAAAGTCTTTCACCTGCCGTGGAAGGACGACTTTTCGTATGCGCGGAACAATGCATTCGCCCGTGCAAACGGAGACTATCTGATGTGGCTCGATGCCGACGACGTTGTAAAAGCAACCGATTTTGCGGCCCTGCGGACCTTTTTGCAGGCGGAAGCGCCCGACATGGTCTTCTGCCCCTACCGCTCGGGTACGTTGACGTACGAGCGGGAAAGAATTCTGAAGAGGGAAAAAAACTTCCGCTTTCTCGGGCGGGTCCACGAGGCCGTCCCCCCGCGGGGAAAAATCCTGCGTTACCCCTTAGAGGTAACCCATCTTTCAAGCGAAAAGGAGCGGAGCGGGCGCAATCTCGGCATCTATCTGAAGTGGGCGGAAGAAGAGCCGCTTTCTCCGCGCGACCTCTTCTATTACGGAAGGGAACTTTACTATCACAAACTGTACACAGAGGCCGCCGCCGTGCTCGAAAAAATGCTCGCGGGGGACGGGTGGTACGTGAACAAGATTGCCGCGTGCGGGATTTTATCCCGCTGTTACGGAGCATTGCATGAAAAAAATATGCAACTTATAGCGCTGTTTCGCAGTTTTTTATACGGCGAGCCGCGCGCCTTTGTTCTCTGTGAAATCGGCAAAATTTTCTTTGACGAAGGACGTCTTCGCGAGGCCGCGTTTTGGTACGAGGGGGCCCTCGCCTGCCGGGACCACACGGCAGACGGTGACTTCGAAGAGCCCGCCGCGCGGGGAATCACCCCTCTTTTGCAACTCGTTGTCTGCTATTGGCGGCTCGGTGAGCGGGAAAAGGCGTTTGAATGCCACAAAAAAGCGGAGGCTGCCGCCCCCGCACATCCGTCGGTCATATATAATAAAAAATTTTTCTCTCCGTCACCCCGATGACGGACCGGCCGGCTACGAAACGGCGTTCTCCAACGCCTCTTTAAGCCGCATGAAGTCCTGATTTTGTTCAAAATCCGACGCATTAAGACGGCTGTAAATTTCGCCCGCAAAGGCCTTGTCCTGCCGCGAGATCGCCTCGGCCGAAAGCGCGACGACGGGATTCCCCTCGGGAAAAGACTTCTCCGTCTCCGAAAAGGCAAAGTCCAGAACTTCCGCCTTTTCCGCGCCGTCCCCCGCAAGGCGGTACTTCATCCGCGCCGCACTGCCCGTCAGATAGTCGCGGTAACTGTAGGCGGGGAGCTCATCCGTTTCCGGCTTACCGTCACGGCAGTATGCGGAAAAAGCGTCCCGATCGGCATAAAGTTTCTCCCAGCGCTCCAGAGCCTTCGCGTCGTCCCCCTCTTCCAAAGCAATCAGATAGGAACGCGCAAGGCAGGTTAAATCGCCCGAACGCCCGTATTCGCTGTACGCAAAATTTCCCGAAAGACTCTCCATGCCCAGCGAGGCCGTGAACTCCATCATTGCCCTTGGCGCGGCAAAGCATAAAATCATAATAACGAGCGCACCCGCGAGCACGGCGGAGCAGAGAGTGATGAGCGCCGTCTTTAAAACGAGTTTCTTCATGCCGCCTCCGTTTCTTTTTCATTTATTCTATCATAAGCACAAAAAAATTGCAACCGTATGCGCGCGGAAAGTCATGAAGTTTTCCCTTTTTTCATATGGATAAAACATGAAAAAACATATATCTTTGGTTTTACTTGTCCTCTGCGCCCCCCTGCTCTTTTCCGCTTGCGGGAAAAAATACGACTACACCGCGCATATCTCCGAACTGAGATCGGATATTTTCATGGCCGAAACCGACGAATTCTCCGTCACCCTCTCCTGCGTTTCCCGCGAGCACCCTTACGCCGCCGACGGCGTTGCCTGCCCGCGGAGCGACATCGTGGAGATCTCCCTCGTCCCTGCCGTCAAGGCGGAAACATTCAGCGTGTTTTTTAAGACGGAAACGGGCGAACAGGGCGGAGAAGTCTCCTTCCGTAACGCCTGCGGGGACTGGTTCTTCTCGGAAAGCGTGAACGCGTTCCCCCAAAATACCGTCTCGTTGCGCGTTGTGTGGGACAAAGAGACGCGGGAAATCACGGCAACATCCGTCAAAAACGATAAGACCATCTCATATACCGACGCGCTCGGTTTTGCCTTGGAGGCGGAGAAAGACCGTATCGGGCGCATGACAAGCGGCGGGGCGTTTTTGGGAGAATTTCACGTACGGTTGTTGCGGCGGGATAAAAATTACTACTATATCGGCATTGTTGATACCGAAGGCGACACGCTGTCACTTCTATTAGACAGCGAAAGCGGCGAAATTTTGGCAAGAAGAGACACAAAAGTATAAGAATCGCCTCCTTCGTCATGGTGAGCGAAGTCGAACCATCACATTGTTATCCGTCATGGTGAGCGAAGTCGAACCATCACCGCAATATTCGTCATGGTGAGCGAAGCCGAACCATCACATTGTTATCCGTCATGGTGAGCGAAGCCGAACCATCACCGCAGAATATGGTGACCCTTCGGCGGGCTCAGGGTGACGGATTGGGACGGCAGGGTGACGGATTGGAATGTGGTGACCCTTCGGCGGGCTCAGGGTGACGGATTGGGACGGCAGGGTGACGAGATTGGAATGCGGTGACCCTTCGGCCGTTCCGAATCACGTCATGGTGAGCGAAGTCGAACCATCACCGCAGCATTCAAATTATCCTATGGCCTACGTATACATATTGACAGATACAAATAACAATGTGATTTACATTGGTGTTACAAACAATTTACAACGCCGCTTGTCTGAGCACAGAAGCGGCGAATTTAATGGTTTTTCAAAACGATATGGATTGCATAAGCTTGTGTATTGTGAAGAATGGAATGATATCGAGGCCGCAATCCATAGAGAAAAGCAACTCAAAGGTTGGAGACGTTCAAAAAAAGACGCTCTCATTGCCACGTTAAATCCTAAATGGGAAGATTTGATGCCTTATTAAAATTCGCTCATTTGTCATAAGGTGATGCTTCGACAGGCTCAGCATGACAACATTTTTTTATGTCATGGTGGTCCTTCCCGCCATTCTAATCACGTCATGGTGAGCGAAATCGAACCATCACATTGTTATCCGTCATGGTGAGCGAAATCGAACCATCACATTGTTATCCGTCATGGTGAGCGAAGCCGAACCATCACCGCAGAATAAGGTGACCCTTCGGCGGGCTCAGGGTGACGAGCGGTGACCCTTCGGCCATTCTGAATCGTCATGGTGAGCGAAGTCGAACCATCACCGCAGAATAAGGTGACCCTTCGGCAAGCTCAGGGTGACGGATTGGGACGGCAGGGTGACGAGTGGTGACCCTTCGGCCGTTCCTAATCACGTCATGGTGAGCGTAGTCGAACCATCACCGCAGAATAATAAGGTGACCCTTCGGCTACGCTCAGGGTGACGATTTTTTTATGGTGACCCTTCGGCAGGCTCAGGGTGACGAGTGGTGACCCTTCGGCTACGCTACTTCGCCCTACGGGCTCGTGCCGCCCTTAGTCCGCGAAAGAACGTGCGGGCGGGGCAGGGTGACGGATCAGAACGGCAGGGTGACGGATTAGAATGTGGTGACCCTTCGGCAGGCTCAGGGTGACGATTTTTTTATGGTGACCCTTCGGCTACGCTACTTCGCCCTACGGGCTCGTGCCGCCCTTAGTCTGCAAAAGAACGCGCGGGCGGGGCAGGGTGACGGATTGGGACGGCAGGGTGACGGATTGGAATGCGGTGACCCTTCGGCAAGCTCAGGGTGACGGATTGGGACGGCAGGGTGACGGATTGGAATAAGGTGACCCTTCGGCCGTTCCGAATCATGTCATGGTGAGCGAAGTCGAACCATCACCGCAGAATAAGGTGACCCTTCGGCAGGCTCAGGGTGACGAGTGGTGACCCTTCGGCAGGCTCAGGGTGACGATTTTTTTATGGTGGCCCTTCGGCAGGCTCAGGGTGACGAGTGGTGACCCTTCGGCTACGCTCAGGGTGACGGATCAGAACGAAAAACGGCTACCCCGTTAAGGGTAGCCGTTTTTCAGAACCTGAGAAACAATTGTCAATCCTTCTTGCGGAATAGGCCGCCGTTTGCGTTTGACGTGAATGCCGTCATGGCAGGCGCTTCCATTGCGGCTTCGGCCGCGGCGTCTCCATAGGTAATCTTTATCGAAAAAACTTTCGCATTCTTTCCCTCAAAATATAATGCAAAAAATGTATCGGCGCCTGTTATTTCCCACGTTAGTGTACTTTCTTCGCCGGTCACTTTTTGCTTCTCATGTACAGTCCCCGAATCCGACGGATTCCCACCGCTCTCACTTGGCTGGTATGCACTTGTGGAAGTTAACAAATGCAAGTACAAATCGCTACTTGAGCTTGTTGAACATTTGACTTCAATCTTCGTTAACGGAGCAGGGGTTGCTACAGTGTTCATGAAATAGGAACCGGGTTTGGTGCCATTAAACTGCATGTAGCTCGGAGACTGAGCAGTAACAGCAGTACCGTATGCAACACCGCTAAGAGTATATCCGGCCGGGTCACTGTTTATATCCGTCCATTTGCCTTGCCCCCAAGAGGAAGTCAATCCCGAATGCTCCGGCGTTATCGTAAACGAACCGCTAACTTTCGTCTCGCCCCCCCCCTCGGGGCCGGGAGCAGGCGGGTCCGTCTTTTCTGCGGCGTACGTACCGATGACCGCAAGGTAGTCCTGAGCTACATATTTATAAGCACATCCGCCAATTGTATCATGCTTTTGGTCATTTCTCGTACCGAGGAACCATTTCGCGTCACCCCAAGTGAAGATTTTATATTGCTCATCCCAAGTCCATACTTTGCCTTCTGTCTGCGAATCTTTAAGCTTAGGATTTGCGAAGTTGCCGGTACCATCCGAACCTGTCGTTTCCTCAAGTTCGAGATATTTTCCGTCGATCATGATGACCCAACCGTCACCGCTCGCGGTAAGGGACGCTTTCTTCGCGGTTGCAATGTCCGTCGTCGTGTTCAGGTAAAATCCGTTATCAGTGAAGGTACCATTAACATAGTGATATGCATTATCTCCTATCTTCATGCCCATATAGTATTCCGTTCCTGCCTGAGGCTCGGTGATGGCAGTGAATGCCGTGTCACCGCCGGGCTCTGCGGTGGACGCCGACTTCACGGTGATCGTGACCGTCTTTTGATTGGACTGCAACTCAACCGCTGCCGTCTCGCCCCCCCCCAGGGTAGCCGTGACGGTGAATACAATCGCGACATCGGCTTCGGGAAGTGCGGTGACGGTGATGACGTTGTTCTCAAACAAGATTCCTCCGGACAATTGGGTATCTGTTGCCCAAGAGAAGGTTACTTCGCCGTCGTTGTAAGAAGTTTCGAGATTCGTCGTCCCCGTTGTGGTAATATCCATATCGTTCAACGAGTCGAGTGCGGCCTTTATCTTCTCTTCGTCGGTTTGGGGCTCCCCCGGCGTCTCCGTACCATCGTTTGTTTTGTACACGGTGATCGAGTAGAAACGTACTTGTCCTTGCGAAGCGGTAAATTCAAATGACGTGGCGGAAGTTGCCAAAACAGCCGTGACTTCCGTACCGTTCACCGTTACGGTAACTCCACTGACTGCCTCGAGATTCTCTTTCAACCAAGTGCAATACGTCGAGGGATTGTCACCGCTGGTGTAATCCTCCGCGCTAACGAACACAAGCTTTGCGAAGGCGGAAGTAAATTCAATTTTGACGGTAGAATTTTTATAACAACGAATGGGGTTGGAATAATCCTGAACGCCGTTTGTGTTAGTCCCCTTACCGTTCGTGAAAGTAATTCCGTTTTGCGTCCACACCTGTTCCTCAGTGGAGTAAGACGTGCGGCCCGTCTTATTCGCGTCAAATGTGATCGTCGCGGAGTCGGCCGAAGGGTCGGGGTCGGGGTTAGGGTCGGGGTCGGGAGCAGGGTTTTCCGTGGCAGTGTAATCCGCGAAATCTGCAGCATTGACTTTACTATCACCCGTGGGGCTGCCAAGCTCGGGCTCGCCGTAATAATTCTGAATACCGCATTTGACAACAAGCGTGTCGCCGTGATGAAGGGAACCTTCGGTGAGCTTTGTGGTTTTGGCGATACGGTAGATCTGGATCGCGTCATCGGAATTCTGCGTCGCGTCCGTGGTGTAAGAATTTTCGTCAATGATATAAACTTTATTGTAGTTATTAAAATCAGCGCTCCACGAGCCTGTATCTACAACTTTGCCCTTGACATAGACGGCCTTGACGCCGTTTGCGTCGGAGTAATACGTCCCTTCTGCAAGAGTGGCCGCAATGGTGCGTGCCTCGGCGGGGGTGTAAGGATCTTCCTGCGTGCCTGCATGCGTCACGGCAAGTTTCCCGAGTTTAATGGTAAACTCCTTCGTCACGGCCGCCGCGCTACCGTAAGTAAGGGTTGCCTTAAGGGTATAGGAAGTTTCGGAATCGGGAATGGCGGATACGATGATTTTGCCGTTTTCGACTTTCACATTGGAGTCAGCGCCCGTGAGTTCCCATGTGACAGAGACGCCGCTTGCGGGAACAGGCAGAGAGTATTCACCCGGTTGGCTGAAGTAAGAGGGAGTGACTTTGAGAGCATTCTGCGCCGCGGCGAGGATCTCTTCGTCCGTCCGCTCCGCCTTTTCGATACCGAGTACGGTAACGCTGAGCGACTCGTAATAGGTGAGCTCGATTGTATCCTTATATTTCTCGAGCGCGCCGTTGAGCGTTACGAGGTCGCCCACCTGAATGGAATCGGGGCCGGTAAGATAGACTTCGTCGCCGACAATACGGTAAACATAGAGTGCCTCTTCTTTGGCTGTGTCCTTCGTGTCGCCGATGTAGATTCTGTTGAGATTCTTGTATTCCGAATTCCAACCGCCCTTCTCCGAATCATCTATATAAACGACATAGCCTTTTACCGTAAGAGGCGCTACTTCGCCGTTCTCCATATAATAGGTTTCTTCGGAGCCTTCCGCATGAGTGAGTTTGGCGCCGAGTTCGAGAACCTGCGAGGGCGTATAAACGGTGCCGAGTGCGGGAATCGTATGCTTTATGTCCAAAGTTTTGGTGACACTGCCGACCGTCACGGACGCGGTAAGCGTGTACTCGATTGCGTTCTCGCCCCAAGAAATGTCGATCGTGATCTGCTTCGATTCGTCCATCGTGCCGATCTTGACGTAGTCTTCGATATTCTCCGTCTCGGAGGATACCGTCCACGTCACATCGTATACATTGTCGTCGACTTTGGTTTGGCCGAGAACCTTATAAGAGGCCTTGGTTTCGCCATCTCCGTATAGTGACTTCAGAAGAGTAATTGCTTTGTTTGCAATTTCCTCGTCGCTCGCCTGTTCTTCGCCGCCGCCGCAGGCAACGATGCCGAAGCACGTTGCAATCGCCATCAGCAGAGCAAGCAGTCCGATTAGCCATTTTCTTTTCATAAACTTTTCTCCTTTTTTTTATTTATTTTATGTATTTTTACATAAAACCGAATTGAATTTTCTCCACCGAATGTGAAGAAGTGCGGTGATGGTTCGGCACCCTGAGCCCGCCGAAGGGTCACATTATGCTGCGGTGATGGTTCGGCAAGCTCACCATGACGGATTCAGAACGGCGTCACCATGACGTGATTGGAATGGCGGGCATTCTATCCGTCACCATGACGTTCTAATCTCGTCACCCTGAGCGCAGTCGAAGGGTCACCGCTTTCGTCACCCTGCCCCGCCCGCACGTTCTTTTGCAGACTAAGGGCGGCACGAGCCCGCAGGGCGAAGTAGCGCAGTCGAAGGGTCACCTTATTCTGCGGTGATGGTTCGGCTTCGCTCACCATGACGGATTCAGAACGGCCGAAGGGTCACATTATGCTGCGGTGATGGTTCGGCTTCGCTCACCATGACGTAATTGGAATGGCGGGCATTCTATTCGTCACCCTGCCGTTCTAATCTCGTCACCCTGAGCGCAGTCGAAGGGTCACCGCTTTCGTCACCCTGCCCCGCCCGCACGTTCTTTTGCAGACTAAGGGCGGCACGAGCCCGCAGGGCGAAGTAGCGTAGCCGAAGGGTCACCTTATTCTGCGGTGATGGTTCGGCTTCGCTCACCATGACGTGATTGGAATGGCCGAAGGGTCACATTATTCTGCGGTGATGGTTCGGCTTCGCTCACCATGACGATTCAGAATGGCGTCACCCTGACGTTCTAATCCGTCACCCTGAGCCTGCCGAAGGGTCACCATGACGCAATTAGAACGGCCGAAGGGTCACCTTATTTTGCTGCGGTGATGGTTCGGCTTCGCTCACCATGACGGATTCAGAATGGTGATGGTTCGGCTTCGCTCACCATGACGATAAGGTGATGGTTCGGCAAGCTCACCATGACGAATATTGCG
>CAZTBU010000006.1:13692-65868 GCA_964612545.1 uncultured Clostridia bacterium | reverse complement strand
GGACCTCCTTTGTTCTTTTTTTTTTTTGGAAATTGTTGCTGTCACTTATTAAACCCCCCCCCCCCCCCCCCCCCTGTCAAGCGTTTGAACATGATTTTCCGAAAATTTTTTAAAAATTTTTTACCGATAGCGCCCGAATTTACGGTTTTACCCCGCTTTCGCCGTTTCCCCCACAATTCGGACGGGACTGCGGAAAGAACGGTACAAATATTTCAAACAAATGTTTGACAAAAATTTTGCCCTGTGCTATAATGGAAGCATGATAGACGAACGGACGCTGGTAATACTCACGGAGAGTGCAAAATACGACGTATCCTGTTCCTCCTCGGGGAGCGGACGGAAGAACGGGGGCGGAATCGGGAACGGCTATGCCTCGGGCTGCTGCCATTCCTTCACCCCCGACGGGCGGTGTATATCGCTTCTCAAAATTTTACTCTCCAACGACTGCATCTATAATTGTAAGTACTGTCTTAACAGGCGGGACAACGGCATTCCCCGCGCCACCGCAACGGCGGACGACATCTGCGGCCTTGTAACAGACTTCTATAAGCGCAACTATATCGAGGGGCTTTTTCTCTCCTCTGCGGTGCACATTTCCCCCGATTACACGATGGAACAGCTTTTGCTCGCCGTCAAAAAACTGCGCACGGAATACAACTTTCACGGCTATATCCATGTGAAGGGCATTCCGCATGCGGATATGGAGCTTGTGAACGAGACGGCGCTCTATGCAGACCGCATGAGTTTCAATATCGAACTTCCATCCGAAGAAAGCTTAAAACTTCTCGCGCCGCAAAAGGACAAGGAAAGTTTACTCGTGCCGATGTCTGAACTTCAACGGGAAAGGAAAATTTTCAAGGCGGAAAAGCGGAAGGGGCTGTTCCTCCCCGCGGGGCAGACGACGCAGATGATCGTCGGTGCGAGCCCCGAAACGGACGGCATGATTTTGCGGCTTTCCCAAGGGCTGTACCGCAACAAAGGGCTGAAAAGAGTGTATTATTCTTCCTACATTCCCGTCGTACATGACTCTTCCCTGCCCGAAACCGAAGGCGGCGCGCTCAGGGAGCACAGGCTCTACCAAGCCGATTGGCTCCTCAGGTTTTACGGCTTCGATGCAGAGGAACTTTTGCCCGAAGACGGAAACCTGTCCCCCGAATTCGACCCCAAATGCGCATGGGCGCTTGCGCATATGGAGCTTTTCCCCGCGGAAGTGAACACAGCGCCCCTTGAAATGCTTCTCCGCGTTCCGGGCATCGGCGCAAGGGGCGCGCAAAAAATTTTAAACGCCCGCCGTTACACGAAACTGACTCTCGAACATCTCAGGAAGATGCGCATTGCGCTGAAGCGGGCGCGGCACTTCATTACGGCAAACGGAAAATTCTACGGCGCGGGAGAACAAGCGGTGCGGGGCCTTCTCGCGGCCGAAGAGGCGCAAGCGAATGCCGAACAGCTGAGCATGTTTTCGGTGAACGAGAGGGAACTTTCGGTACTTACGGGGGAATTATGATCTATTTTTATGACGGCACGAAGGAAGCTTTTCTGACGGCGCTCGTTCTCTCCTTTCATGACGCCGAGCCCTATCTCTTTTCGGGGAACAAACAGCTTGCCCTCGGTCAGGAAGCGGTATTTGTGCGCGCGGACTCTGCGCGGGCGAAGCGCATCGAGGCGCGGCTCCTCTCTTTCGATAAAAACTGCATGGGCGATCTCGGCACCCTTCTGCGCAGTTCGGATCCCAACAAAGACAACATTGCGCTTGCCTATTTCCGCCTGATTGCAGAAAAAAAACGCCCCGTGCGCATGATGCTCGGCGAGGACGCGGCGCTTAACGCAGACGAGTGCATACGGCGGGTCGGATTCGAAATTCACCGTTTTCACGGCTTTGTGCGCTTTCTTGCAACGGCGAGCGGGGCTCTCTATGCCCCCATCTCACCGGATAACGACATCTGTGATCTGCTCGTGCCGCACTTCCGCGCCCGCATGCCGCAGATCCCCTTCGTCATTCACGACGTCAAGCGCAAAAAAGCGGCCGTATACGACGGGGAGAATACCTTTCTCGCCCCCTTGGAGGAAGCGGAAGTCGTCCTTGCCGCCGATGAAATGCAGTGGCAAAATCTGTGGAGAAAGTACTACGCCGGCGTCAACATTCCGTCGCGCGAGCGCCTCAAGCAGATGCGCGGCTACATGCCCGTGCGGTATTGGAAATTTATGCCCGAGAAACAACAACCCGATGATGGCGGAGAAGATCCAAATGTTCCTTCTCCTCCTTCAAAACGGCAAGAATGACGTCTGCGGCGGCGGGATTTTCCATTTCCTCGATCATGGCCGCATAGGAATTGACGGAATTCTCTTCGGCGGCCACATCTGCGGCAATCATTTCCACGGTATCCTTGGTGTAATTGACGCAGGAGGCGGAATAATAGCCTACGGGATAGGGCGGACAGACCGTGAACATGGGCGGCGCACCGAGGTGGGTGATAAGCGAGCCGATAATCTGCAGATGCCGCATCTCATCCGAAGCAAGCCGCTGCAATAAAAGCGAAAGTTCGTTCTCCCCTCTCTGGTTCAATACGATGGACTGATACACATACTGAAGCACGGACGTGAGTTCCCCCTCTCTCCCCGCATACGACTTTGTGACAATGCGGAGCGTCTTCATATCCTCCCCGACGCTTTGCAGTAACATCCCCTTTCCACCTCTTTTTTATCAAGGTATGCGAAAAAACCGGAAAGGCGTGACAGTGGCGCCCCCGAAGAGGCACGCCGGCCCCCCTGCGGCGGAATTCGTTTTCATTCGGACAAAAAAAAACAACGGACATCGCGGCCCGCTGTTTTTTTTCCGTAAGTTATCAACCTTAAGACTCAAACTCGTAATAGCAATCGCTTTTTTGCGTCGGGGGCATGGTTTCACCTTCGCCGACATAAACTTTCCCGACGGTCTTGCCGTCGCGGTTGACCACTTTATAGGCTCCCGTCCTGGGGCAGACATCGCCGCAGTTCAATCTCATACTCTTTCACCTCCATGCAAACAGTATGGCGGGCTTTTACGGAATCATGCAAAGATACCCAAAACATCGAGCCAGATACAGGTTGCGGTGAGGAAGATGAGATAGAGCGCGAACCACTTGTAATTCGCCTTCGCAATGACCTTAAGCATGACCTTAATGGCAAAAAATCCAAACACCGCGGAGGTGACGACGCCGATAACGACGCTTACGGCCGTAGACGCGGGGTCAATGCCGCCCATTCCGCTGTCTTTAACAAAATGCAGAAGTTCGAAGGCGAAACTCCCCAAAATAACGGGAATACTCATGAGGAAGGAAAACTTCGCAACATCCTCCGTCTTAGCCCCGCTCACCGTGCCCGCAACGATGGTCGAACCGCTCCTCGAGATGCCGGGAAAAAGCGCAACGGCCTGCATGAGTCCCATGGGAACGGCATTTCTCCAACTCAAATCCCTCGTCTTATGTTTTGGGGACTTTGCAACAAGTTCACAAAAGAGGAGCAAAAGCGCCGTCACCGAAAAACAAACCGCGAGAAGCAAAAACACGTTATCGCCCGAAAACAATGTGTCGATTTTGTCATGAAAGAAAATGCCGGCGAGCCCCGCGGGAATCGTTGCAACGATAAGCATCAGGAGCGTCTTGAACGGCTTTTTGAAGAGGGCGAGAATGTCCTTGAAAAAGACGACGCAAACGGCGAGAAGCGTCCCGAGGTGGAGCATGACATTGAAGAAGAGCGGGCTCCCGACGTTAAAATCCATTACCTTCTGTAAAAGCGTAAGATGTCCGCTCGATGAAACGGGCAGGAACTCCGTAAGTCCCTGCACCGCACCCAATACAAATGATTTCCAAATAATTTCCCACATATCTTTCAATACAGATCAGAATCAGTTGCCGAGATTGCTCAGATCCGCATAGCGATCCTCATAAACGGTCGAGCTCGCTTTTGCGTATTTGTTGATAATCTCCGTCTGCTTGTTGCTCGCATAGGAATTGACGGCCGCCTCTTTCTGCGCCTCAAAGAAGAGGTTGGAGAAGCTCCCCTCCGTGTCTTTTTCCGCGGCAATGTAGCCGCCGAAAGGCTCCATATTGTTCTCCGTGAAGGAGAAAGTACAGTAGATGACGTGCCAGCCGTAATCGGAGGGAACAACGATGTAATTGCCCGCGCCCGCCTTGCAAACGGCCTGCGCCGCGTATTCGAATTCAGGGACGAAATCCGTCTTTTCGGGCGTCACCGCATAGCCGAGATAGCTGTTAAGCCCCGCCGTATCGGTATTATATGCAAAGGAAAGTTCATTGATGACGGAGAATGCCTTGTTCTCGGGAGAGTCCGCAACAAACATGTCCTTCGCATTGAAGCTTTCGAAATTGATTTTGCCTGCGTAATATACGAACCTGGAATAATCTACGGTGCCGTCTTTATAGAAATCCGTCTGCGTGTAGTAATCGCTCCTCTTTTCCGTGACGGCTGAGGTCGTGAAGCCCTCATGGGCGAGATAGCCCTCCATTTCGGAAATAAACTGGTCGATATTGATCTTGGCGGGCGTCACGGTGTATTTGCCGTCTTCGTCCTTCGTAACTTTGCCGTTGTAGGTATATTCCCCGAGATAGTTCCTGAGGACTTCGTACTTTCCTTCCTCACCGTTTTCCTCCTTGAGGGAATCCTTGAAGAAGAGATAGGACCTCTCGGTCTCGTTCCCGATGGTGCCCTTGTAAGCATTGGCATTCTCCGCGGCGTCGTAAGAATAGTCCGTTTCGCCCGTAAACCATGTCTTGCGCTGGTCGGTCGCGCGCACCCTCTGAAGGATTTTCGCACGCCATGCGAATTTATTGCCCTGCTGATCGTTCTTATCCATATTGAGGTCGCCGAGATCCTGCGTATCTTTTGCGGAGAAGGGAAGAAGAATGTTTATGACGAACCCGTAGCCCGCCTGCGGCGCCGTAAGGACAAAGGAAGTGTCTGACATGCCGTCGAGAGCGTCGTCTATATCGAGCGTCTCCGCCCCGAAACCGTTCTTTTGGTTTTCGAGAATGGAATTGTACATATCGGCCATCCATGCGTCGTCCACGTCCTTGGCCGCGTCCTCTTCGAATGCATCGGCTATTTTGGTGACGATGGCGGATTCGTAAGCGGATTTGAGTTCATATTTGAAATAGCTCAGGTTCTCCGCTTTCGTTGTGTCTTCACCGGGGTCGAGAAGTCCGCTAGAACGGATATTGGTGAGGAAAGTGGCATAGGCCTGCCTGCGGGTATACGCCGTGGAACCGTCCACAAACTCATAGCTGCCGAGCCCCGTCTCCGTGCCCGTATAAATCTTATATTCCGTGTCGTAATAGTCCTCGTTTTCCGTCTTGATGCCGGCAGGCGTGGTGCGGGCCGTCTCGGTGTCCCCGTCATCGTCTTTCGCATCGATGATGTTCTTTTCGATGGAATCGAGAGAGCCGTTGAAGGAGACGCGGAGATTATAGAGCGCCCTGTCTGCCTCTTCGCCGCTGAGGAAATAACGAAGGCCCGCAATCGTCTTATCCAACTCGTTATCGCCCTGAAAAGCGGCCTGATAGCCTTCGACAGTGTAGGGGTTGCCCTCTTCATCCGTAAATCTCGCCGTGCCGTCCTCTTTTTGTGCGGTAATAAAATACACTTTTGCATATTGCACGTAAACCGCACGGTTGATGAGGCTGTCTTTAATGGCGTCGAACGTGTCTTGATACGTCCAGCCGTACTGGTTCATGGCGCCGGAACCGTTCGAAACAAAACTTGCGACCATGTCGCGCTTATAGATATTTTCGGTCTGGATGACTTGCCGATACTCCCCGAAATCCTCGTGTTGCGTGATGTTGACTTCGGCAATCACTTGCCCGTAGTCCTTCTTTGCATCCGTCGTCACGAGATCGCACCCTGCGAGGAGTCCGCATGCCATGACCGACGCAACGGAAAGTGCAAGCGCCGCTTTTGTTTTATGATTCATAGTCAATAGCTCCGTCTTCTTTTATTCGCCGCAGGAATTCCCACGGTTTTCATACGTATCCCATTATAACCTATTTCCGAAAAATGTGCAAATCATTTTCGTGATAAACAGAGAAAAATCATGCAAAAGTTACCGCAAATTTCAAAAATTTCGTCATCCGGACCATTGTTTTCCCGCCGTCGCCCGAAAGCGGAAAGAAGAGAGCGGGCGAGGTCGTCATTTCAAGGCGGAATTTCCCTTTGAAGGCCTCCATCGCCGCCGCCATTTTTTCGCTTCCGAATGCGTCGAGAGAGGCGAATTCGAGCCGCCCGCCCTTGTTGTCTACCCCGATCTTTCTGACCCCCGCCTTCACGGCATACGCTTTCATGAGAGCGATAACGAGAAGATTGAAGGTTTCGGGCGGCATGGGGCCGTAACTTTCCTCCAGCGAAGTACAAACCCTCTTATAGTCGGAGGCGCCTCTTATCTCTGCAATCTGTTTGTAGCAATCCATACGCCCCGCAGGGGATTCCACATACGATTCGGGGATATAAGCCGTCGTCTTGATGTCCAGCTCCACGTTTTCCTGCCTGACGCCCGTAAGCTCTTCCTTCAGAATCTTGGAATAGAGTTCATAGCCGACCTTATCCATATGGCCATGCTGTTCGGCGCCGAGGACGTTGCCCGCCCCCCTGATTTCGAGGTCGCGCATGGCGATACGGAAACCCGAACCGAGCTCCGTGAACTGCATGATGGCCTTTAATCTCTCCGAGGCGTTCCCCGTCATGATACGCTCCGGTTTATAAGTGAAATAGGCATGCGCGAGGCGGGAGCTCCTGCCCACTCTGCCCCTGAGCTGATAGAGCTGGGATATGCCCAACCTGTCGGCATCGATGACGATAAGCGTGTTTGCATTGGGAAGGTCGATGCCGTTTTCGATAATGGTCGTCGTCACGAGAACATCGTACTCCCCGCGGTAAAAGCCGAACACGCTCTTTTCAAGGACCGCCTTGTCCATCCTGCCATGGGCAAAGCAGATTTTTGCCTCGGGAACAATCTCCGCAAGCCGTGCCGTAAAGGTCTGAATGCTTTCCACCTTGTTATAGAGGACGAAAATTTGCCCCTTCCTCGCAATCTCGCGCATAATGGCGTCGCGGAGCAGGGTCTCCGACTCCTCGGTGACATAGGTCTGCACGGGGAGCCGCGCATGGGGCGGCGTCTGAATGGTGGAAATGTCGCGGATGCCGGATAACGAAAGATGGAGCGTCCGCGGGATAGGCGTCGCCGTCATCGTGAGACAATCGACATCCCGCTTGTAGTTTTTGATCTTTTCCTTGTGTTCCACGCCGAAGCGCTGTTCCTCGTCGAGGATGAGAAGTCCCAAATCATGAAATTTCACGTCGGAGGATAAGAGTCTGTGCGTGCCGATAATCAAATCGATCTTGCCATCCGCGATATCGGAAAGAATCTTTGTAATTTCCTTTTCGGAACGGAAGCGGTTGAGGCATGCGACACGCACCCCGAAATCCTTCATGCGCTCCGTCGCGGTCTGAAAGTGCTGTTCCGAGAGAACGGTACCGGGGCACATGAGCGCCGCTTGCCGCCCCGCCAGAATGCATAGATAAGCCGCGCGGAGCGCAACTTCCGTTTTTCCGAACCCCACGTCCCCGACGAGAAGACGGTCCATGACCTTGGACGAACACATATCCCCCTTGATCTCCTCGAAGGACGCCGTCTGATCCGGAGTATCTTCATAGGGAAAGGCGGCGATAAATTCATCCATGAGTTCGGGATATTCCGGGAAAGCGTAACCGGCTTTCTCCTGCCGCTCGGCATACAGGGCCCTGAGATCGAATGCCATCTTCTTGAGGGAAGCGCGCACGCGGGCCTTCACCCGCTCGAATTCCCCGCCGCCGATCTTCGACAGCGACGGCGAATCTCCCCCCATGTATTTCGAGAGGATGTCCATGTTTTCGACGGGAACATAGAGCGTGTCGCCGTCCTTGTATTCGAGGGCGATATACTCCTTGGTCCCGTCTGTCGTCGTGATCTTTTTGGTGCCCGTGATACGGCCGATGCCATACGTCTCATGCACGGCATAGTCCCCTACTTCCGGCGCCAGAAAGAGATCCCCTCTCCTCTTTTTGATTCGCCGCCCTGCGGCGGCCTTGGTAAAGAGATCTTCCGTGCCGATGACGGCAAGTTTACAGTCATGCACCAAAAAACCGTGCGCGAGAGAGTCGGGCAGAAGCACCACTCCCTTCAGATCCTCCAGCCGCTCCGTCAGCGGGGCAAAGGGAAGACCAAATTCCGCAAGTTCATTCTTGAGTTTCTCCATCCGTTCCGTACTGCCGCAGTAAATCATGACGCGGTATCCCGTCATGTTCCATGTGCGGATGTCGGTGGCGAGTTCTTCGGCAGAATTCAGATAGCGGCGCACGGGAGTGGTCTTATAATTGAATATTTTGAGCGGATTGGTGAGAAAAGGATTGCCCGTGAAAGTCTGAAGCGTCAGGGTACGGTATCCCGTAAGGCTCGAAATATCGCCGTAGGGAATGTACTGTCCGCCGGAACAGGGGAGCGCCTCGCCGCCGCCGAGGAGCAGTTTGTATCTTTCCGCATGCTCGCGGTAAAGCCCTTCGAGCTTGTCGCGGATCGGTTTGCCCTCGTCTATAATAATGAGCGAATCCGCCGCGAGGTCGCGCAGGAATTCCCCCGAACCCGAAAGGAGAGGCAGTATAAAGCCGGAAACGTAGCCGTCTGCGGCGATTTCCTCTTCCGCCGCCTGCATGCGGGCGCGGCAGGAGACGGGAAGTTTGAGAATCTCCTGTTTGAGTTTCCCGGCAACAACGGGCGCTTCGCCTTCGGACAAAAGGGCGTCGGTCGCCGCAATGATGTCGAGAGAAGAAAGTTTTTCGTATCTCTCCCCCGTCTCTTCGTCATATGGCTTGATTGCCTCTACTTCATCTCCGAAAAAGTCGACGCGCACGGGGTGCGGACTGTTGATTGGCCAAATATCGAGAATATCTCCGCGCACGGCAAAGGCGCCCTTGCCGTCCACGGTATATTCCCGCACGTATCCCGCGCACACAAGGGCGGAGACCAGCGCGCGCATATCCGACTCTTTCCCTGCCTCAAGATGAAAAAATTTAATCTTTTTCGGCACAAGCTGGACAAGGGCTTCGACATCGCATACGAGAATATCCGCTCCCGTCTGCCACTCGTAGAGGGCGGTAAGGCGGCGGTAGAGAGAATCTTTCGAACCCGCGCGCCGATACATGAGCACTTCATCCTTTGCCGGAAGAAGCGAAACTTTTTTCTGCGAGAGCACGGAAATCGCCCTGTATGCCCTCTGTGCGGAGAGAGGATCCGCCGTGATATAGACCGTCCTGCCCTCGCTTAGGGATGCGATGAGATACTTGCTCTCGTCAGGTACGCCGAAAACCGCCGAGGGAAGCCCTTGGCGGATACTTTCTCCGATGAGCGGAAAATCGCCCCCTAAATTGGCATAGGTAAAAAAACTCATCCGTTATACTTGGTCATGACCTGCCCGATATCTTCGCCCGAGGCAATGGCGAGCGCTGCCTCCGCCGCACGCTTGCATGCCGTGATAAACAGCGCATAGTCCTCTTTTTTTACTTCGGAAAGGACGTAGTCGATCAGCGGGATATCGGTCTCTTCGCCGCGGATCCCGATGCGGATACGGGCAAATCCGGAAAAACCGAGTTCCGCAATGACGGAGCGCATGCCGTTGTGCGTGCCCGCACTGCCGGAGGGACGGACGCGGACATGCCCCTTGGGAAGATCGTAATCGTCATAAATGACTATGAGTTCCGCAGGTGAAATTTTATACTTTGCCGCGAGCTGTTTTACGGCTCTTCCCGAAGCATTCATATAGGTGAGCGGGCGCGCGAGAACGATCTTGTTGCCGCCGATATATCCCTCCGCAACGCTCGCTTCGCATTCCTTCTTCCTGAATTTCACGCCGAGGGCGGCTGCGGCGTCGCCGACGGACAGAAAGCCCATGTTGTGAAAGGTAGTTGCATATTTTTCCCCGGGGTTTCCGAGTCCGACGATGAGATACATACTTTCTCCGTAAATCCATAAATTCTCCGGCGTTGCTCCGCAAGGAGCGGACGGGGCCCGCCGCCCATCAAAAAACCGCCGCAGGCGGTCATTGTTCGCTTTTTCCGCGCGCAATGCGGACAATTTTCCCCTCGGAGAGGTGCAAAGCTTGCCCTTACCCCCGTGGCCGCGGGGAACTCAGTCGTAAATCTTGCTCATCGGCTTGTCGAGATACACATTCTCGATCGCCGCCGCCCAAATGTCCGCCGTGGAGAGGATCTTCATCTTGGGAAGCATCTTTTCCGCGGGAAGATAAATGGTGTCGAGCATGACAAGTTCATCGATTGCGGAAGCTTCGAGCTTTGCAATGGCGTCGCCCGAAAGCACGGCGTGGGTGCAGCAGGCCTTGATCTCCTTCGCGCCCGCGTCGACAAGCGCCTGCGCGCCCTGACAAATCGTCCCGCCCGTGTCGATCATGTCATCGACGAGAAGGCACCGTTTGCCCTCTACGTTTCCGATGATATTCATGACTTCCATAACGTTTGCGCGGGGACGGCGCTTATCAATGATGGCAAGAGGCACGCCGAGGCGCTCCGCCACCTTCCTCGAACGGTTCACCGACCCTATATCGGGCGAGACGACGACAAAATCGTGGCTGAGTTTATCGGCATAGTAATTATACAGCGTGGGACCGCCCAAAAGATTGTCAACGGGAATATTAAAAAAGCCTTGGATCTGCGCGGCGTGAAGATCCATCGTAAGGACCCTGTCCGCGCCCGCCGAAGTCAGAAGATCGGCAACGAGCTTTGCCGTAATGGGATCGCGGGAGCGGGCCTTGCGGTCTTGCCTCGCGTAGCCGAAATAAGGAATAACGGCCGTGACCCTGCCCGCGGAGGCGCGCTTGGCGGCATCGATCATGATAAGGAGTTCCATCAGATTGTCGTTCACGGGCGCCGAAGTGGATTGAATGATGAAGAGGTCGCGTCCGCGGACCGTTTCACAGATATGGACGCTCGTTTCACCGTCGGAGAATTTGGAAACTTCGGCTTCCCCCAGCTCCGTATTGAGTTTTTTTGCGATTTTCTGCGCCAAGGGAAGGTTGGAGTTGCCCGCAAACAGCTTGATTTCATTTCCGTGAGTAATCATGCGCCATTCCTTATCAAGTTTTTCCGCTCCTATTGTAAACGATTTGGAAAATTTCGTCAATTGTTTGAAGGATAAATTTCAAATTAAAATCTTTGCCGCCGCTGCGTTGCCGCTTCCCGTCCCGTCACGGAGTTTATCACACCGCCCGATAAGAATGCGCAGGCATTTTCTTTTATTTTCACTTAAAAAAGAGACGCCCCCGAACGGAAGCGTCCCCGCATTTCATGTTACCGAAAAAATCACATCCTGTCCATCGCGTAGGCCGCCGCGCCGTACATGCCCGCGTCGTTGCCGAGAGAGGCGCGGACGATCTCGAGCGGCGCATATTCCTTGGGCGCGAGAATGTTTTTATAGACGAACTTCCTGACGGGACGGAGGAGCGCTTCTCCCTCGTTGGAAACCCCGCCGCCGACAATGACAACCTGCGGGCGCAGAAGATTGACGATGTTCGCGATCCCCTCTCCGAGACTGCGGATGTAGTCTTTGACGATCTTCCGCGCTGCCTTGTCACCGCGGCGGGAGGCCTCAAAGGCGGTTTTGCCCGAAATATCTTCAAGCCGCGGTGCACATTCCCACATCAGGGAGTCCTTATGGCGCAGCATGGCGGCCTCTGTTTCCCGCTTCAGGGCGGAAGCGGAAGCATAACGCTCGAAGCACCCCCTTCTGCCGCACGTGCACTTGATACCGCCCTTACGGATGACGGTGTGGCCGAGTTCGCCGCCTGCCGAACGGTAGCCCTCGACGAGTTTGCCGTCGATCACGATGCCCCCGCCGACACCCGTGCCGAGCGTAATCATGACGGAATCGGCATATGACTTTCCGCTTCCGAAGCGCGCCTCGCCGAGCGCCGCCGCGTTGGCATCATTGGTGACGAAGACGGGAATACCGAGATGCGAAGAGATTAACCCGGCAAGCGGAACGTCTTTCCACCCGAAATTCGACCAGTTGACAACGACGCCGCGCCGCGAATCGATGATGCCGGGAGAACCGACGCCGACGGATAAAACATCTTCCCGCTTCAGTCCGTATTCCTCTGCCATGGCAATGACGAGGCCCGCAAGATCGGCCGCCGTCTTTTGCGGCTCATCCCCGGGATCCGTCGGGCAACGCTTCTGAAAAAGCATTACGCCGCGTTCGTTCAGAATTCCGCCCTTTGCTGACATTCCGCCGAGGTCGATACCGACATAATATTTCATTCCCATATCATACTCCTTGTTACCAATGTGATGGTTCGGCTGCGCTCACCATGACGGATGCTGCGGTGATGGTTCGGCAAGCTCACCATGACGAATAATGCGGTGATGGTTCGGCAAGCTCACCATGACGTGATTAGAATGTCGGGCACTCTTTTCTCGTCACCCTGACGTTCTAATCTGTCACCCTGAGCGTAGCCGAAGGGCCTCCGCTTTAATAAGGTGATGGTTCGGCAAGCTCACCATGACATAAAAAATTGTCACCCTGAGCGTAGTCGAAGGGTCACCGCTTTTTTAACAATGTGATGGTTCGGCAAGCTCACCATGACGTGATTCGGAATGGTCGAAGGGTCACCATGACGAATAAGAACGCCGTCACCCCACTTTGATTTTTTTGCACAGTCTCCTGTATGAATACCTCAGAACGGCCGTTTTGAGGCGGCCGGGAAAAAGCATGGCAACCGTTGCATAGCTCCTGTAGCGGAGCTTTCTGTAGAGTGCTTTGTCACTCTCTTCGATATGCCGCCAAAGGCTCTTCATTGCGGCCTTGCGCTCTTTGGAATATTCGCCGAGAACGAACAGCATCGTTGCCAGCATGTAATCGGAGAGCGCATGGAACATGTACCTTCCGAGGCCCTTGGGCTGTGATTTGATTTCTTTATATGTCCATCTGTCCGTCATGTACCGCATGACGCGGAGCATCTGCCCATAGCGCTTCACCATATTGGGAAGATTGACGGACTGGTCTGCCCTGCCGATATAATAGCGGTAAAAGTCGATATTCAGATAGTACAGTTTCCGCGTGAACGGCAACGGATTATAGGATACGATGTCGTCCACATAGAAGGTGTGTTCGGGCAGGACGAGGCCGCTCTCCCGTAAAACCGATGTCTTGTAGACAAGGGCGTGCATCAAAAGCATTAACGAAAAGCGGAATTTCCTGACGCCGTCCCATGTGAAGAAAGTCTCCCGGGGGAACTTTTTATCGTACCGCGAAAAATGCTCCGTGTTGTCCGCAACGTGCTCATAGACGTAGTTTACGATATAAAGATCGGGCGAAGTCCCCTCTTTTGCATGCTGTTTGACGGTGGTGAGGAGCTTATTATACGCCTCCCCGTCCACCCAGTCGTCGGAATCGACGACCTTAAAGTAGAGTCCGTCCGCAACGGCAAGGCCGGCGTTGACCCCCGAACCGTGGCCGCCGTTTTCCTTATCAATGACGCGCACGATAGAGGGATACTTTGCCTCGTATTCCCTTGCGATGCCGAGCGTACCATCCTCACTGCCGTCGTTGACGATGACGATTTCCACGTCCTCGCCGCCGATGAGAAGAGACTCGATACACTTCCTCATATATCCCTGCGAATTATAACAGGGGACCGTAAAAGTGATATATTTCATGATAAAATTTCCCCCTCGGGGGACGTCCGTGCCGAGGGAGGTCCGTTCGTCCGCAATACCCGTTCAACCGCCGCGCGGCGGCTCCCCCTTAAGGGGGGCCGTAAAAATTTGTTTACTCGGCGGGTGCGCCCTGTGCTTTGACGGCCTCGAAGGCAGCTTCCTTTTCGATCTTGGCGTCGACCGCCTGCGCGGCGGAATCGAAAAGTTCCTGTGCCTTGGCGGCGTCGGCCGCCTTCTGCTCCTCCGTCCTATCCTTCGCCTTCTTCGTCTTCCCGGCGTAAGCGAAATACTTCATGACTTTGGAATTGACCTGAGACGCGGCCGTGTGCGCTTCCTTCTCGGCATTGGAGAGATCCGCGGCATACTGCGCCTTCCCGTAGGCGGCTTTCGCGGCCGCAATCTTCTCCGCGGAGGCGTTCGCGGCCATAAGTTTCTCATACTTCGCCTTCTTCTTCGCCGCGACCTTGTTGTTGTCGGGGAAGATGACCATGAACACAAAGAAGAAGATAAGCATCGAAACGCCGCCCGTAAGAACAGTCTTTATAAGACCTATGATTACCTCATTCCAATTCCAGCTCATCATAAGCGGATTCATAATGCCCCAAACGGCATTGGTGAAGAAGGAAATAAGCACCCAGCCGATGAAATACCACATCGCCTGATACCACGGGTTACCGTGGGAGCGGTAAGTGATGTTCCTCTGGAGCGGGAAATTGATGCACTGCGCGAGGAAAGTGGCGATTTCGAAGGCAATGAAATTGCCGAGGCCCGCGACCTGAAGGGCATATCCCGCATTTACCGCCGCCTCTACTTCCGCCTGCGTAGAGGCGAGAACGGTTCTTCCCATCCCATCGAGGAACTTGACGGGTTCGTTGAAGATTGCATAGTTCAGGGCATTCCCCGCGCCGTCCTTCCACGGAAGGGCAACGGCGGGCCACACGAACGGCGTAGACCATAGCCCCTCGAACGCATACGGCAAGAAGGTCATGATCAGGAATTGAATGATCGTCACGCCTTCGGAGAACACGATGAAGAAGAACACCATGTAAATAAGATGGGAAAGTTTGGGGTGTTTTTCCGAAAAATTGTACCAAACTCCCAACCACCAACGCCAGATTTTTTGGAAAAATGCCAAAAATCCGTTCTTTGACAGTGGCTTTAACTGTTGTTCAAGTTGCTCTTCCGTATAGTCGCTCATGCTGCTTTACCTGCCTTTTTATTTTTCTTTTCGAGTTTTGCCTGTTTCTTTGCGGCCTTGAGTTCCGCCTTCTCCTCCTTGCTCTTATGAAGGAATTGATGGAGCCCCTTGAAGAAGTGGCCGTCGAACATTTTCATGAGCCCCTCCATTTGGCGGCGGTTTAGTCCCATGAATTTGGCGACGCCGCGCATGGGCTGGTGAAGGGTGCCCATGACGAGTGTATTCGCCATGGCGCGGTTGCCGAATGCCTTGCAAAACCTGATCGCTACGCGGACGGCCCATGAAAATACCCGTCCCGTCCAGCCTCTTGCATATTGTAAATCGCCGACGGTCGTGTTTTCGTGCACGGGGAGGCGTTTTTTCTTCTTGCCCGTCTCTTTTTCGATGGTCCTGCCGAGAAGTTCATAGAATTCCCGGTCGGGAATCTCCTTGACGTCCGCCTTCGCATATGCGGGGAATTTTTCGGGCATGGATACGGGCGTGATGCCGAAGACCGTAAGGGAAGAGGAGAGGCGGATATCCTCGGAGGACGCGCCTATAAGAATATCATAGTCCCCCGCCTCCACCTGCCAGCTTTCCGACGCGGCGTCGAAGTAAGCAAATGTCCTTTCGGTGAACGGAATAGTGACTTCCTTGCTCTCGCCCGGCTCCAGAGAGATGCGTTTGAAGCCGCGGAGCTCCCTCTTCGGGCGGATAATCTTACTTTCGGGAAGGCCGACGTAGAGTTGGGCGATTTCGTCGCCCGCAACGCTCCCCGTATTTGTGACGGTGAAAGTCACGCCGTTGCCGTTGACTTTGATACCGGAATAGTTGAATTTCGTATAGCTGAGGCCGTAACCGAAGGGATACTTGGGTTTTACGCCGGCCGACGTATAATAGCGGTAGCCGACAAAAAGCCCCTCGCGGTATTGCGTGCTGTCCTTCCCGCCCGGGAATAATTCCACGGGGGAAGTCGGGCAGTCTTCATATTTCGCAACCCAACTCTCCGCGAGCTTTCCGGAGGGATTTACTTTGCCCGTCAGAATATCGGCAACGGCTTCCGCGCCTGCTTGCCCGCCGAGACCGGCATAGAGCACGGCGGCGGCGCCATCCGTCCAATCCGTCTCCACGACGGAGCCGCAGGAAAGGATGACGACGACTTTTTTGCCCGTAGCGATGAGCTGCCGGCAGAGAAGTTTTTGGTTTTCGGGCATACCGATATGCTCCCTGTCGAGCCCCTCGGCCTCGGAAAATTCATCGAGCCCCGCAAAGAACAGGACGACGTCCGAAAGGGCGGCCGCCTTCACTGCCTTCTTCGCAAGCCCCTTCTTCTTTTTGCCGAAGCGGTCGAAGCCGCGCTCCTCAGCGACGACGGAAAGGGCGGTATGCCTGAGCGCCTCCTGCGCAGTGGAAAGTTTTGTGGGATTGACGATGGAGGAACCGGCGCCCTGATAGCGGGGATCGAAGGCAAAGTCGCCGATGACCGCAACTTTGGTCCCCTCTTTCAGGGGAAGTACGCCGTCGTTTTCGAGGAGGACCATTGCCTTCCCCGCACATTCGCGGGCAAGGGCGTGGTCCGTTTCGATGTCGAAGGGCACGATCTCCTTGCGGTCGCTGAATTCGATGAGGCCGAGGATACGCTCCACACTCACGTCAAGGAGAGATTCGGATATCTCCCCCGCCTCCACGGCTTTGACAAGGTCGTCCGCACCGTATTTGCAGGCGGGCATCTCAAGATCATTGCCACACTTGAGCCCCTCTATACGGCTGTTGGAACCCGCCCAGTCGGTAACGACGACGCCGCCGAATCCCCAGTCGCCGCGGAGAATGTCAAGCATCAGGTGCTTATTCTCGTTGGTAAAGGTCCCGTTGAGGCGGTTATAAGAACTCATGACGGTGTTCGTCTTTCCCTCTTTCACCGCAATTTCGAAACCCGTGAGGTAAATCTCGCGGAGCGTCCTCTCGTCGATGACGGAATCCGCCGTCATACGGCGGAATTCCCTGTTATTTGCCGCAAAGTGCTTAATGCAGGCGTTCACATGGGTGGCCTGTATGCCGCGCACATAGGCAGCCGCCATCTTGCCCGCAAGGTAAGGATCCTCCGAGAAATACTCGAAGTTACGGCCGCAGAGCGGGTTGCGCTTGATGTTGAGCCCGGGGCCGAGCACCATGTCTACATCCATGGAAGCCGCCTCTTTTCCGAGCGCCTCGCCTACCCGTTCCCCCAGCTCTTCATCCCAACTGCACGCCATGATGGAGGCCGTCGGGAAACATGTGGCGGGTATACTCTTGTGAAGGCCCAGATGATCGGCAGCCTCGGCCTGTTTTCTCAAGCCGTGGGGGCCGTCCGAAAGATACATGCCGCGGATCCCGTACCGGGGATAATCGGCGGTCTTGAAAAAAGCCTTGCCCGTCAGGAAATCCGCCTTTTCGCGGAGCGTCATTTTATTGACGATTTCCTTTTTATCCATGTAACTCTCCTTATTTTTCCGCTATATTTTCGTACTTTATTATTTTAACAAATAATGTTAGTTTTTTGCGTTATTGTGGCATAAATTGTCATTCAAACGGCACAACTGACCTGCCGTCTTTCCGAAAGGATTTTCTCCCCGCAAAAAAAAACAGACGACCTGCAGACAAAGTCCGCAAGCGTCCGTCATAAGGGGGGATAGAGAGGAAAGAACCACTTTCCACCTTCCGCATGTTATTATACACATAAAACGGAACAACGGCACATTTATGGCATAATCTGCGCTTTTTGTTACATAATTTGTAAAAAAATTTCTTTTTTCCGCGTTTGTAAAAATATAACGTAAAATTTACACTTTTTTTGTTATAAATTCACAAAGGGAGCATAATATCCAGAATAAAAGTGTGATCGCTGACCTCGAAGTTCATGATACCGCCGTACTTTTCGACAATGTAGGCTATGCTCTTGACGCCGTAGCCGTGGGAAAGCTTGTCCTGTTTGGTTGTCTGCGGGAAACGGTTCACGATTTTGACGGCCGAGGGCGTATAGTTCTCGGTCTGGATTTTCACCATCTCCCCTACCTTGCGCACGGTCAGCGTCACCGTGCGCTTCTCCTTGTCTTCTATATCTTTCAGGCACTCGATGGCGTTATCGAGCGCATTGCCGAAAAGGGAATAGATGTCGACGTCGTCGAGATTTTTGAGGAGGCTCCCGTCGACAATCGTCACGAGATCGATTCCCGCCGCATCGCACGCCATGTGTTTCTGCACAAGGACGACATCGAGCGTGTCGTTGCCCGTTTTCTGCATCATACTCACGATATTGAGGGAATCGAGCGCCTCGTCCACCCATTTTTCGCCCGCGCCCCCGTTGCGGAGCTCCTTCATGAGCCCGAGCTGATGCTTCAAATCGTGGTATTTGATGTTCATCGTATCGATATTTTGTCTGAACATCTCATACTGCCGCCTGTCGCTCTGCCAAAGAAGCTGGATAATACGAATATCTTCCTCGAGTTTTTTGTTATAGACATTGGTATAGAGACTGTCGAGCAAGACGAAACCGCACACGAGCCCGAAGAGGATATGGAAGAGGTGCAGATAAGAATATTCCATATTTTCTTTTTGCAGTTCGCGCTCGGTGAAAAGATTCAAAATGATAAGCGCCAACACGATGAGGGTTGTGCTGATCAAAAGTTTGATATTGTTGGCGCGGAAATCCTTCTCTTTTTTGAGCCGCTTCGTAAAGAAAAAATAGCAGAAACAGAAAACCGCAGCCATACTTGCGAAATAGGTAAAAAAGTAAAGCCAATTCCCCCCGCGCACACCTGCGCACCTGAGAATATACTCCAAAAGGCTGGAAAAACGGAAATGGATATGCTGAATGACATAGGCACTCATCGCAAAGAAGAGCGCGTTCCAGACATCCCCTTTGAAACTCAGATAGACGGCGCCGAATGTCAGGACGGCAAGGCCCACATACCAAAGACTTGCCGTAAACGAATCGGGATTGTTTTCCACGCAGTAAGGATAGGTCACACAGGCGAGCAGAACGAGGGCGACGACACTGAACGTAATGCGGAGAGGGGCAGGCTTTCTCGGACGCAGGAGCGGTGCAATCGGAAGAAAAGAGAGTAAAAGTTCATAAATGAATCCGTCCGCAGCGAAGAAACTTACGATTTTATCCCACATGCCCCTACCTCGTATATTTCATATACCGCTCCAGAAATTCCTTCTTCCTGTTGCGGCTCATCAAAAGCTCGTCACGGCCCACGCGCACGGTATTTCCGACGATGGAATCCACGAAGCGGAGATTGACGAGATAACAGCTGTTGCAACGGCAGAAATTCATTCCTTCAAGCTGCTGTTCGAGCGTCTTCAGGGATGCGCGCGTACGGAATTCCCCGTCCGCCGTGTGAAAGACGAGATTGTGGCTCTCCACTTCGATATAGCGGATCGTGGAAGAGGGCACGACCTTGACTTCCTGACGGGTATTGATGACGATGTTCCTGTCTTCCTTGCGGCGTTTGTTGACCCTGTCCACCGCCTTTTTCAGCACTTGGGAAAAATGAAAAAAGCGCACGGGCTTGATGAGGTAGGCAAGCGCATCCACCTCATACCCCTGCACGGCGTACTGCGGCATATTTGTGATGAAGATGATACAACAGTCGCTTCCCGTGCGGCGGATACGGCGTGCGAGTTCCATCCCGTCGAGGTGAGGCATCTCAATATCGAGAAATAATATATCGTATTTCCCGTCGTATTCCTCAATGAATGCCATGCTGTCTGTGAAAGAATCGTATGTGAATTCGTAATCCCCGCCGTCAAGCGCATCCCGAAGATATTTTTGCATAACGGCAAGATCTTTCCTGTTGTCATCAACAAGTGCGATTCTGACCATATCTTACCTCTCCCGCAAATATTTTACGTTATTTGGACTCCCGTCTTCGAAAAACGGCAACAGGCTTTCATCATTGGATTGCCGTTGATTCATAGCTTCGGAACGTTATTTTGCGGAAAGTCCTCTGCGGACGCATCGTCGGAGACCATCTCGATCCCCGCCCCCTCATCCTCCTGCGGCATCAAAAATTCCACACCCTCCGTATGGAAACCGCGCCCGCGTACTTCGGAAACCGTACTGACCGTCATGAATGCGTCCGGGTCGATCTTCTCCACCTCCGATTTGAGCGTGACGAGCTGGCGGGAAGAAATGACCGTGAGCAACATATGGCAGGGTTTCTTCAGATATCCCGTCTGCCCGTATAATACGGTAACGCCGCGGCTGACTTTATTCATGATCATGTCGCGGATTTCCCTGTAGTGCGCGGAGATGATCTTCACCTGAATGCGTTTCATGCCGATGGGAGATACCTTGTCTACAATGATCGCGGAGATAAGCGTGATGAAGACCCCGTAAAGCACGGATTCAAGGGAAGGCGCCGCGATGAGATTCAGGGCTACAATGCTGAAGTCGGTAATCCACATCGTAACGGAGATGGGCGCGTTGAAATATTTTTTGAAGATGAGCGGCGGAATATCCGTGCCGCCCGTGCTCGCCCCCACGCGGACCACCAGCCCGACGCCGAGGCCGAAAAGAAGGGAGCCGCAAAGCATTGCAAAGAGCGGGCTGCCGAGTTCGCCGTCTGCGCCGATGTTGTGGCCAAAACGATTGAAATAGGCCTCCTGCAGAGGAGTAAAGAGGGAAAGGAAAGTGGGATAGAGAAAGGTTCCCGCGCCCGTTGAAATCGCAAATTTTTTCCCGAGGAGAATTGAGCCCACAACAAACAGGATGATGTTTAATGTATAGACGGTGATCTGTATCGCCCAGTCCTGCCACTCCCCGCTGACGGTGCTGTATTTTATGAGCATATTTTTTACAAAGATGCCGATACCCGTCGTTCCGCCCATTACGAATCCGTTCGGAACGATGAAAAAAGCCGACCCCGCCGCAGTGATGGCATTTCCCGCAACGATAAAAAGAATATTGAGAAATAATCTGTAGACCTGACGGCGCGTGGGGTTGCCGAAACGGCTCTTGTGCTCTTTCTCTTCCGTCTTCTTCGTGTTCGTTTCCGCCATATTTTCCTCGCTGATTACAGCGCTTATTATAACACCCGCCGCTTGCTTTGGCAAGCAAAAATAAAAAAAATTATCGGCGGTACGGAAACGGGCGCCGCAAAGGCGCGGCGCCCGTTTCATCTTTTGTAAATGTTTTTCAGAATACGCTGTTATTACAGCCGCAACCGTTGTTCTGCGCATAGGGGCCGAGCGCGTACTGCTGTGCGTAGTAAGTGTCGTAACCGTTACCGCATCCACATCCGTAGCCGTTGCCGTAGCCGCCGTCCGAGGCATTCACGGCATTCACGCCGCTGACAAAACCGTTGGAAAAATTGTTCCATCCGTTGTTGCACCCGCAACCGTTATTTCCGTTGTTACAGCCGCAGCCGCCGTTCGAGGCGTTCACGGCATTCACGCCGCTGACAAAACCGTTGGAAAAGTTGTTCCATCCGTTGTTGTTACAGCCGCAGCCGCTGCCGAACAGGTTATTCAGGGTGCTTGCAAGGTTGAAGTTATTTCCGTTGCAACCGCAGGAACTCCCGAAAAGATTGTTGAGAGTGCTTGCGAGCCTATTATTACAGGAATTACACATAATATTATCCTCTTGTATGTGATCGGGATCATACCCCGTCAACACCATTTTATGTGAAAGAGCCCGCCGGATGTCCCTCAAAAAGTTGACAGTTTTCGAAATTGGGGATATACTGTCTTTATCGAAAACGGAGGCAACGCATGAACAAGAGATATAAGACCGATAAGATCGCCGTCGTTCTTCTCTCGGTCTTTACCTGTTTCTGCTTTCTCGTTACGGCGGCCGGAACTTTTTTTGCGGTTGCAGACGGTCTGTGCGAGGAAAGTGCCCGCATTGTTCCCGGTTATGACAAAACCGACCTCACGCCCATCATTGAAAAAACGGAATGGACGGAGGAGGATTACGAGACGCTCTATCGCCAGACGGGGCTTACAAAAACGGGAGCGGACAGCGTTGCGAGGCCGCAACTGACCAAATTTCAGGACGCGCTCTTCTTCGAAGGGGAACACTATCACACATACTCCACTTCCATCACCCCGCACGACAGACTCAGAGACCCCGCAAGCGGGGAGGATTTCACGGCGCCGATCGTGCCCCTCGAGGCGGGAGACATCCTCGTGACATCCACCTCCCACCTCTTCGGCTGGAGGCTCGGGCATGCCGCTCTCGTCGTGGACGGTTCCGGAAAGCTGCTCGAATCCAGCACCATCGGCACGGACAGCAAACTTTCGGCGAACGGCGCGGGGTGGTTCCGCCGTTCCGCAAATTTTATGGTGTTGCGCTTGAAGAATGCCGACGCCGCAACGCGGGCAAGGATTGCCGAAAAGGCCGTCGATGAGCTTTCGGGGCTTTCCTATAACGTATTTGTCGGCTTTTTCCTGCCGAAAGACCAGTGCGGAAACGGACGGACGCCGACCTCCACGCAGTGCTCCCACCTCGTTTGGCAGGCTTATTTCAACGCAGGCTACGACCTCGACTCCACGGGCGGTCCCCTCGTCACGGCCGCGGATCTTTCCCGCTCCCCCCTTCTTGAAACCGTGCAAGTATACGGATTCGATTTGGAAAAATTGTGGAACAATTGAATTACGGAAGTAAGATGTCAGGCGCCGCGGCTGTATGCCGCGGCGCCTGTTTCCGAAGTCTCTTTGCATTTACTGCCTTTTATTTTGCGTATTCCACGCTTCTGAATTCGCGGATCACGTTGACCTTGATCTGCCCGGGATATTCCAGCTCGCTTTCGATCTTCTTGGCAATGTCCTTGGAAAGGAAAACCGCCTGCGTATCGTCCACCTGATCGGGTTTGACGATAACGCGGATCTCGCGGCCCGCCTGTATCGCGTAGCATTTATCGACGCCCTTGAACCCGGAGCCGATCTCCTCAAGTTTTTCAAGCCGCTTGAAATACCCGGCTCCCGTCTCGCGCCTAGCCCCCGGACGGGACCCGGATACGGCGTCCGCCGCCTGCACGAGCACGGCCTCCATCGTCTTGGGCTCCACGTCGCCATGGTGCGCCATGATGGCGTTGACGATCATCGCGTTCTCTTTGTATTTCTTTGCGATGTCTGCGCCGAGCTGGATATGCGTGCCCTCCTGCTCGTGATCCACGGCTTTGCCGATATCGTGAAGGAGACCCGCGCGTTTTGCAAAATTGACGTCGAGGCCCAATTCCTGCGCCATGAGCCCCGCAAGTTGCGCAACTTCGATGGAGTGGCGGTAAACGTTCTGGCCGTAGCTTGTCCTGAATTTAAGGCGGCCGAGGAGCTTGATAATCTCGGGGTGAAGGCCGAAGATACCGACTTCAAACATGGCATTTTCGCCCGCTGCCTTGATCTGCTGGTCAAGCTCCTTCTGCACCTTTTCTACCGTTTCTTCGATACGGGCGGGATGGATGCGGCCGTCCTGAATGAGCCTTTCGAGGGTAATCCGCGCTACTTCGCGCCTGACGGGGTCGAATCCCGAAAGAATAACGACTTCGGGCGTGTCGTCAATGATGAGTTCTATGCCCGTAGCGTTCTCGATGGCGCGGATATTCCTGCCCTCGCGCCCGATGATCCGCGCCTTCATATCGTCGTTGGGGAGCGGGACGACGGAAACCGTTGTCTCCGATGCGTGGTCGGACGCACAGCGCTGGATGGCGAGGGTGAGAATGTTCTTGGCGTTCATGTCCGCCTCGTCCTTCGCCTGCTGTTCGAGGTTGCGCACCTGCACCGCAAGGTCGTGCCTCGTTTCGTCCAGAATCTCCTCCGTCAGCTGTTTTTTTGCCTCCTCTTTGGTAAGCTGGGAGACTTTTTCGAGCTCCTGAAGCATAAGTTCATGCTGGCGGGAGAGCTGTTCCTGAACCTTTTGGATCTCTTCGTTTTTCTTTGTCCAATTGTTCTTTTGGGCTTCCAGAGACTGCTCTTTGCGGGCGATTTCCGATTCCCTCTTCTCGAGCGAGTCCTCCTGCCGGTTGAGACGGTCTTCCACGCGCTTTTGTTCGGCGCGCTTCTCCTTCATCTCCTGTTCGAATTCATTCCTTCTCTTCAGATCCTGTTCCTTTGCCTCTAAAATCGCTTCCTTCTGACGCTGCTTGATTTCGATATCTGCCTTCTGCAGCATTTCCTCGACCTGCTTTTCCGTTGCGTCGAGCTTTTGTTCCGATCTCTTACGGGAAACCTTTTTGAGTACCTGCCATGTGGCGAGAAATGCGATCCCCGCGCCGATGACAAGAGCCGCGGCCACGAGCCCGATCCAACCGCCGGTGCCCATCGCAAGGAGCAGGCTGCCATAGTTTGCCATAATGACTGCCTCCTCTGATGAATTTTTCGACGTATATCCTTGCACTGTCCCCCAAAAAAGGACAGATATAGGCATTGTCATTATGATTATATAAGATTTTTACCGTTTTGTCAACGGGATAAGGGAGAATGAGCCCGCATTTTGAAAAATTTTTTTTAGGAAAAAGCCCGCCCACTCCGGCAGAAGAGGACAGGCATTCCCGCTCCGCCCAAAGGCAATGCGGCACAGGTTGCGGAAAGAGGCAAGAAAGAAAGGAAACGGCGCCGCGCCGCCCCCGCGGAGGGAGCGTATACATGCAAACATCCGCCCGCTATGCGGGCGGATGTTTGCATCTTACTCTTGTTCCACGCCTTCGTTGAGCTTTGCGAGAAGTTCATCGAGGTCATTATCGTGGACGGCGACCGCCTCCGCGATCGTCTCGCCCTGTGCAAGGGCGCAACCGAAACAGTGCATCCCCGCCTCCATCAGAATTTCCGCCGCGTTGGGATTGAGTTCGAGGCAATCCGCAATCAGCGTATCCGCCGTAATCTTTGCCATATCTGTTTTTTCTCCTTGTCTGTTCTTTTGCGTCTATTATATCACGCGATTTTATTGTTTGCAACTGTTTTTTGTCCTTTTACAGGCCGATCAGCCAATAGATAAGCCCTACCGCCGCCCCGGCACTCACGCCGAACACGATAATGGGCCCCGCGACGACAAACATCTTGGCCGCCATGCCGTAGACATAACCTTCCGTTTTGAATTCGATTGCGGGAGAGGCGACAGAGTTCGCAAAACCCGTGATGGGAACGATGGAGCCCGCACCCGCATTCTTGCCGATGCGGTCATACACGCCGATACCCGTAAGGAGCGTCCCCAAAAATATGAGAATGACGGAGACCGTTCCCGCAAGTTCATCCCCCTCAAGCCCCGCAAATTCGAGCATATAGCGAAAAAATTGACCGATCGTACAGATAAACCCGCCGACGAGAAAAGCCCGTAAACAGGTTTTGAAGTGCTGTGTGGGCGGATCGAACGTATTCACGTAGTTGATATAATTACGGTTGTAATTTTCCTTGCTGCGGCCCGTCATTGCCTGAACTCCTTCCCGTCCGCCTCGGGAAAGCAGGATTCACGTTCCTCTCTCGTCTTACCGAGCGGATTCGTCTTGATCTTCTTCATGCCTATAATTTAGGAAATCCGAAGACTTTTTATACATGGCGGAAGAAGGCGCGGGCCGCCCGTGAGCAAACCTTATCGGCCTGTATGCGGCAAATGTTTCCCGGCATATTTCTTTCGTGTAGATTCGCCGCCGCGCAGATGGCGTTCGGAAAGATTTTTTTCAAGCACCTCTTTTACACGCAAAAAAAGTTCGAAATCAATGCCCTGCAGTCTCTCCGTGACGTCTTTATGTACGGTCATCTACTGTCCGAGCGCAAGGATTCGCCGCCGTTTCCCCATCTTCGGCGGAAATCGTAAAATCCAATCCGAGCCCGGAATTTAATTGCAAATAGATATCCACGTTGCCGTCATGATCGACCTCGATACGGCGAACGATGCGCCGAAGCTGCGCATTCGTCATGCCCGCAACGTCTGCAACATCCTCGATGGAGCGAAAGGTTTTTTTCAAAACGCCGCCCAATTTTTCGTGCATTGTGAGCCGGCCTTCGACCATTTTGAGTTCCCGTTCGAGCGCTTCTTTCTTCTGTCTCGTTCCCGCAAGTTGACGGTTGACCTCTTCCCGCGAAATGAGCCCGTCTGCATACAGATCCATATACTTCTGCCGCGATTTTTCGAGCTTTGCGAGCTCCGACTTGATTTGCTTCTCCCGCTCCGTGTTTTCGTCCCTCTCCCGATATACCCGCTTGAACTCCGAAGTAACGGATTCGACCACGTTTTTCCGATGGGAAAGAAGATAGGCGAAATAATCCGAAAGAACGCCGATGAGCTCCTTTTCGTCGATGACCGTCTTATTTGCGCAACTGTCCGCCCCTCTGCCGTTGCGCCCCGAACACACCCATGTGACATAGGTATTCTTATAGGTGCGCTCTACCCGTCGGAAAGACCAGCCGCAATCCTTGCACTTGATGAGCGTCGAAAAAAGATAGCGGTTGCTTTGCCGCTCGTTATTCACTTTGAACGCCTGTCCGCGCTCTTTCAGGATCGTCTGCGTTCGTTCGAAGACGTTTCTTTCGATGATCGCCAAACTCTCCCGCTCGGTGACGAGCCACTCGGAACTGTCCTTCTCCCTGCGTCTGCCCGTCAGGAAATCGGCGATCTCCTGCTTGCCGTTGACGATCCTGCCCGTGTAAATCTCGTTTGTGAGGATGCGCACGACCGCATTGGACGACCACGCGCAATTCCGCTTTGTCTTATATCCGTTTTGATTGAGCATTTTTGCAATCGTCGCCGTACCGTATCCCTCTTTTGAGTACCACGCGAAAATGCGGCGCACGATCCCGGCTTCCTCTTCATTGATCGCAAGGTCGAACAGCTTTCCTTTCGTCTTATCGTAGCCGTAGACGAGATTGGGTACTTTTCCCTTTTCGGCATTGAGCTTCTTGCCGAATTTGACGCGTTTGGAGGTGTTGGCGCTCTCCTCCTGCGCGAGCGCGCCGAAGATGGTGAGCACAAATTCGCTGTTCCCCATGCTCGTCATGTTCGCCGTCAGAAACTGCGTTTCGATGCCGAGCGATTTCAGTTTGCGGATATTCTGGAGAAGGTCGACGGTATTCCTCGCAAAGCGGGAGATGTCCTTGACGACAACCAGCTCGAAGAGTCCGCGCCCGGCGTCCGCCATCATTTTCAGAAATTCTTTGCGGTTTTTGATCTTCGTGCCCGAAATGCCCTCATCGGCATATAAGCGCACGAGGGTATCCCCCGTGCGCTGCGTGTACTCCGTAAAAAACTTCTTCTGCGCCTCCAAACTGTTAATCTGATCCTGCTTATCTGTCGAAACTCTGCAATATGCCGCAATATTCATTTCATCCTCCGTTTTCCGAAACCGCCGTTGTCTCTTCCGCTTCTGTTTCCTCTGTCCCCTCGCGCTCGTCGCAGGCGATCGCCATTTCTTCGCGCAAGGCTTTTTCCACCTTCCCCTTGTCTGCCTCAATGCAGATGCGGAGAATTTCTTTCGCAAGTTTTTCGGGAGTAGCAGCGCAATGAAATCTATAATGGAGTTTCGGCTTGTCCACTCTTCGCCCTCCCGCCGTTTTTGTATAATCTATGCCGACGGTTCGACAAAAATCACTGTGAGCTCTCTCCCTTTCCCCAACTTTCGATAATTGTTTTTGTTTTATCAAATATCCTATTCAGGCATCGTATACGGTCAGATTCCCGCGTAAGTTGGAGTTTGTTTCCGCTCCCGCAGAAACTTCTCTTCGGGAATTGCCATCTTGTTGAAATAATACTTATAAATCTCATTTCACCCCCTTCTGAGGATAGAAAAAACAGCCCTTTGTTCAAGGACTGCTTCTCTGAATTTCGTTGCCCCTCAATTATAAGCCACGAAAACTCCTGAAATATCAGTGATTTCGGAAAATAGTCGAAAAATTTTTTATTCGCGCAGACTTTTGCCGCGTCAGAATGCAAATATCAAACCAAACGTTATACACCAAATCTTCGGCGAATATCGTTTAGCCATTCGCCGTTATACTTAAAATATCTCGGACCCGCCAGCGGATACTTACTGTTTGTCAATTCCGCCGCCAAAGCCGAAAGCGACCAAGACTTTCCTTCATATTCGACATGCTTATCATCCACTACTACGCAAGTCACGCCCGAATTGGCATTACCTCGATTAAAATATTCAAGCTCGGCACCTATTGGAATATTGACCAAAGAAAAATTGAACGGACTCAATCTTTCCCTTGATTCGCGTTCTATTTCGGCCGCCATATCTTCTTCGGCTTCCTCTTCCTTTGTCGCCGCATATTTTTTTAGTTTAATTTCCGTTCCGTGGATTTCTGCCATTGCTTCGAACAGCAAATAGGCATCTTCTGCCGGCATGGCGTAAAACTCCCTGACTCGCTTTTTCCCGTCCACAGTGTCTATGGCGCGCAAATTCGGATTAAGTTTGTCAATAATGCTATGTAATTTCATATCCGTAAGCCGTGCACCTACTTCGTATGTGGCATAAACTCTGAATGCGAACGGCGTGCACTCGCTTCTGTTAAGTTGAGCCAAACGTGTTTTTATGTCGTCGGCGTATCCTATTTTGACATATTGCGGAAAAGACGGATTCGTAAGAATGTAAATAACACCTTTTTCTTCTCTCATGATCACTCCTTAACAAGGTCCCCTTTTCACTGTAGATTTTACCAAATTTCGACATAAAAATCAATCGAAAAACTGCCAAAACCGCCTTACCTGTTCGCGGCAATATAATAAATTTAGGTGCCACAATTATACCAAAATATGGGCAAAAAACCGATGCTAAGCAGGATAATCGGCAAGAAATTTTTAGCGTAAGAGAAAGTTGACGGTCTACGGGAATTTAAATTCGGTTCTTGCCTTATCGATTACTTGTTCATAGCTCACCGAGCCTACGCCTTACCAATATACCATACTCCGAACTAAACTTTATCTCCGTTGATTATAATATTCGTCCCTACATTCACTTCCGCAATCAAATCCGTTCTGTTGAACCAATCTTCGATATAGTTACGATAACGATCGGTCAAGCAAATGATCCTTTTATTTTGAGAACCGAGAAGTCTGCGCTTAGTTTCAAGCCGATCTTCGAAAAATTGTCCATCGAGCACGGTATCGCAACCGCGCAATAATTTTTTGATATCCTCATATTGTCTACCCGTAAAGGAAATCACTCCCAAACCAAGCTTATGAATCTCGTCTGTCAATCTTGGTAAGCCCTGTTGCAAGGTCGGCTCTCCCCCCGAATAGGTTACTCCCTCTATCCCAAATTCATTTTGTGCCTCTTTTACGATTCGCACAACTTCTTCAAGAGAAAGTATATTTTTAGGTGTAAGCGGTTGGTAGTCGGGATTGCAACATCCTTTGCAGTGAATATTACAACCCTGAAACCAAATACATAACCTCTTATACGGACCTTCCGCTTCGGTACAGCGGTTGATACTCGCAATGTTGAACTTAATCATTTGCGAACTCAAAATTCAGCCCGCCTTTACTGACGCTCACCACAATTTTTGCGCCCCTAAACGATGAAAGGTCCTGCTTATTCTCAAACATGAACATGGCAAGCTCGTCCAAAAGTTTATCGTTGATGGCATTGAGAATATCGCGTCCGCCCTTACTGCTATCGGCGCCGCCGAGAATATAGTTGATAAACTTCAATTCATCCTCAAATTCAAGGTCAATGCGATATTTTTCGGCAATTGCGCGCTGAACGGGAATCAGCTTGGATTTCGCTATCTTAACTGCGAATTCTTTGTCTTTGATGAAATTGAACGGAACGATATTGCTGTATCCGATACGCCCGAGAATTTCGGGGCGTTTTATCTCATTGTCAAAATAGTTTTTGACAATCTTGATAAACTCCTGCGCAATATCTTCATTCGTGCCGCTGTCGGAGACCTTGGAGGCACCGAGATTTGACGTAAAGATAATGACGCTTTCACTAAAATAGACTGTTTCTCCCTTGCTGTCGGTCAAGCGCCCATCCTCGAGAATTTGCAAAAAGATATCCAGAATACGAGGATTGGGCTTTGCCGCTTTTTCGATCTCATCAAAAAGAATAATACTGAACGGCTTTTCCTTGACCGCATTGGTGAGTTGCCCGCCTTCTTCATAGCCGACATATCCCGGAGGCGCGCCAATGAGCTTTTGATCGCTGTTTTCCTGCGCATACTCCGACATATCGAAGCGAATACAAGCCTGTTCATCGCCGAATAAGAACTTTGCAAGAGCTTTACTTAATTCCGTCTTACCCACGCCCGTAGGTCCGACAAAAAACAATACACCCTTGGGCGCGGAGCGACTCGATGACTTATGAATGCCCGTCAGCCCCATATAAGCCTTTACGACAACTTTCTCGATCTTCTTAATCGCTTCTTCCTGTCCGACGACTCTTTCACCGAGAATCTTCTTGATATTCTTAACGGCATTGTAGTCGAGTTTTTCCCACGGATTGTCCTTTTCTCCGTATTTGAACAGAAGATAGAGCTGTTCAAATGGCAACTTCCCTTCTTTTCGAGAAAGGCGGGCAAGTTGAATGATTTCACGGTTGGTAAAATCGTCAAGCATATCGATATATTCGTTTTTCTTATCGCAAGTAAGAAGAGATTCGCCCGGTTTCAGCTTTACTTCAAAACCGTTTTCTATCTTTTCAAGCATTTTTTCCCGCTCTAATCTATCGGGTCTTGACAGCGTAAGACAAGAAACTTCGGGATTGTTCTGATAAAAAGACATGGGAAACATTGCAAGCCTGCTTGTAATTAAAATTACGGTGCTTTCGTTAACTTCGGTATTTAAGTATTCTACCTTCTTGTCTTTCAGCGCCTTACCGAGAAGCGTTAAAAGCTCACGCTCGTCGGGCGGAAGCTGTCCTCCTACGCTGAACAAATAATCCGCCCAATTCAAAACAAAAGCGATTTTGCGGTTCGGCTTTTTCAAATTCTTAAAAATGATATTGAAGATTTCGGACGGCTCCTTAAATAGCCCGGATCCCGTCTTTTTTTCTTCTTCATTGTTTTCCCCCTCTTCGTCAAGGCTGTATGTATCACCCTCTATTTCAACTTCGTCAATAACGTCCAAACGAGATATGTCGCCGTCCACTCCGTCGATTCTGTCCCAGTAAAGAACATCGTCGTAATCCATGCCTTTGAGCATATCCATAAGATATTGTTTCAAATCGACAATCTGTTTCTTTTCGTTAAGATATACATCACCGACATTGCCGTCCACAATAACGCATTTTTTAATTCCGATTTCCCTCTTTAACCGATTAAATGTTGTGCCAAGTGCCATAATTTACCTCCGATTTTTATCTGTTTTGATTGCCTGATATTTCATTGTGGAAATTTTATCGGGATTGCTCCGAATTTCCGTTCGTTTCGTAACGTGGATGCCATACACTTCTTCAAGATCATGCATAAACGGCTCAATGTCCTTTTGGCAAGCCTGACCTTCGTAGCCGCGGAAATCGTAAATAAATCTTCCGTCGAGGAATATCCGGAACTCTGCCTTTTCGCCGCTCGCCTTTAACGCCACCAAAATGACTTCATTTGTATCGTGTTTTATTCTTATATTCTTTTTGTCAACAATAAAACCGCGTTGTCTGATGGCATCAACAATAATTTTCAGTGATTTTTGCCGCACCTTTTCGCCTACGATTTCCGTTGTCGCCGCCTCCCGCATGGCAGCAAGTTTTTCTTTCGCCGAGCTTTGCGATTCGCCCGTAACTCTTTTTACGACTTCGGGTGCAACGCGGGCGGCTTCCAATTCCGCACGGATTTTCGCTTCTTCTTGCTCTAAACGTTCTTCATATGTTTGATTGACGGCTCGCTCCATCAAATCTTTACCGGCTTGCAATAATGTATTTCCCGAAAGAGTGTTATCCTTGATATAAGCAAGATATGTGAATTGTCGCAAAACACCGTCGTTTATAGATTCAAGAAGTGTCCCCGTTTCGCCGTCGATCGAGATTGCCCCGCCGTTCCTCTCTCGTAGTTTGCGATATGCATCGGAAATACTTTGCCCAAGCAATGTATGTAACAGACTATCAAATTCAAGCATTCTTTTAGTAGCAAGACTGTCGGCGGATTGTTGTAATCGATGGGCAAGTCCCAATGTGCCCGTTATCGCATCCAATCTTCCTTTTGCCTGTGCTACGGCTTGATTTTTGACCGCCTGTATTTCCTCAATAAGATTTTGCTTTTCCTTTTCGATTTCGCTTACAAGTATTTCCGACTGTTCGTTCAGAAGCGTGCCCGACGCTTCTTTCGCTTTGGCGAGCATTGTATCAAGATCCCGCAGTCTGCGCTCGGCGACCTCACAAATGCTCTCGCATTGAATCGCAATTCCTTGATAATCGATTTGTACCTGTTGGCTCATTTTTCCCCTCCCTTTACAGAAAATACTATATCGCACCAATTTTCGATTTCTGCTTTTTCAAAGTGCACCCGTCCTTTATCGGGATGTTGCAAACGATTTCGGCATATCCTCAACTTATGCAAGGCATTTGCCTGTTTCACATCGATTATATCCTCGTCTTTTGCTTCATCGATCAGCTCGTTGGCTTGAACGGTACTATCCGCATTTAACAGTTTACGCAAATCGAATTGCGCTTTGATAAGCAAATCGCAAACCGCCTCTTTATATCTTCCTCGCCTTATCTGTTCTTCTATATATTTTTTCGTTATCTTTTCGGGATGCGATAAAGACGCCTTTTCAATAGACAACAATTCTTGAATGGGTTCATAAATTTCAATATATCGCCCCACCTTTTCAAATTCTTTCATGGCATATCGTCTGTATTTTTCTACCGATTTATATCTGTCAATAAAAGTACGGTACGCGTTAAAGAATTCGTCCGCATTGTAATCGTCTTTGATTGTGTAATCGGATAAATTCCCGATACCAAGCATGTCATTGATCTTGTTGAAATTAACTTGCAGGACGGAAAATGTTGAAGCAAGGTCATTGTCCGCTGTTATATTATCGCCGTCTAATATCGCATGCAGATACAATTCGACCACGTTGGCGATTCCGAGAATCAAATCCGTATCAAAGCCTGCCGATGAAAGCGCTTGATACACAAGAGACGGATCTTCGGTTTTTACGACGCTCTGCGAAAAACTCGTAATGTAATCAATATCAGTCATACCCATTTCTTTAACCAACGGAGACAGAACGGTATTTTTATAAATCATATTGTCGAGCTTGATTTCTTTTACGCTTTCCGCATAAAGACTTTCCGCAATCGAAACGAAACAAGATCTCCAACCATTTGCCTTTTCAAGTGCCGAATTCAGTTTCAGAAGTACGCCGATTTTTTCATCGACAGTCTTTACTTCCGTAAGCTTGGCTTTTGCGTATTCTTCAAACAATTCACCGTTATTAAGCGCTTCCGCCGCATATGCGATTGTTCTGCCGCTTTCATTATCAAAAGGTTTTTTCTTATAAAGATCGAATACGGCTTGAACTGTTTTGCGGAAATGTTCCCCGGTCGTTTGACTTTCAACCAAGAGCTGCATCTCGAAAATATCGTTTAGTTGTGCGCATGGAATGGCAACGTTCAGTGCCCGATAATATTTACAACCCGCATCATCGAGCAAAGCAAACTCCGCATTATCGTCTATATTGCCTAACAATTTTTCGGCTTCATTACGTTCAACCTTTATCGCCGTATCGATATTTTCATAATCCATCCGACCGCGTCCCAAAAACACGTCGCAAGGCATTTTCGCTTGCTTTTGCATATCGTCCGGGATATATAAATTCGTCGCATTCAATTCTTCAAAGCGAACTGTCGGAACAATTTCGGGATTATCGGCACTACCCGCAAAACGATATTTCGGCTTATACAGCATAACCGACTTCATAATCGCAGATGTAAAATATCTGTTGAAAAAAGCTGTTTCATCATTTGTTGCAAACTTAAATTCAACGCCCGATTGATTTATAACAATCGTCAAATTCCCGTCTTGTTTCACTGCCTTTTTCTGCGGTTCTTCTGTTTCGAAGGACACAATCCTTTCCTCGGTTTTTAGCCCCATTTCGGTCGGATTCGCGTTTATATAATCTCCTATTCCGCTGATATCCAAATCAATTCTGTCAATAAAATCTTCACCCAAAGAAGACGTGGACAAGTCTGCATAAGGCAATTTATAAGAAATATCGAATTTACGCCTTACGGGATCAAAATAAATATCCTTTTGCTTTATCTTTTCCTGTCCCGTAGGAATTGCTCCCTCACGAAACAACCTTTTCCCCTTCTCGGTAAGAAAAATTTCACCCATCGTTATTTGACTGAAATAGCGAGGTTCCGTAAAATATTTCGCGGGGTAGTCGGCTTGAATGATGTCCGTGCCGATAAGTCCCGCAAGTTCTTTACCGAAAAGATAGTGAAGATCTGCCGGTATACCGAAACTCAATAAAACGTCCGAAATCTTCTTGCCAGAATTTGCCGCTTTATCTATCATTTCGAGCAATATATAAGCAATTCCCGAAGCCTTTTTCACTTCATTGTATTTGATATTCGCTCTATAAATCAAAAGAGGAAACGGGCACGACGTTTTGATTTGCTTTATCGCTTTATCTTCCATTGTTGTCTCCCAAAATATCGTTTGCAGTCAATATTTTTCCGCGGAAATTTACAGTATCGATAATTTCTTTGAATACAGGATAATTTTTCTTGTCCAATTCCCGACGTCCCTCCATATCGGGCAAATCGATCTTGCCGTTTTCGGATAAGAACTTCTTCGACCCCACAATAATCAACAGCTTTCTCGCACGGGACAGAGCCACATTGATTCGCTCGAACTTTCGGATAAATTCCAAATCGAATTTCTTCCCCGGCGCGGGATTCCGGACCATGGAAACAATGATGATATCGCGCTCATCGCCCTGGAAGTCATCTACCGTGCTGATAATCAGTTTTTCGTCTTGCTTTCCCGAAAACCCGTTGAAATGGGCATTTCTACGCTTTTTCTTAATGAGTCCCGCTTGATCGCCATAGGTGCAGATGATGCCTGCACTCGGTCTTTCATCGATTTTCTTTTCTTTATCGACCTTAAATTTCCCCGATTTTACAAGTTCACTGCTTGCTTTATCGAGTTTCTTTAATAAATTGATTGTGACTTCTGCTTCCTGCTCGTTGATTTTGGACGTACTGCCCTCATAAGCGCTCGATTCTTTCTCGTTGCAATCGACAAAATAAATATGATGCATGGGATCGATTACGGTCTTTCCGCCAATCCGCACGGTAAGATTATGTTGTTTTTCATCATCTTGCTGCTTTTTGCCCACGATAAGCCCCTTTTCATTGCCGCCGTAAAAATGATTGAATACCTCCATAATGTGGCTGTGACAACGATATTGCTTGTTAAGCATAACGCGGAAATCATCGGGAACTCTTTCATACAATTTTTTAAAGAAACAATCTTCATAAAGTTTGGTATATTCGTCGTTCCTCTCTTTTGTAATGATGTTCTCGTCAAGATCCTCAAAATCGTCTTCACGCAAATGGCGTAAATCATACATAGGCGGAAGTTGCCGATGGTCGCCCACAAGAATAACTGTTTTCCCATATAGAATGGGTATCAATAGGTCAAGAAAAGACGACTTTGAGACCTCGTCGATAATAACAACGTCGATCCCCTGCGTGCGGATATTGACATCTTCTATTCCATAACGGGCAAGTTCTTCGATCTGCGATTTCACAAAGTAATCGCGGCTTGTACAAGTAATACCAAACACATTGACGTTATTGAACAGCTCTCTCGTATAAGTCTGCCTGTCCTCCTCTAAAATGTCGTCCTGACCGAGATATTTGCAAATTGCACGATATGTCGGAATTTTTGCTTTGTTTTCTCTTTGAATATTGTTGTAATCGCGTTCAAGCTTGGTCCACTCTTCTTTAATAATACCGAACGCCTCTTCAAAGTTATTCGAATCGTATTCTTTTACAATTCCGAAATCGTGGAAGAACCGCGTTATTCTTTGTTTTAAGGAAGAATACAACTCGCTGTATTCTTCTATGCCGCTACTTTCGCCGATCTCTTCATATTCACGCTTCTTTTCGCTGATTTCGAGTTTTTTATCCCCTATTTTACCTTTGACATCGCTTTCTCGATCCAAACAACGTTGCATTGCCGCCTCAACGCCCGCTTTCATTTCCGAAACCAAAGATTGCAACCCGACCTTAAATGTTGTAAGCGTATCGGGCAATTGTTTCAAAAGCTCCTCATCGTTGACAATATCGGGAACAAGCGAAAATATCAAAGTCGATGATAAATCGAAATTCGAAGCATTTTGTATCTTCTTGATTTCGCCATTGATGTCAATCAGTTCTTTTCTCTTTGCCTTGTACTCCGCAAAGTTTTCATCCCCTTCTACAGGCGGCTCAACGGTATCCGGATTGAGAAGCGCGTGTAACTGTGTACGGATTTCATTTTGTTTCTTTTGCAGCTCGACGAGAATATCGCCCGATAAAATATGTTTCAATTCTTCGCGGATAACGGAAACATCGGCTTTCGTCAATTCACTTGCCTTCTCCACCGAACAACCCGCAAGACACGGAAACGAATCAAGCAATGCGCGGACTTTGCTTGAAAAATCTTGTATGTATTGTTTTTTAACATCATCTTTGATAAAATGGTAGTTTTCTATATATTTGATTGTACGCCTATACTCTTCCGTATCTTCCCTGACAGATGCAAGTTCCTCACGGAGTTCTTGCAACTCATCGTTAAGACGATTGACATCATTGCTTAGCCGCGTCCGTTCGTTCTCGGCTTTCGAATTTTCGTGTTCTAATCGTAGTAGTCGGTCGTAGGTAATGCGCAGATTTTTCATTTCTTCGTCAAAAGACGCTTTTGATTCTTCGAAATGCTCAAATCTCGATATCTGCCTCTCCAAATTACCGCTTATATTGGCATAGAAATTATCCACAAGCCGTTCGGGACTGTAATTGGTTCCCCTTCCGCTCTGTGACGGTATAAGTCTCAACGGTCTTATTTCGGGAATTTTCGGCAACCGTTCAAACACATTATCAATCGCCTTATGCGTTTCGGATGAAATTAAAACCTTTTTCCCCTGTTTACAGAGTTGCGCCGTAATTTCGGCAATCACTTGCGTCTTGCCCGTACCGGGAGGTCCCTGCAATAAGAACAAACTCTCGCTCGCAAGCGCTCGCCTCACTGCAAGTTTTTGTCTGTCATTCAAGCTTTCCAAACACCATTCGGGCTCTTTTTCCAACGCTCTCACTGTTTGCGCGAGCGTTTCGGGCGCAAAAAGATAAGACGCCAAATATGGATTTTTTACATATCCCCGCAAAAAGGAATTCAACGCCTTTTCCTGTCTATCTATTTTTGCCTTCTCCGCACGGTTGTCGTAAGTCAGAAATCCCGGCTTGTTCTTTTCGATCTCCTTCTGAATTTCGGATACTTTATCGGTAATATCGGCAGGACGAAAATAAATGCAATATCTCCGTATTGTTTCGTTTTCGATTTTCTCGGCTTTATCCTCGCTTAACTTTTGTTGCAATTCCTTCTGCGCGGCGGTTTTTTCGGAATCGATATCGCGTTTATATTGCACTTCGAGTTGTGCCTTTTTCTCTTTTTTAATTTTATCGAGCTCCTCTTGCCATGCAATACTCAGGCTTTTCTTCTTGTTTTCAATCAATCTGCCGTTTCGAATAATATAAAAATCGCGCAAAGATACCGACTGCGTTATGCGCTTTACTTCTGTTTGAAAATCTTTTTCAAGTTTTATCTTTCTATCGATCAATTCGCCAATCTCTTGCTCTTGTTTTTGCTTTGAATCGCCCTTTTTCAGCTTTTGAATATTCGTTTCAATTTCTTTGATCCGGCGTTTATGTTCATCCTTTATCGGCTTGATTTTCTTTGCAATTTCCGCCTTGTATTCTTTTTTCACTTCCTCATCTTTGTTTTCAGCAATATCGTCCTCCAATGCAGACTCGATTTCTTCCTTATATTGCTCATAGCGATTCTTATACCGAATCTCCAACGCGGAAGCTTGTCCATTCATAAACTCCGTAAGTTCGCTGTTTATGATGCTTGCGAATTTGTTGTCTATTGCTCGGTTCTGCACTTCGATGTCTTCCTCGCATCGCTCTTCAAGAGCGGTACAATCCGGCTCGATATCAATGTGCGTAAGCAAATACCGCTCACCCAACGAATATTGAGAAAATTTTGTACCTTTCAAGTCCCCGTTCACATCATATTTCGGCTCTGTCGGAGATAAGCCCATTGCATCCTTGGTATGACGATTGAGCCAAACCTCGAATTTGGGCTTGCCGTTCCCGTTCTTTCCGACCGTTTCGCTCAAAACGGTCTTTCTGTTTTTATCTATTTCAACTTTGATCAGCGGGAATTCATCCGCCCCGCTTACCTCATGTGAAAGAATGATTTGTTCTCCCCGGCCAAAATCGGCTATCCCATCAAGCAATAAATCCGAATAAGAATCGTTTCTGCGATAAACATCCTTCGTAATCATATACGAATTGCACACAACGACATTGTTTATCGGTACACAACGCTCGGATTGTTTGCCCAAATAATATCTGCGAAATTTCAGATACGATTGCCATTTATCGAAAGTATCCAAAGCCTTCTGCGGAACGGGAACGGGATAAAGCTCCGTGCAAAGTGAATTTATAAAATCGTTGGTCAGAACGGAAGCATGAACTTCATCTACTCCATAATTTCGGACCGCCATACCGTTAGGTAATGTTTTATCGGAAAACGCACATGCCGCCGTACAGTAAACTTTTTTTTCGCCGAACTTTGCAACCTCGGAATCGATCAGTTCAATGCCTTTCACCGTAATATCGATCACTTTACCAAAAGTCACATCCCCGATTACAATTAAATCATAACAGTCGGGAATGATATCGGAAGAAACTTCGTTCTTTTCGGAACGGATTACAATATTATAAATACAATCCCGCTCCTTGCGGTCTTTCCGGATTTGGCGATCAAAGGCAGGCAAAGATATGTAATAATACTTATTCGTTACAGGGAAAAAATTTGTTATAAACTGTTGAAGAGTATCGGCAGCATAAAGCCCCAATTTCGGTTTCAGAATTTCATATTGTTCTTCAAGAGACGCTGTATAAAAATCGTCCCGTCTCGTGCTGCCATGTTCAAGATTGTCCTTGAAATTAAGATATAAATATCTCATCGTAACTTCTGTTTTTCTCCTCATGCTATTTCGCTGACGGACACCATATGTTTACCTCGATGCTTTCCGATAGCGATTGAAAATCTCGATATAATCTATAAATTCTTTGACTTCCGTGAAGCTTGCCCCATCCACAATTTCGGCTACCTTATCCAAGAGTACCGTTTTTGTCAAATCATCAAGTCCCGCGAATTTTTGCAGAACAGATAATTGTCTTTGAAGCGATGCGTTCTCTCGCAAAAGATTTTCATTCTGTATGCTCAACTCTTCCAATGAGGCTAGCGCTTCTTTTTTATCGTTTATACTGCCGCCTAAAATACTTGAAATTCTGTTGAGATATTTATTCAAAATCTCGGGATCGGATTCATCCAAAACAAGCTCCAGATCCTCCTCGGTCTCTTTGCCGAACAGATATAATATTTTCAGTTGCTTATCTTTTGGAATATCTGCAAATTTCTCCAAATTGCGATAGTTATATATTGTGGCTTTGGAAATTTCCAAATACTTTATAAGATCCGTTACTTTTATCGAAAATTTCGTTACAAGCCGTTCAAACAATTTCGTTTTCATAGCATCACCATTTATACGATTTTTGATTCTATTATATCATCGCTCGTCTATAATGTCAAGAAAAAATTATCTATTATAGTCCAAATATGGGAATTATTTCTATTAACGTCTAAAATATATACTTATATATACTTAATTTGAAATACAAAAAAGTCAAGTTTTACAAATCTTGACTTCTTGAACCAAACCCGGCTGTTTTCCCGAATTTGATCACTTTGCGAGCTCCTCAAACGCCTTGCGATGTTTTTCCGGAATGAATCCCGCAATAACGTCGATTTTCTCGTCGTCCGAAAACTTTTTTATAGGTAAAAATCAACCTATTTTCAAATACTTTTGAGAAAAAGACGATTCAACTATCGGCTTCTCTTTGAATGATTCAACAAAAAGTTTACACATACCACACGGGGATTTGCAAAATGTTTTCACGCAAGAGTCCGGGCTGCGGGCACATACAGATGATCGCACCCGTGCCGCGCTTCTTGTTTTCTATCTGTTTTTGACCGTTCAGCCGAAGCCCCATCGCCTTGTTACACTTTGAGCCCCCTTACCGCAAAGCGAAGCCTCTTGCACAAGCTGCCTATAAATACTATTATCCCCTCTTTGTGAGCCATTCCGCAATATCCACCACTTGGATGCCCTCGTAGATGTATGCCTCGTGGCGGGTGCGGGCAATAAGAAGTTTTGGATAGGCGTCCTTGATTTTCAGCAAAGAATCGACTTCGCGCTTGAAAGTCTTTTCAAGGGAAATGTCGTCCGACACCTGAATATATATCTTTTCGTTCCGTTTCATCGCAACAAAGTCGATCTCCTTTTCGTAGAGAACGCCGACATAGACCTCATAGCCGCGGCGCAAAAGTTCCAACGCGACGATATTTTCATAAGTCCTTCCGTAATTCATGTCCTTCTTGCCGAGAACGGCATACTTGAACGAGGGGTCGCACAAGTAATATTTTTCATTGGAGGCAAGATATTTTTTCCCCCGGATATCATAACGGTTGATACGGTAGAACAAAAAAGATTCGCACAGCGCCTTGATATAGGAGCCGACCGTCTTGTCCCCCATCTTTTTCTGGGGCGTGGAGAGCGCCGCCGCGATACTGCTTGCCGAGACAAGATTGCCGATGTTGTCCATCAAAAAGGACGCGATCTTCAAAAGCAGAACCCTATTTTTGATTTTCTTGCGCTTGATTAAATCCCGCTCGATGATCGTTGTATAGATATCCTTTACATAATCGAGTTTCAATTCCTCATTCCGATAGAGATAGGAACCCGCCATACCGCCATCCATGCAGTATTTCTCAAAACCGGACATCGCTTCTTCCCCTTCGAAATATCTCAGATATTCGCCGAACGAAAAGGGATAGATCGCAATTCCGAGGCATCTGCCCGTAAAAAGCGTTGCGATATCGCTGCTCAAAAGAAAGGCATTGGAGCCTGTTAAATAGATGTCAAAGCTCTCTTCGGCGTGCAGGCTGTTTACTGCTTTTTCAAATCCTTCACACATTTGCACTTCGTCAATGCAGACGAAATTCTTCATACCTGCCTTATAGGAGGATTTGATATGTGTGTACAGCTTATGATAGTCCTGCAATTCCTCAAATTCGATAAGAGAGAAATTGATATGGATGATATTCGCGTCCCGATAGGTCTCCCTCAAATATTCGATGAACTGCTCCATGAGCTTGGATTTACCGCTGCGGCGGACGCCTGTGATTACCTTGATATCGGGCGTTCCGATCGCATCGACCAGCTTTTGCAGATATTCTCTTTGTATCAATTTCATTTTACCACCTCGCAACCATTATAGCATTTCCGATACGAGAAGTCAATAATTTTTTGATTTTTCGTAATGGAAATATATTTTTATGACGAGAAAACAAGCAATTATTACAAAATCAATACCAATTAAGGCTCTTGTACAGGGAAAATTATTTCGGTAAAAAAGCATTCGCCGCGGGGAATCCCCGCGGCGAATGCTTAACGACGAAACGGAAAGTGGGTTTGAATGGTGTTTTTGCATATTCGGGGAAATGAAAAAACAGCGGAAGAATACGATTTCATGAAACTGTATTCTTCCGCTGTCCCGACAGTGTCGGGAAGTTCACATTGCGATTTTTTCACTGCGCTAGTGGCAGAATTTTTTGGAAGAGAACCGTTTTTTTCGCGGTCAGGTCGCCGTCCAGGTGATAGTGCCCGAAGTACCAATGTTTGTAACTCACGATTTCCTCAAAATGAGAAAACATTAAATTTTCGGGACAGACCTCCCTGTGAGAGACTCTCGTCACCAGCGGAGGATACCAAAGCGCTTTCTCGTCACAGGTATGCGTGACGATGTAATCCACCGTGTTATGATACTTTTTCAGGTTTGCAACGCCCTCTTCGTACTCCTCACGGCTCGGTATTTCCTGCGGAAACCAGTCGTATCCTTCAATGCGCAGGCATTTGTCGGCGCCGGTCGCCCCGCCGAAGGCAAAGAACGTCTTTCCCTCGATCTCAAATACCTGTCCCCGCATCAGATGAATGATATCGGAGCTGATTCTATGTATCTTCCCACCATTCCAGATTTCAATGGGGTAGGTATCGAGCAAATCGAAATTTTCGTGATTGCCGTCGACAAAAAGCGTTGTGAAAGGCAAGTCTGCATACATTTGCAACGTCGTTGCAAATTCTCCTTCCTCCTTCATACCTCCGAAATCCCCCGCGATAATCATATAATCCTTTTTTGTCAGCCCGCGATGAGCGGATAAAAAATATAAGATCTTTCCGAAATCCGTCTGTCCGTGCGTATCGGCAGTAATATAAATCATGGTTTTTCTGTCCTCATTACACTTGCTCGCGTCGGGACGGCGTTTGGCGTAGACCGAAAAAAGTTACCCTGCCACCGTCTGCGAAGTAACCCACTTTCCGTTTCGCCGTTTTGTTTTAACTACTGCAATTGAAAAAATTTTGCAGACTATGAACTTAATCGATAGGTTCTGCCATCAGCGAAACGAGGGCGGGACGGCAACCGCCGAACCTCTTGCAGTCCGCCCCGTTTTCCCTTCCGCCAACGTCGATTTTACAGAATTACTTTTTAAAAGTAAACGAAATCTGCTCCCATTCCATGAAGATTTTCTCTTTTTCGTTTTCAAACTTTTCCGGTAATGCAACGCTTTTCAGTCCTGTACAACCTCTAAATGCATCATATCCGATCGAGGTCACGCTGTCGGGAATTTCTATGCTCGTAAGTCCGCTGCAACCATAAAACGCCTGCTCTCCGATCAAGGTCACGCCGTCGGGAATCGTTACGCTTTTAAGTTCACGACAATTACAGAACGCAGAACCATAAATCTTGGTTACGCTTTTGGGAATCGTTACGCTTTCAAGCCCGCTGCAATCAAGGAACGCACCTGGCCAAATCATGGTCACGCCCTCGGGAATCACAATGTTCTTAAGCCCACTGCAACCATTGAACGCATAATTTCCGATATAGGTTACGCCGGTGGGAATCACACTGTTCTTACAGCCTAAAATAAGCGTCGCATATGTTTCTTTTTCGATAACACAATTCCCCTCGCTCTTATAAACCGGATTCCCCTCTGCAACCGTAATACTTTCAAGCCCGCTGCAATCAGCGAACGCACCATTGTTTAACCCTGCCCGAACACTCAAATCGAAAACAAACAGGTAAAACATCGGAAAAACAAGAACTTATTTTTTGGCCTTTCTGGGTGTCATTGTACCACAGAATGAAGCGGCAAGTCAACGGAAAAAATTATTGCTTAAAATACGGAACGGAAAAACGGTCGTACTCGATAATGAGTACGGCTTTTTTCTTATGCTCAAAAACTCAGATTACCAAAGCCGTCGAATGCAATATTTTTTTCTATTCGTTGACTTCCGAGCGGCTTTACTGAGATGCTTCGGGATATGTGCTTCCTTCGGGGGTACAAAGCCACCTTGCCGAAAGGCAAAAAATAAAAAAATAAGGAGTAAAAAAGAAGGATGAAAAAAGTAGTGTTTTCGGTTATCAAGGCAGGAAGAAATGAGAAAAGAATGTCCGGAGTTGGTTATATCACGGAAACGGATTTATTGATCCCTGCCATTAGCCAAAAGGGAAAGCCGTACATACGGGTATTTGAGGATTGTATCAAGTACTGCCACAAAAACGCAAAAGAACACGACGAATACAAAGGTACGTTCTACGAGCTTCGGGAAGTCGAATTTGAAACACGAAACGGTTCTGGATACGAAACGCGAGAAGTCGAAATTACCTACTATATTTGGTTCAAACTCGCAGATTAAGGAGATACGAAGATGTACGAATACGAACACTTTGACGGATACGATTACACGACATTCGATATAATAGCAGCCGACCTCGACAGAAGGCTGATCACGGTGGCTGTTACATATATCGGGAAGATAAGCGTTATCACCTATGACCTATACGAAGATAGAAACGGACTGTACTTTGAGTATGGTCCGCTTTTTACAAAAATCCATACCGATGATTTCATTTACAGGAGCCGCGAAAATGACGATTGAAATTAAAAATTTGAGGAACGAAAAACCGACAGAGCCTTATCAAGTGAGGATCGACAGAGGACATTCGATACTCTGCAATCCGTTCTATATGCACTCGGAAGACGAACGCGAAGAAGTGTGCCGAAAATACAGGGACTACTTCGCATTACAGGTTTTCCATAACGAAGCCTTCACGAACGCCTTGCGCGAATTGTACAGGATCGCCAGACGATACGGGAAACTTGAATTATTTTGCTGGTGTGCTCCAAAAAAGTGTCACGGCGAAACAATAAGAAATTTTTTAATGAAATACTTGGAGGAAAACTGACATGACAAATGAAGTCAAAGTTGTTATCGGCTCTTGGGGCAGTTACAACGAATGCAACGACAGGGCGTTAGGCTCGAAGTGGCTTACGCTCAACGATTACGACGATTGGGAAGAAATCGAGGAAGAACTCAAAAAGGAAGGCTTTCAGCTCGATGGCATTGACGAAGAACTGTTCATACAGGACATCGAAAACTTTGTAGTCAGCGGCGCGGTGAATTGGGATTATGTTCACCCGAAAGACCTGTTCGAGTTGCTGAAAAAGTCGGGCGTTCTCGACGATGATGAGAAGTTTCAAAAAGCCGTTATCTACTGTGACATCGAGGGCTACCACTATTGGAAACAACGGGTAGAAGACCGCGAGGACGATTGGGATGAAGATATGTACCTCTATCCCGATATGGATTGGGCTGATTTAGGCTACTACTTTCTGCACGAAGTTGACTGCATCCAGATCCCCGAATGCCTTGAAAACTACATAGACTACGAGAGCTACGGGGAACAATTCAGCTATGATGGGTTCTATCAGTACGACGGCGGCATCGTCGAGATAAGGAGATAGCCATGACAAAAAAGCAAAGAGCCGTATGTGAGCGACTAAGATGGTGTGTCCAAACAGATGGGAATGAGATCACGCTTTCGCAATTCTCGCCGGCAGGTGAGGATTTTTTCTTTTATGCCGAAAAAAAGAGATTTGCACAGAGCATACGCGAATACGCAGAAAATTTCGATCCCGACGAACACGCCGCCATGTGGGTTGAATGTATGCACACCGTCAAGGGCGTTCCGCAGTCAATCAGGACTTTGATCGACGATGCGGATGCCATACAAGAGATGCTTACGGAGTTATCCGAGCAAATAAACAATTTATAAGGAGTTAAGAAAATGGAAAAAGCAAAACAGAAGCAAGAAGCACTCGAACGCATGAAGATGTTAAAACTTCACGGCAATATCATCAAAGAGTTCGACAAAGAAGGTATCGTCAACCTCTCCGAAAACGGCGGATTCCTCTATTGGCTCGACAGCGACCAGCAGGCGATCGTCGATGAATTTGAGGCAGAACACGATGCCCTTGTCTACCACGTCATTCACGACTTCACCGAACTTGGCGAACTGTATTCCCTTCTTTACGTTTCCAAATACGAAGAAGAATGGGAAGACGAAAGAACCGACCTTAAAGATGGTTATGTGTTTGTCTATGCGAAAAACGTAGACGATGATTTCTGTTCCGAGTTCGGCAGCATCGGAGTAAAACCGCAATTCGGCGGCTTAGTCAGAATGTATTAAACATGGAGGTACAATAACGATGAAACCCTACACTGTTTACGCCTATATCTACTCCCTCAATAGGAACAAGATGCAAAGCGACGAAATGGACGAGATAACCATTCTCGAAGAAAAAGACGACTACGAAAAAGGCAGATATTACATTGCCGACTACAAAGGCGTGAAATGCACCGCTATCCTGAACGGTTTCAACGGCTGCTTCTACGCAGATGACGTTTACGGGAGGATCGAAGGATGAAAGCAAAGCTCTACGATTACAGGAAGAACGAAACTCGCGAGATCGACACGAAATTTCTCTCCCTGCTCCAATGGGTACGGGTAAACTTCGGAGGTTGGGGATTTTACGAAATCAAGCGCGTCGGCAAAAACAGCTACGAAATCACGGACAAATTCTCAAATGAACCCGTCTACAAAATCAATTAAAAGGAGTATGACAAATGGCAACGCTCAATGATTTACGGAAATACATAGGTTATGAGTTCAGTTCCGGTCCCTATACGGGAAAGGACTATCTCACCTTCCAAACGAAGTACATCAACTATCTGCGTTCGCTCTGCCGCGAAAACGGTTGGGAGCTGGCAAAAATCATCCGCGGACATTACTATTTCGACGTGTTCATAAAAAACGCGGAAAACAAGTATATCAACCTGATTATAAGCGATGTGCGCGGTTACAAGCCCGAATGGTATTATCACGTTCTGATCCGCACGGCAAAGGACGAGAAAGATTATCATGGTGGGAGCAACCACTACACGTCGCTGGACGATTTACAGGAGAGTTTAACGAGGTTATTCGACTATGCTTGAAAACAGGTACGGCTATAAAGTCTGCTATACCGAAAAAGGCAAACTGAAACAGAAAGTCTATCTTATAACCAACACCCTTGAATCGGCTATATGGAGTGTTCGGTGGTATGAAAGTCATTCGCCGCCCGACAGGAAGACACAGAAACCTATCATAAACGCCGTTTGGTCGATATTGCCGATAAAAACATATCTCGAATACAGATGGCGTTATCGGGGCTGTCCGTTCTGACACGGACGGTTTTTTCATTTACAAAACAAATCATATCGAAGGAGAAAAAAGATGAAGTTAAATTTGACAGCAAAGACAAAACCGCAAGAGCTGATCCTCGCCTATCTGGAGGAGAACGCGAGCGAAACCTTGATTGAAAAAATCAACAGCGGCGTTCAGATCCAAAAAGACGGAAAGACACTCATAAGCAAAAAGACTTTGGACGGCTTTATGCAGTATGCCTGTGGCGAAGCCAAAAAGATCGCTGAAAAAGGCGCAAACGCGGCGTGCGTTGAAGAAACGACCGTTTACGGCTGGGCTATGCACTACTTTGAAGAAGATAGCATCGAAGGTACGCTCTACAATCTCGACGGAACAGAATACAAACCTGCTCCCGCGCCTGTAAAGAAATCCGCTATCCCCACCTACATACCGCCTGCACCAAAACCGAAGCCGCAAATGAGCATATTCGATGATATGTTCAAAGCCGATACGACAGAAACCACGCCTACCATGTCCGAAACCGATGATGAAGAAACAGACACGGACGACGAGGACGAACCCGAATTGCCCGACGAGGAAGAACGGGAACTTCCCGAAGAAGAAACGAAAATCGAGATCCCGCAAACGGAGCAGCCGCCGAAAGCGCAAATGTCACCCGTTTACGGGCAATACCTCGAATTGAAGAAGCAGAACCCTTCTGCCGTGATTTTAATGCGCTTGGGTGACTTCTACGAGGCATTGGAGAGCGATGCCGAACAACTTGCCGACGAGCTGAATTTGACGCTTACAGGCAGGGATTTCGGGCTGGATGAGCGCGTTCCGATGGTCGGCTTTCCTTACCACGCTTCGGATATGTACTTAAAGAAAATATCCGAATTTCATGACATCGTTCTCGTCGATGAAGGAGAAACCCGAAAGATAAAGAGCAGAAAGATCATCGACAGGGAAACGGGCGAAGTGACCGAATCCGAACCCGAAACCGAGAATGAAGAACCGTACTCTCCGTCCACCTTCCACAAGGACACGATGATATTGCTCTATGAACTGCTGGACGGAAAAATGAATTTACAATGAGGTGAAACCATGATTGACAAAGACAAAATAAGACCCATTCCGCAGAGCATCGCAAAGAAAATCCGTAAGCTCGACGAAAGCGACAGGGACGGGAACGGAACGAGATGTTTTGCCTATCTCGCCAAAATGGGCAAAGAACTTGTAAAGATCACCGTCGCTTGCATAAGCCATGCAAATCAATGGTTTTGCAAACAGGTCGCCGTTCATGGCGTCCATTCGGATGAATGCCTCGTGCGTGATATGGAATATTGCTTTTTAGGATATTCTTTCGGCTGGTATGAGGAAGGGATTTCCCCGTGCCGTAAACAATTTGAAGATGGCGAATGGCACAGGGCAGATGATAAATACTACGATCCGAAAGCTCCCGTCGTCAACAGGGGATATGCGCTTACATTCGACGAGTACAAATATAGCGTTCTGAACAGATACCCCTACGGCGATGTCATAAAGTATTTACGGATCTATGAACAGTTCCCGCAAGCCGAATACTTCATCAAAATCGGCTTACAGCATCTCGCCACCAACAAGACGCTCTTGAGGAAAGCCGCTTCGGACAAGTCTTTCCGCAAATGGCTGATCCGAAACGCAAAACTTCTCCGCAACGAGCATGGAAACTACCCTTACTTCTCGGCAAAGATCATCTTGTCTGCCTATAAACGGAAAGTGACTTTGCTCGAAATGCAACAGCTCGAACGGAAAGAAAAAGAGTTGATGCGTGATAGCTTATATAGAAGTATCATCAGCCAAGCCATTCCCAAAAGGGATGTCTTAAAGCTGTTGGATTATCTCAAAACGCAAAATACAAATCTTAACTCTTATGCCGACTATATCCGAGCCTGCCTATTCCTCAACCTCGATATGAGCCTGCCGAAGAACAAATTCCCTCACGATTTCCAACGGTGGCATGACATTCGGATCGACGAATACAAGACGGCAAGAGCGTTGAAGGACGAGGAAGAACGCAAGGAAATGTATCGGAAATTCGCCTTGATTGCCGAGAAGTATTTGCCGATGCAAAGGGATATGAAGGATGCCTTTATCGTAGTGATAGCGCGTTCCCCTGCAGACCTTATCCATGAGGGCGACGCTCTCCATCATTGCGTAGGGCGTATGAACTACGACCAGCGATTTATACGGGAAGAAAGCCTTATCTTCTTTATACGGAACAAAGAAGCTCCCGATGTGCCTTTCGTTACGATGGAATACTCGTTGAAGAACAGAAAGGTACTGCAATGCTATGGCGACCACGACACCAGACCGAGCGAAGAAGTCCTCAACTTCGTAAACAGGAAATGGCTACCTTACGCACACAGAAAACTCAAAACCATTACAGCGGCGGCTTGACGCAAAGGAGAAAATCAATGTCAAATTATTATCGTATCACGGGTTACTGCGAAAAGGACAATTACAGCTTCATCATGGATTGCTACGGCTGCTATGAAAAGCTCTGGCAATTCAGCGCGTTTCTCATATCCAAAGGCTTGAAAGTGCTGGAAGTGGGAAACGATGACAAGTTCCTTGATGGCAATATCCAAAAAGCCGACGAGGACAAGGAACAAATGATCCTGCGGGCAAACGCGCCGGGGAAGCCGAGCTACATCACAATCACCGTTGACGGTACAGCATATAAGGCGGTGCAGGTAGCGGACAAGTTCTATATCCCAGACCGAACACAGACCGCTTGACCGAATAGAAAGTCAAAGCCCGGAGTCCTTACGGATTCTGGGCTTTTTTTATGACAATGATTATTTTTACTCAACTTCCAAATCTTCCGAAGTAAACACCGGATCGTCCAGAAATTCCAAAAGCGACATACCGAAACCACGGGCAATCATGATGACCGTACTAAGCGTTACCGTCTTATTCCGACCGTTCATGATACATTGCATACTCCCATGTTGGATGCCCGATGCCTGCTCCAGCCGATATTGCGTCATTCCCTTCTCGATCAGCAATCTGTTTATTCGTTTTGCAACAGCTTCACTTACAGTCAAAATGGCTCTCCTTATGTAGTTCTACCTACATAATATTTTAAGCCATCGCCTTTGACAAAATACGAAGGTGTGCCTACATAGCGTTTGCTTATTTTCGCCGTTTGGTCTATAATAATAGGTAGGCATACCTACATATCGGAGAACCGAGATGAAAACTGCTTTCATCGGACATAGACAGATATTCGCCAAAACCCTACCGCAGAGGTTGATCGACACAATCAAAGCCGAGATAGAAAACGGCTGCTTTTCGTTTACGATGGGAACGCATGGCGAGTTTGACAAGCTCGCCTTACAGACCTGCCGTAAACTGCGGGAAGAATATCCCGAATTGCAAATCGAAGTCGTTCTCACCAGCCTGCATACCATCCAAAAAAGCGACGAATGGGATAGCACGCCATATTCCGACGTAAGCACCGTTCTGTATGACATCGAGGAAGCGCACTTTAAGCAGCGAATCACTTTGAGCAACAGGAAGATGATAGACGCTTGCGACGCGCTTATTTGCTATGTAGACGAAAAGGCTTACCGTAGCGGGGCAAAAACCGCTATGCGCTATGCCAAGCGCAAAGGTTTACGGATCATCAACCTATACGATGAAACAGACAGCCCATTTTATGGAATGACCGACGAGGAAATCTCCGCGAAGTGGAAAGAGATTTGCAGCCCCTCGCCAAAGGGGTAATATAAAATCAAAGCCCGGAGTCCTCACGGATTCTGGGCTTTTTTATGCTCTATCGGCTACTATCTAATCTTTCCTCGGGTTATTGCATTGCGCTCTTGTACTATATACGACATTCCCATTCATACTTACAGTACTGTCCTGTTAAATAATTCGCTGCATTCGCCGGATCCGCCAAGGAATCTTCAAAATATTTGCCAGCCAAAAGCGCAATCCAACCCTTCGGTTGCTTAAATATTGCACGTGTTAGACTGGTACAACCGTTGAATGCATAAACATCAATGCGCTTCGCAGATGTAGGAATGATAATTTCTGTAATTTGGCTACAACCACTAAAACCTTCGATGGTTGTAATGCCATTCATAATTGTAACGGAACCTTTGAGCGCTTTTGGAACATATTCAATCCTATAAGACTCACTATTATAATAGTGCTTATATAAAATTCCGCCCTCGCTCTTGTATTGTTTATTCCCACTCGCCACTGTTATGCTTTCAAGATTGCTACATCCAGCGAACACTTGAGATGCGCTAAGCGACTCCACACTAGCGGGAATGGTAATCGCTCGAAGTCCTACGCACTTCGCAAACGCATTCGAGGGAATCGATACTACGTTGCTGTCAATTTTAACCGTACTTAAATTCGCGCACCCCTCAAATATCGGATAATACCCTACGCTTGTGCAGTTCTTCGCATTCCAATATACCGTTGTAAGATTACTGCAATTCATGAACGCTGAATCCCCGATGGAAGTCACGTTTTCGGGAAGAGTAACCTGCCTAAGGCTTTTACCACACCCCACAAACGCATACGAGGGAATTGATACTACCTTACTACCAATATTCACCGTGCTCAAATTCGTGCACCCCCCGAAAATCGGATAAGACTTATTGCCCGCCTCCGTACAATTCTCCGCATTCCAATATACCGTTGCAAGACTGCTACAACCCTTAAATGCTGAATTCCCGATGGAGGTCGTACCACTCCCAATCGTAACACTTATAAGACTAGTACGATTGATGAACGTTTCTTTTGCAATAGAAATAACGGCATCCGAAATGACAATGGCCCCAGTAATTGCTTTCGGAACATACTTGATATTTGTAAGTTCCTTATTATACAAGATTCCGTCCATGCTGTTGTAATTAGCATTTTGGCTATCTACCGTCATACTTTTAAGTGTGTTGCAATCCGAGAAGGCATTTTCATTAATCAAGGTTACGCAACTTGGAATGAAAACGGCTTGCGTTCCGTCTTTTTCCTTTAAGCCTGTAATTATACAAGTTGTCTGGGTGGAGGTGAAATTGAACTTCTCCATGCCCTCGATATAATCCCACCGCGCCTCAATGGTAACATTCTCTTTCGTCATGGTGTATTCATAGGTTAAATCTTTGGAAACCTCCTCGTCTCCCTTATACCAACCAATGAATGTATAGCCCATATTCGTAGTTGCGGTTATCGTAACCTGATCGCCCACTTTATATGTGCCATCCAATCCGCCAACGCTTCCGGCAGAGGCATTGTTCTTCGATAATGTCACTTTGCACCATCTTGCTTCAAAAGAAACATTCTCTTTCGTCATAGTGTATTCATAGGTTAAATCTTTGGAAACCTCCTCGTCTCCCTTATACCAACCAA
>CAZTBU010000006.1:0-13592 GCA_964612545.1 uncultured Clostridia bacterium | reverse complement strand
TCTCTTTCGTCATAGTGTATTCATAGGTTAAATCTTTGGAAACCTCCTCGTCTCCTTTATACCAACCAATGAATGTATAGCCCTTGTAGGTGTACGCTGTAAGCATTAACTTTTCACCCGCAGTGATTTTTGTATTGGTATATGTGAGGCTAAAATAGCCGGCTTGTGAATCGTTGCGGGTTGTCGTTAAAGTGTAATATGTCCACTTCGCCGTATATGTCACGGATTTCTTCGGCATATCGAATGTATAGGAAAGATTCTCGGAAAGCAACTGATCGTCTTCATACCAACCTTGCCAAGTATATCCGCTGTAAGTACGCGCTTCCAAAGTAACACTTTGACCGGCAGCCGTTTTTACATTATCTTTTCGAGTGAAAGAACCAGCCGAAGAATCGTTTGTAGTAGTGGTAAGCGTATAACATGCCCACCTTGCCTCATAATTCTTTTTTGTTTCAGTCAGTTCTTCTTCAAAGCTTAACTCCAAAGTTTTCAGCTGATCACCTTCATACCACCCAAGCCAAGTATATCCACTTTTTGTGCTTGCGGTAATCGTTATGGTCTGCCCCAAAGTAAGGGGAACATACATATTACTGATCGTTCCCGCTTCGTCCATATTTTTCGTCAAAACAATCGGACACACTGCCCAATGTGCCGTATACCTAACACTTTGGGAAGTCATCGTAAACGTATATTGCGCGTCACGCGATACAAGACGATCGCCTTCATACCAACCAAGCCACATATATCCATTGTTGGTTTTTGCTGTTATCGTTACACTATCGCCTACTTTAATTGGTGAATCGCTATGCGAAGTTATAGTCCCCGCATCCTCCAAATTCTTTTGCGTCGTTACAGAATAATAAATCCATTTTGCTGTTAAATTGGGATTTTGCGACGCAATAGTATAACTATAAGAAGGCTCTTTAGTTAAAAGCGTATCACCATTATACCATCCGTCAAAAATATATCTATCATCTGTTGTTGTCGCCGTTAAAGTAATCGGCGTATTAAGATCTGCGATTATTTTTGGATCAGACGATGTGCTGTCATTCGTTCCTTTAATCAAATAACGCCCCGTACCCAATCCGCCTGCTGACGGTTTGCTTGCGCCAGTTATATAAAAGTAAAATGTTGCAGAATAACTTGAATTGTAGGCATAGTTACGAATATATACCACGTCTCCCGCTTCCAACGTCATTTGCAATGACGTATACGATGTCGAATTAATCCTTGAATTGGAGTATAAAGTTCTCCCTTGCGTGGCATTATAAACATTCAAATACGTTCCGTTATTCGTCGTAGAAGAACTGTTTTTATAATATAACGTATATGTTCCTCTCGTTAATGCGCGGAAATACATATATTTTGCGTTCGAGGAAGTCGTACCCGATGTCGAAACAGAATATGCCTTTGAGCTTGAATAATAATTGGAAATAATATCTAATATATAATTTCCATCTCCTTCTGTAGTTATCTCGTACCAACCTGCATATAAAGTAATATCCTTCGTCACTTCCGCAGTAAAATCATATAGTTCATAGCAGGATTTTGTTGTATACCAACCGCGGAATACATATCCACTCCTTGTGGGGATCGTGGGATATGTAATTGCATTTTTCGCCGTGACATATTGAGTGTTCACTTTTCCCGTCGCTCCATTAAGATCAAAATCGATCTTAAAGGTTTGAGGAATATAAACTGCACCGGTAGTGGTTACTGTTCCCACGCCATCCATATTCTTTTCAATCGTAACCGTGTAAATTTGTGTAACCGTTAGCTCCGCGGTAGGATTTGAAACCAAATAATCCGCATCGCTATCAAACGCGGTCATTGACAACGTAATAGAATCCGTTCCTTTCCAGAAAGAAGCCGAATTGTCGAAGCTATAAGATGTTTCGTCGGTTACTTTAACTTCTGTCCCCCCGAAATTGAGCAAATAAGTGTCTGCGTTTACGACGCTATCCCACATAACAACGTAGCAATCATTCTGATTATCTACGAACAGCCGGATATTCGGTGTTTTCAATCTCAATTTTTGTATGGTTTTAGTTGTAGTAGAGGATTGATAACCATCTCTTTGGGCGATAATCTTAATCGAATATTCTCCTGCTTCATAATCGGAAAGGTCATACGTTGTATACGAAAGCGTCTCCACTTCGGCATTATTGACATACAAAACATAAGAAGTAGCATTCTTAACTGCTGTCCATGTTAAAATAGAGCTTGTTATATCAAAATCAATTTTTGATATAGTGCTCAAAATCAAATGCCCATAGCTTTTAGAAACGTAGGAGGAATTAACGGTTGTCTTGCCGTCTCCCATTGCTCTGATTTTAACAGTATAGTAACCCGCATTGTAACCGCTGGGGAATGTCCAACTTGTTGCAAAAACGGTTTCCCTTGATTTTTCTTCCCGCGAACCCGATTCGTAAACACGGATATCGTATGAAACAGCACCTGTCACTTCCGCCCACGAGAAGACATTTCCGTTAATACTAACGCTGGGCGCAGGGAGCTGAGAAGAGACCGTAGACTTCTCCACCCATTCGGCAACAAGAACCAAACCATCTTCCGTCACAGGCTCGGCGGTATCATATTTTTGCGCAAGGATATATTCTCCGCTTTCCGTTTGCCCATCGCTCAACCACCAACCATTAAACACATAGTCATCACGGGTAGGGATGAATGTGATCAAATTATTTTCCGTGGATTTTACAACTTCTTCCGCACCTTCATAATTCAAAATGAATGTAACATTGTGCTCGACGATCACGGTTTCCCATTTGGCGTAGAGCGTCGTGGTATGAGTTACAACGTCACTCTCAAAATTCCATTCCGTATCAAGAGAACTGTCCGTACACCAATGTGCGAATGTAAAATCGTCTCGTGTCGGTTCTTCGGGTGTTTCCAGCTTTTCGTTCTCTTTTACCTTTACCGACTTTGTTTCTTCACCATCCTCAAAGAAACCGCCATTGGCGTTGTACGTCACGGTATACTCGGTAGGGACAACAGGCCCGCTATCCTCAATCGAGTATTTGCACTCATCGCACTTTCCGTCCTCATCATTGTCAAAATGTGCAGAACGGCTTCCGCTTTTTTCTACATTGTCCGTTTCGCAAATTTGCCAATGCTCAAAAGAATTGTTCTTCCAAACCCAATTATGAGTGTGCTCATTTGCCTCTCCCTTTTCGCCACAGGCCGCAAGGCCGAGGCACAAACAGAGCGAAGCTGCAATAGCCAAAAGCATTGTCAAAAATTTCCTTTTCATGGTAAAACCTCCGATTTTTTCCGATGAACTTTTTGGGTGCGAAAATGTACACGGATTATTCTATTCCATGTACAGATAACGCCCCATGTTCATGGAAAAATTTTGGAAAATTCGTAAAAATTCCCCTCAAACCCTTGATTTCTTTGTGCGTTGATAGTATAATAGTGTTGCGCGAGAAAGGAAAGATACACGGAATAGAATATTACATGAACAAGTTTGGCGGGAATGAACCCGCCTTTTTCATTGCAGAAATTTCCCAAGACGGTTCATCATCATGTGCTTATGATCCATGAGGCTGTGGACATAACGATTGAGCGTGACGGTTGGATTTTTATGTCCAAGAATCTCCGACAGCGTTTTCACGTCCATGCCGCATTCAAGGGCGCGAGTCGCAAAGGTATGGCGCAAAGCATGAAACCCTCGATGCGGGATTTGTAGCTTCTTCAAAAGCAATTCAAACGTGCGCTGATAAGAACGCACAGAAACAGGCTTATCGCCTCCGACGATATAAGTTCCACCGCTCTCCCGCTTTGCCTTTTTCAAAACACCTATAATCTGCTTGGGCAAGGGAATGACTCGCGCCGATGTTTTTGTTTTGGGTGTCTCAATTAGCTTCTCATAACCGCCTTCTCCCCAACTGTCATGACATGACTGTGTGACGGAAAGAAGTCCTTCCGTAAAATCAATGTTTTCCCATGTAAGAGCCATCAGTTCACCGATGCGCAGTCCCGAATACAGGCAGAGCAAAATACCTACGAGCTTCTGCTTTTTACTCTGCAATATGTATTCCTCAATTTTCTTCTGCTCTTCTTTGGTGAAACACTCCACCCGCTTTTCTTCGAGCTTCGGGCGGATGATCCCATCGGAATATTGCCGTTCCGCTACGCCGTAAATTACCGCCTGTTTCAATGATTTTTTCAGAACCGAGATGACAACATTGACGGTATTTGGGGATAGCGAAGCAATCATTCCCGCGACGAAACGCTGTAAAACGCTTGCCGAGAGCATTTCCATCTCATAATCTCCGAGATTTGGCGTAAGATGCCTTCTGCAAATACGCTCGTATTTCTCATAAGTGCGAGCCTTCGCCGTGGGGCGAACACAGACCGCCAACCACTCTGAAAGCCATTCTTGATACTTCATAGTTTTATCCTCCGAAAATTTTTATTTTGCTTCTGTTAAATTTTAAGTGAATCTGCCCGAAACAAGCAAACACTCCGAGCCTTGTGCTTGCCTCGAAAAGCACAACTGACAGCAGGGCGTGTGCTTGTCTTGATACGAGAGCGACGGCTACGCCGTCGCGGACAAGCACACGCCCTGCACGCAACTGACCGACTGAACGGCTGAAAGCGGAAAGAAGAACGAAGCGGGCGTTCGCCGCTAAACCGCTTGGCGACCTGCCCGCTTTTTCGTTCCTTTCATATCCGTTTTCCAGCCTTATTCATAACGGTTTTCAGTTGCTCTTACGCATCAGGCGTATCGTGTCCTCGCTTACCGTTCCCATCATCGTTCCCTCGTCCCAGCAGACGAAATCGTCATACAATAGCAGTTTCTTATCCTCAAGGCCGCACGGGCATACGACATCTTCATCCATAATATCCGAGATGAAGAATTGCGGTAGGCCCTTGCTGTAAACAATCTTTTCCCCGCTCTTTTCTATGTATTTCATCAGATACGCCATAGCTTCACCGAGCTTGCTTTTATCGTCTACCGTTTCAAAATCCGAGCGTCCGAAGCGTTCATTGAAATAGGTGTTCTGATACGTCGTCTGCACCCGTTTCAGCCTAACGCTATAATCATCGTGTCTTTCAACTTTGCCGATCATTTTCCCGTCGGGAATATAAAACAGACCGTGAAAATGCAGCCGCTGTTTTTCGGGGGATCTCTCCCATACACCCATATACTTCCATCCTTGCCGATAGGCAAGTAGCGAGAGTTTATTTTTGAGCTTCTTCTTAAAGGTTTCTTCCGTGTGCTTCTTATCGTCGTATGTGAACGTGCAGAAGTAGTTAAAATTCGCCAGATTCGCCTTGCGCGTCATGCGTACACGGCGACATATAAGATTGCGTTTCTTCCGCTGTAAATTGCTTTCGACATAGTTCTCCGCCGCGTCATCCGTCTTGAAATACGGGCGCATCGCTTTCATAAGTGCCGCCTTGCGTTCCTTATATTTTTTGTAGACGTTCTCCTTATAAACTTCGTTGAAAAGCTCCCGTTTCGTCATAATACGGACATCGCCGTTTTCATTGAGAATATGATTTTCGGCAGGCGGAGAAGGTGCGTCCGATATGGGCGCACCTTCCTTTGCCATGCGTTCTATGGGTGTCAGCGCGTCGGCGGGAAAAGGACTTTCCGAAGGCTTATCTTCGGACATGGTGGCATCATTTTGCGTCATACCCTCGGACATGGTATCGTCTTTTGCCCCGCCATCTTCTGCCGTGCCGGGAGGTTTTACCGTGATTTTTTCCTCGTTCCGCTTCCTGCGAGGGCGGTATGGTCGCGTCGTATGGGGAATGGCGATATAGTGACTGCCGTCGAAGTAAACCTTACATTCGGGACTCGGCATTATGGCGTCACCCCCTTATAGAGCGCGTCTATAAAGTAGCTATGTTGCATTTTCAGCTCGTCCACCGTCGCCCGCTCCGTAGCGTATTCCTCGTAATCGTTCAGCCCCATGCGGGAACGCCTTGCAAGGTCGTTGAAATAATCCGAGAAACAGTCCGTGGAGAAGCGGCGGGCATAGATTTTCTTATTCATGAGGAAATACTTTTTGTTCTCCGCTTTGCCGTCCATCGTCCCGCGCTCCTTCTCGATTTTGAGAACGGAATAGCCGTAGTTATTGCAGATGCGAATATGCCTGCGCCAGATCCACGCCGTCACGCTTTTCAGAAGATGAACGAGAAGTGTGTTATCCCCGCGACGGTAGCGGAAATCATAATACAAGTTGATGAAGTGATTAAACGCCCACTCCGAGAGCATTTCCTCGATGGTGTAGAACGGATATGTCAGCTTTCTATCCGAACAGTCAACGATATGGAGAACGTCGGCAAGGTCGCGTGCATCCGCGCCCCAGCTTTCAGGTCGCTGTTCGTCCGTGAACACCTTGATGAACGGGAAATTGTCTACCGTCGCGCTATGTCTGCACATTTTCAGCCAAGCATTGAAAAGGTCGTTTTTCTGGTTGGTCTCCTCGTCCTTCTTTTTCTTCTCCTGCAATTCGAGGTTGTTCCCGCGCTCCTTGCCCACTTCGGAAATAACGACAACGCCAAACTCAAAACTGCCCGCCTTCGGGTTGTTCTCCATGACTTTCTTTCCGAGCCGCAGAACGTCGAAATCGAGGATATGCGCGTGTCTGCTCTCGTCCTCGATGCCGCGAGGGAAAAACTCATTGTAGTGCATGGGGAAGTTGCCCTCCGAGAACACCTGCCCGCTGTCACGGATAGAGTAGTTGGCAACAAGCAAACTGCTCTCCATCACATAGATGAAATACGCCTGCGCATAGGTAGACAACACTTCAAACAGCGATGTACGCTTCAAAGCATCGTCGTACATAAGCCCGTATCTTCCCACGTCATAGCCGTATAATTGAAGGGCGGCATCCCCGTGATGCAGAAACCGCCGACGCTTTTTCTCCACCCACGCCTTGACGGTGGCGAGATTGTAGACCGTCCCGTATTCCATGCACTTCCGCAATTCGTCCTCGAAGCATATCCACGGGAAGTATGGAAATCTCATGTCATTCTCCTGCAAAATGGAGAGAGCTTTTTGGCGGAACATGACCGCCTGCGAGAGAGCCATATCAGTGATCGCCGTCGTTTTCTTCTTTCCCATGCTCCCGCAGGTGATAGACACAATGGGAAGCTCGTTGATGAAACCGCAATCCCGCGCCTCGAAGTGCCGCAGACGGTTGAGGGCGATTTTCCTTCTCCAACGGTTGAAAAGCCACAGGACGATGATAGCCAAACTCCACCACGGGAAGTGACGGAGAATGACGTTCAAATCGACGACCAATTTCCCAAGTTGGGTATAGATACAGGCGAAATCGAACTTCACCACGAAATAGAAGTAGAACGCGAGGAACGCCGCCACGATGCTTGCAAGGTTCAAATGGAACGCCCACAGCACGAGCCAACACACCCACACCGGGCGATGCTCTTTAAGGAACGCGAGGTAGTCTTTGATATACGCCTTGACGGGCTGATAGGTATGCGCCGCAATCCATTTGAAAATGCGAAGCGGCACGGTGTCATAGTTGTGCCTTCTGTTCCCCTTGCGGTAAAGCCAACGCACGACGAAGAACAGGATAAACAACAAGGGAAGAATGAGGATAAGCACCTTTGCCGTACTTCCGAGAAACACGCCCACAGACCGCCCCCAAGCCGAGAAGTTTTCCTTGCTGAAAAGCAAAGAAAAATAGTTCGCCGCGCCTTGTTTGAATCCGTCATAATTTTCGGGAAGATAGTCCGCCCAACCGAACACCGAGGACGGCTGCAAAAAGGTCGCCGTAAAGGTGTACGGGATGGAGAAGATCTCGCAGAAATAGATGCCGATTGACCGCCCCATGTCCGTGATCGCTTCCCAAAAACGCACATAGGATGCCGAGAATACGAACACGCCGAGGACGACGAACGCCGCCGAAATGAGGACAGACAACGCGATATGTACTTTACGCATGAAGTTGTCCTCCCGTGTAGATCAAGTAACTGATAATGAGTGCCGCGAGAATGAGAATAGCGACCGCGGCAATTCGCTTAAAGATTTTCATTGTTTCCTCCAAAAAAAGTAAAGTGTCGGGAACGTTCCCGTCCCCGACACCCGTTTGCTTATTCAGGCTTTTGCGCCTGACTTTGTTTTGCCTTTTCTTCCTTCTGCCGTCGTCGCTTCTTCGCGGAGTTTGAGATCGCCTTGCAGAGTGCCGCTATCGCCTTGAAGGGCAACAGTATCACCCAGATGATGGCTTGGAAGATGTAGGGCAAAATGGGAGCGAGTAGGACAAGGAGCAGAATGACGGCGAGAATGGCGACGAGGACTTTCCACCATGCGATGCCGTCCTTTTCGATGGGAGCGGAGATCCCGCCCACGACGTCGATGGGACTTGCTACTACGGGGATGATGGTTTCCGTAGTGTCGCGCAAGAACGTCAATTCGATGATGTCAAAATCGAGGAATATTGTTTCCCGCGCTATGTAAGTGCTTTCGTCATCCCTGCTACTGAAAAATCCGCCGTCCCACACGTCTGCCATGTTGCTGTAATAATCGGTAACGGCAAAGCGCAGGAGAAAGACGTTCTTCGTGGACTTGTTCGCATTGTAGAAGCTCTCAAATTCGTCGAAATCTCCCGAATGCACATAGAGTTTGCCCGCATCCGTCACGTCTGTCCCCGTGAAATCGCTGTCCTTTATAAGACGGATCGGCTCGACGGGATCTTGCTGTTCCGGTCCGAAATCCCAGCTCTTGCCCGTCCAGAATGCCTCCCAATTCAAGCAGAACTTATCCCAGCCGCTTGCCGTTTGGTTGAACGTCAGCATATCAAAGGGTTCGTCTGCCGTGAAGGTATGCTCCTGATAGCCTTTTGTGCGTCCTTCATCCACGCTGTCCGAAAACAGATAGCTCGCATTCCCGTGACCCTTGATCCAATCCTTCATTTGCGCGGAAGTGATGTCCGTATCTTTAACGTTGCTCTTGTCCGACTTGAACACATAACCGACGTAGGGCGTATCTGGCGATATAACGAGCAGAGAGCTTCCGCCGACGTTCTTATTGAACGCCCAATCCGCATAACGCAATGAACCTGCGCCGCCCATGACGTCTTGAACGGTAAAGTTGTCGAATACCCCGTACTTTGCGCCGCTGCCGTCTGTATTCAGATGAGCCGCAACGTCCTCGTAAACTTCCTGCTTGTTCGTCACGATGACGGGCGAGGTCTTTTGTTCGTCCCAGCAGCACTTGACGCGGTACAATTCCCCGTAGTTTTCGTTGAACTCTTTGGGAACGGCGAAGTACACACTATCGAGCTGATTTTGATGCCCCGGTCCGTTTTGGTTGATATAGGGAAAGCGGTATGTAGTAGAGTGCAATTCGAGGGAAATCGTTTCGAGAGAATTTCTCGTAAGCGTCGTTCCTTCGCCGCCTTCCCCGTAACCGACCGCAAAGCCCGTGAAATGGTAAGACGTGGCGACACCGTACTCCGTTGCGTTGGAATTGCCTTCGGTCAGAAGCTCAATGCCCGAAATGTCATAGCGGCGATCCATGCTGTTGACGCGCTCGGCAATCGTCTTTCCGTCCGCGCTTTCATGGTCTACCACTTTGAACTTATAGAACAGCTTGTTGATGCCCGCGCCTTCACTCATAGAGCAGAACTGCAAATCGAACTTCTCATAGGTGAGCGCGTTGCTTTGTTCGGTGATGGGGTCGCTGTCATAGGCGACGGCAATTTGCACCTTGTTCTTTTCGCTGTCCGTGACGATATTCTGCGCATTGGGATTGTAGGCATAGAGATACAGCCCGTAGTTGTCCCGCATATTGGCGCGAAAGTCGTAGCAGTATTCCACGAAATCAATGACGCGCATTTCCGGTTTCGCGCTCTCATAGTAGGGGTACTTTGCAAGCGAGAAGCCGTCCATGCTTTGCAGATCTTCCATAACGTCCGTTTCGTCGAACTTCACGGCGTTTTCGGCAGCGTAGGCGTTTTTCGTCATGACGGGTACGAAGAACGCCGAAAGGCATACCATGCCCGCAAGTACCGCCGCAGAGAGCCGTTTCATGAGCCGCGTCAAAACAGCAGCTCCTTCTGGTCGAACTCAACGCCCGTCACGCTTGCCAGAAGTTTGATTTTTACGGCGCAGCTCGCTTTTTCATTGTAGCTCGTCACGAGAACGGAGAAGAAATAGCCGTCTTTGAGCGAATCGGGATTTTTCACTTCCACGGCTTTGCCGGAGTGGTGCTGCGAGATCGCTTCCGTAAGCCCTTCTTTGGGGATCGTGAATGTAAAAGCCCCTTCGTCCTTTTTCAAGGAAAATGCCGAGGAATAATCCTCGCCGCCCTTAAAGGCATACGTCTGTCCGTCCACGGTGTACGAAAAGGTTTTTTCGGCGTTTGATACGATCTTGACCGAGTAATCTTTCGGCTCGGTGATCCCCGTATCGAGAACGTATTTTACGCCGAAGGTGTAGGTTTCGCCGTTTTTCAAATCGCGCTTGCTTTCCTGCGCCATGATCTTATCATCTCCGAACGTCAGATAGAACTCCTTAAAATCTTCGGTGAATCCGTTCGTGAGCGCGAAGATGAGTCCGATTGCTCCGACAAGAAGCAGCACGGCAAGAACAATGGCAAGAACCTTTCCTACTTTCTTGCTTGTTTCCTGTTTCATGTTTTACCTCCAAAAAAGGGGCAAATAGGCAAAGCCCGTTTGCCCCCGCTTGCATTGTCAGAACGTCAGCGTTTTTTGCGAAAATTGTACGCTGCTCACCGCGCTTACTATCCACAGCTTGATCGTCTGCGAAAGCCCGCTTACGCTGTCCGTCACCGTCACCGTGAAATAGCATTTGTCAATGTTCGTCTTATTGTAGGATGCGTTCGTGGAATAGTCCGCTCCATTCGTTAAACCATCATCGCTGGAATACACATAATAATCATAGTAATAGCTCGTCCATGAATCCAGATCTTCACTTGTAGAAGAATAGTAATTTTCGATGTAGGTTTTTCCCGTCTGGATGGTGAGTGTCGTTCCCGAAATGGTCGCGGAAGTTATAAACGTATTTACGAGCGTAGACATATCCTTCTTTGTCATATTGCTGAAAGTGGAAGTGCCTGACATACCATTTGTGGAAAGTGTTCCGAAGTACAGCGAACCCGAACCGCCCAGCTTGACGGACAGATTTTTCGAGCCTACCGAATTGAACACGTTGGTGAGGTTGATATTGAAATCATACGACTTGCCTGTTCCAAGCTCGAAGTACGAGCCGCGCCCCGAATTGCTCTTTGCAGTGAGGGAGGAATGGGTGATAGACATACCGCTTGCTTTCCCGACGAACGTGACCGTACAGGTCGCCGTGCAGCCGCCATCCCGCGAGGTTGCGGTGATGATGATTTGGTCGTTGCCGAACGCCTTCTTACAGGAAACCGTCGCGTTGGTGCTACCGTCCGAATCGGGCGTGACCGTCACATAATCCGTCACGGTGTTCTTTCCGTTCGTGGGAGCGACACCCCAACCGACCGAGAAATCCACCGTCTTGTCCGCCGCATCCACGGGATAGACCGTGACCGACACCTTCACATCGACGGAGTTCCCCGAAGCAATGGCTGCCGCGAGACGGTCCGAAGTAAACGCCATAGCAGTAGGCATCGCATACGTCTTTCCTTCCTGCATCGCATGACCTTCTCCATCCACGGCATTTGCGGTTTTCGCTTCGACGGGAGGAATCATCACCGTCACGGCGACCTGTTCCAACTGCACCTGCCCCTCCAAATCCTCGATCTCGAAAGTTTTTGCCGTCGGGTCGAACGTGACCGTAACTTCCGAACCGTTTACGTCCACAGAAGCGCCGCTATCCGCTTTTATGCTGTCACGGAGTGTGCGGGCATAGGCAGAGCCGGCACAGTAAAATACGATCTTCGTCATGTTGACGCATTCGAGCTTTACGGTCGAGTGTGCATAAAGACGGATAGGATCGCTGAAATCCCCGATATCCGAACCGCCGCCTTTCAGATTGGTGAATGTGATGCCGTTATCTTCCCAGACCTGTTTGTCTGCGGAATACACCGTGCGCTTCTGCCCAACATTGTCAAAGGCGAGCAAGTTGGTTAAAATCTCTCCGGTCTGTTCGAGCTGATCCGTTTCTTCCTTCGGGCGGAATACCACGACGCACAGCCCGATCAAAAGCGCGAACACAAGCAAAAACGCAACTGCCGTCACGATCCACTTGATTTTGTCGCCCCTCTTGTGATAGTAGAGTTCTTCGTTATCCATAGATTACCTCCGAAAATTTGAAAACTGCGGCCCGCATATAGCAAGCCGCAGAAAACGCCGTGCGCTTTTTTGCCCGCCGCTTTATCGAAGCATCAGGGTGAGGATGGTTTTGTCCGAACTGCGATACGGCTTGACGGGACACTCGAAAACTTCTCCCGTATCCTTATCCACGGTGCGAACGCCGTAGCTGTACCCGGCGATGATATTGCCCGTTCTCTCGTCCTTGATCTCGTAGGGCTTCATCGTCAATTCGGCCTTCATTTCGCTGCCGAAAACGATGTCGAGCAGGGGGTAGCCGCCGTTGTCGGGCGGCACGATGGCGACTCTCACGTCCTTACCGCGCACTTTACCTTTGATGAAGTACGAAAAGTAGGTCTTTTCGTTCTTTACGAAAGTTTCTCTTTCCACAAAAACCTGTTTGTTTGCCATTTTCCGATCTCCTTATTGATGATTACTTCTTGCCTTTGGTCCTCGAAATTCGCTTTGCCTCGGCTTTCGACTTGCCTTCCGCGAGAGCCTTTTTGTACTTGAAGATTCCCGCATGGTCGGACTGGCACTGGAGGTAGCCCGAACGAAGACCCGCTTCATAATCGGTAAGTTCCTTACCTTCCTTCGGTCCATGCTGATGGACTTTTTCTTTGCGTTCCTCGGCGTAGCTTTTCGCCCGCTTGGAAGGAACGCTCCAACGTCTTTCGTTTTTTGCCATTGAAACTCTCCTTACTTGGATTACCCATAACGCAGGGTAGGAGCGAATATAATCGTTGGGCGGAACGGAATAAAACAACACGTTTTAGGCGATCCCATTACAGCGGGTGGCCACCAAAACACCATAATGGGGTATCGAAATTCATTGTGTCCGCTCAAGAATTACCGTCAGAACTTGGGTAGATCCGTACCCGAATAGCCGATCAGATGCTGCAACGCAAGCACTTCGCCTGTGCTATGGCAGAAGTGATAATCCACGAGCCATAACTCAACGTCCAGACGCTTCGCTTTGCATTTGTTGTAGTACCGATAGGCTTTCCCGATGTCGGTAAAATACCTGCTGCCGAAGTTGCATTCAACCCTGTATCTCCGCATTTTTTCACTCTCCTTCTGAAGTGTTCTCACTATATAGGCTCGAAAACGCCGAAAATGCAACGGTTTTGCCGAAAATTCTTTGTAACTTTTTTTCGGCGCGCTCATAAATAGCCGCAACCGCCTGTCTGCTTATGCCTAACTCTGCGGCAATTTCATTCTGTGTCCGCTTCTCATAGTATCGAAGCTCGAACACTTCTCTCTGCCGCTTGGAGAGCTTGGCGACCGCCGCGTCGATTTCCTCCTGCTCCAGATTGCACACGCATTTTTTATGGGGAT
>CAZTBU010000005.1:33327-72337 GCA_964612545.1 uncultured Clostridia bacterium | reverse complement strand
ATGACGGATTCAGAATGCCCCGTCACCCTGACGTTCTAATCTCGTCACCCTGAGCCTGCCGAAGGGTCACCGCATAATAAGGTGATGGTTCGGCAAGCTCACCATGACGATAAGGTGATGGTTCGGCAAGCTCACCATGACGGATTCGGAATGCACCATGACATAAAAAAATACCGGCTTGTTTCCAAGTCGGTATTTTTATTCCGGAGCTTAAAGCGTAAACGGCTCGCCGTTTACCGTATTCGTGCCCACGAGAATGAGGACGGCAGCAGAATTATACGCGCTACCCACAAACATTTTGTTTACAAGCTCTTTATCGCCGTGCTCCTCGGGAATCACAATCGTTCCGTTGAAAGTACAATCGGCAAAGGTCGCCACATCAAGATAGGCACCCGCAATTCCGCCAACCTGCGTGAATTCTCCCCCGGCAAGGGTTGTCAAAACCGTGACCGTCCCTTCGTACTTACAATTCACAAGTTTTGAGCCGTAATTCAATCCGACAATGCCACCGATATTGCATACATCACCTATAACATCAATATTGCAATCAATGTTTTCGAAGACGTTGTTTGCCTCGGCGTCATGCCCTACAATGCCACCGACGTAAGTTCTGTAGGCTTTGTCGCCATATTGAGAAGTTCCTTTCACAAAGCTCGTCTCGTCGACATTGACGGTGATATTCGTGTAATCACCGTAGGCATTGTATCCGCCGATACAAGCGACGTATGAGAAGCCCAAAACCTCAACATGTCCTTCGATCCGAATATTATCGAAGCTCGCGGTGTAGGGTTCGGCCGCAACGACCGCAACCGCCGTGCCGCCCGTGACCTTTGCATTCTTGACGGTGAAATTCTTGATTTTGCCGATTGTGGTGTGGGCAAACAGAGCGTGCAATGCGTCTTCGGATGAATTCATATCCACTTTCCCTTCGATAAGCAGATTGCTGATGGTGTGATTCAAGCCGTCGAAGATGCCGCTGAAGGGCTTACCGGATGCGCCGATCGGGTCCCAATTCTCGTTTTGGAGATCGATATCGGCCGTGAGATAGACGGTTGCTTTCGCGTAAGTCTTGCCGCCGTCGACATTGTCGCGGAAGGTCTTGAACATTTCCACGTCATCCACATACCAAATCCCGTTTCCGCCGTAACGCATTCCGTCGCAGAATACGGTTACGCCGCCGAGATTGCCCGTGATATTAAGATTGACATTCTTGGAGCAAAACATTCTAATGCTTCCGAGTACCTGAGAGGCATATTGCTCCGTGCCGGACTGTATTAAATTCTTTTGGTTCTCATACAGGGTCTTCACATATACCTTAACGCCCGAAAGCCTCGTTCCGTCCACGGTGATTGTGGACTCGCTACCGTCATCGCTGTTTGCTTCGCCGACGACGCCGCCGACGGAAAGATAGCCGCCTGCATAGCCCTTAGGCGCAGGGTTGCAAATCACGGTGACGTTGAGAAGTCCGACGTCCGCCAGAGAGCTTCCGCAGTTGACGAAACCGAGAATGCCGCCGACCTTGCGGGTGCCGCTCACGGTAAGATTTTCGGCATAGAGGTTGGTCAGGCTTATGCCGCCTTCCGCGATATAGCCGACCACGCCGCCGACATTATCGCCTTCGTAGTCATCTTTGGAATACTCGCCCGTGACAAAGCTGCCCTCTTCCGCTTCGACGCGGAGATTCTCGCCGCTCGAGTAATCGGACCCGCCGATCACGCCGCCGACCATCCAGTTCCCCGTGACTTGCACAAGGCCCTTCACGGTGATATTTGCCGTTCTGTGCAGATAGGCATGCCCGATCACGCCGCCGACATACTGTTCGCCCGTAACCGTCACGTTCTCGGCGGTAATGTCGTAAATTTCGCACGAATCTTCGGAGGAGATCTTACCGGACATACCGAGCAGCGCGCCCACGCTGTTCTTGCCCGTGACGTTTGCATTCAGCAGGTTCACGCCGTGGATCTTTGCGCTTCCGCTGACATAGCCGAAGAGGCCCGCATAGTCCTCTTCCGTATTCACGGTAAGGTTGGAAATCGTGTAGGCGTCGCCGTCGAATTCTCCCCGGAAAGGAGCTGTTACTGTTCCGATCGGGGCCCAATTTTCAATGTCTTTCAGGTCGAGATCGGCTCCGAGGAAGACGGTATAACCCGCATAGGAGTTGCCTGCATTGACGCTTTCCCCGAAGGCCACCAACCCCTCAGCGGTGGTAACGGTATATCCGTCGTCTGCGAATTCCCCGCTATCGTCCCAGTGCATGGTATGGGTCAACCCGTCCGTCCCATCTTCATCTCTCTCCAAAACCACCGTCAACGTGGTGTTCTTGACAGTGAGAGGATGCGATTCGCTACCGATACCGATACCGCCTTCGAGCCCTTTCGACTTGTTATTTTGAGCGACTTCGGGATGAAGCTCAACCGTCAAATCCGCATTTTCAATCTGAAGTGTTGCATTTCCTTTCGTAGTAAATCCGTTGATAGCACCTGCCGCAGGATCCCTTGTAGCCGTCTCACCTTCGTTCACTGCGGTAAGAGTGCAGTTCACCGTGATATTCGTTACCGTAAGCGAGCCACCGTCCTGATAGCCCATAACGCCACCTGCGGTTGCAAAGTTCTCGCCTGCAGTGGTACAAGTAACTGCTCCTTCGCTGACCGCATTGGTAATTGTTACAGTAACACTCGTAGACCCAATCAAACCACCAACTTTAGGTTGCGTTCCCTTCGTCGTGCTCTGATCCGTCGCAGTGATATTACCGTAATTCTCAACATTTGTAAGAGTAAATGTTCCTGCATGTGCCGTACAGATAATGCCGCCGACATTCAGCTTTTTACCGTTTTCCAGTTGTGTTGCAGTTATATCGCCGTAATTCGCGCAGTTCGTAACTTCCGTTTGCGCACAACGCATTACATATCCGACAATACCACCTGCATTCGTCTCAGCACCCGTCTTACCTTGAGCGGTGATGGCACCATGGTTGACACAGTTTTCGAAAGTCACATTCGCATATTGGATGTGCCCGACGATACCTGCACCCTTTTCTTTCGCCGTAACTGTTGCATAGTTGATACAATTACTGATTACAACATGGGGAGCGCTTGCGGCATCGATATTGACTTGCTCTTCTGCAACACCGTCTTTATAGTTCGTGTATGATTCGCCATAGCTTGCAGTTGCCTGCTTCCCACTCTGATCCGTATAAGTTACGGTATAGCCGTCTTCCACGTAGCCAATCAAGCCGCCCGCAGCTTTCGCGGAGGAAACAGTGCAGCCTTCAAGTACAATTACATTATCGACCTTAGAAGCGCCCATGACGCGGCCCGCAAGAACGCCGACTTTTCCGCCGAACAGGTAACTGTCCTCAATAGTTGCCTCAGCGAACGACAAATCCGAAACCGTGGAGCCGATATTCGAATCAGGCTGAGTTGTGGAGGCACCGAGAACACCGAAGAATCCCGCGAATTCTTTTATTGTATTGACAACATGTATTCCCGCGATGATGTGATCATTGCCGTAGAAGTTTCCCGTGAAGGGTGCTTCAGACGTGCCAACGGGAACCCAATTGCCGCCTTTCTCCGAATTCTGCAGAGTGACATCCGACATCAGATAGACGTCTACGCCGAGGTTCTCCGCGGCATTCTCGCCCGTAACAAGCTCGTTCCATTTAAGGAGAGCTTCGGCCGAATAAATCTCATACCAATGAGCATTTCCGACTTTTGAGCCATCTTTGTACTCGTAAGCGCCGAGCAGAGACGTGCAACCTTCCACAACTTCGGTAAAGAAGCCTTCTTTGAACATGGTTTCTTCCGCATGCTTGTTGTCTTCGGGAGTGCCTTGCTCGTATATGTAGACGTCCGAGGCATTGTTCTTCTTTTCGGTCAATTTGCCGCCTTCCGCCTTTTCGCCGAAGAACGCGCCGAATTTTACGTCGGTCTCTTCGCCTTCGGGGCCTTTGGGGAAGACGAAATCCGTCTTCCTGACAAGGTTATCGTGAACTTCCACCTTGTCTACATTCGACGAATCCTGAGGGACGGAGCCGTAGCCGACGAGGCCACCCGCGGCCCTGTCTTCAACCTGCTTATCGGAGCCGAGAATCTGAATCAGCATGCCCGAGACTTCGAGCTCTTCGAACGCCATGGAAACATGGGTATCGCCGAGTTTCGTCAAGTCGAGTTTCGCGGCGACGCCGCCCGCGTATTGCAGCGCGGCTATGACATGCGTGGTGTTCTCGAGGCCTAATAGATCGTTTTCATTCAGCGCCTCGCTGTCTTCAGCGAGGCGAGCGGCAGCGCGTTGCCGCGATTTTGCCGTTGCTTCGCTGTGTTTTACGGTGCAGTCCTTCAGAGACGAGGCGTAGAGAATTCCCGAAATTCCGCCTGCCGCGGAAACCGTGCCTCCGTCAACTTCGGCGCCGTCAACGTCGCCGAAATGGTCGGAAACGAGCTCGATATTGCCCAAAACGCTGACTTTTTCTATCAGTCCGTTTTCGATTGCGCCCGCAACCGAGCCCACAACCGCGTAACCCATGACGGTTACGTTATTGAGGGTGAGATTCTTCACGGACGCCGCGCCGTCAAGGCCCGTGCCGACGATATACCCGAAGAGGCCGCCGAAGAGACCGTCGGAAGACGTGGACTTTATGCTGAGGTTGGAAATCGTGTGGCCGTTGCCGTCGAACGTGCCCTTGAAGGGATTTTCGGCGGAGCCGATCGGCGTGGTTTCTCCCTCGAGGGAAATGTCGTCCGTGAGGATAACCGTCTCGCCCTCGAAGGTGACACCTGCATTGACGAGATTGCGGAATGTGCCGAGCTCATCACCGGTTCCGATCGTGAAGAAGCCCTGTTCATCGATATTGAGGGCGCCCATCTCTTCGACTGACCAAGAAACCGTGACAGTGACATGGTTATCCGTAATCGCGCTGTAATTATGCGCATTGTTATCGCCCGCGAGGCCGCCGTTCAGGGGAAGGAACACTGTGCTGACGGTGATTGCCGCCGCGCCCTTGTTGCCCGAAATTACCGTATCTGCGCTGCCGTTCGCGATGATCGCGCCCGTGTACTTCTGATAATCCTTATCGCCTGCCTGCGCGGAGATATTGACATACAGAGTGTTTCCCGTAATGGTGTTCCCCGTGCCGGCGTTGCCGCCCACAAGGCCGCCGATCATGCCGTAACCGTCATCCGCGCTCTCAGCACTGCGAGTAAGAGCAGTCAATTCAACGGGTTTTTCCGCCGTGCCGACGGTATTGTTCTCTACCGTGCCGCAGAAGAAGCCCGCGATCGCGCCGAGTTTGTATTCCTGAACGGAAAGGGTGCCCGTGACGGTGTTATTCGACGCCGTCGAATTCCACGCGTAGCCGACAATGCCGCCGACCCAGCGTCCGCCCGTAATGTTTGCATTGACGGTGACGTCGTGCACATTCGAATTCTCCGACGCAGCCGCGGCAACCGCGCCGACGGCCTGCGCAGAGGGCGCACTAATCGTCATGTTGAAAGTGATATTCGCAACTTCGGCTCCCTTGATTTGGCTGAAGAAGCCGATCTTCTGCTCTGCCGTTGCTTCCTCGAAGATGATATTTGCGGTGATGGCGGTATTTGCAGCCTTGCCTTCTTCGCCCTTGAAGGTGCCCTCGAAGGGTTTATCCGCGGGGATCGGCTCGATTGTGCCGAGCTCGTAAGTGCCCTCCTTAAGGGTGACGGTCACGCCGCTGTAGGTGTTGCCTTCCCCGATCTGCGTGCGGAAGTACGTAAGGCCTGCCGCGCCCGAAATCGTAACGGACTCTGCGGCTACGTTATCCGCCGACCAATTCATCGTCGAGGTGTAGCCGCCATCGGCTTCCTCCACGGTAAGCGAGGAGCCCGACGAAACCGTAACATTCGCGCCGTCGACAACTTCGCCTACCATGCCGTACGTCTTGTTTTCGGCTGCGGCGGTGGGTACGACTGCGGGGGTAGAATTCAAAGCGCCGCTGAAGCTGCATTTGAGAGTGACCGTGCCTTCCGCTTTGCCGAATGCCGCGCCGACGTGTGTGCCGCTTACGCCGACATTTATAACCTTGAGGCCGAAGTCGGGGTCGGTGGCGGTAAGCTCCTTCGCAACGCCCGCGATGCCGCCGACGTAGCCTTGTGTCGCTTTCGATTCAACCGTAGCTCCGTTTTGGGAATCATCGGGAGCCTTCACTTCGATGTTGCTAAGGGTTGTGCCGTCGATATAGCCTGCGAGCACGCCGACGTTTGCCGCATTGGAGCTGATGGCCACGACTTCGATCGTAAGATTCTTGATTTCGCCGCCCGAAACGTACCCGAAGAGGCCCGCATATTCGCCATCCCCCTCGGAAGCGGTGATTGTGAGGCCGCTGATCATCTTGCTGTTGCCGTCGAAGGTGCCCTTGAAGGCATGTTCGGCGTTGGAGCCGATCGGCGTCCAGTTCTCGCCGTTAAGGTCAATCTTGCCGTCTTCAATATTGTCGTCGAGGGTTACCGTTTTGCCGCTGAAATCGATGCCGCCGTTGACGACGGTTGCAAGGTATTGAAGGCCCGCTTCGGTTTTCACCTTAAAGTCGCTGCCGGCCGTGGCCTTGCCGTCCTCCGTATCCCAAGTGAACTTCGCGTCGTAATCGGCGCAGCTCACGGTAATGTCGGAATTCTTGACCATCACGTTGTCGCCCGCTGTTTGCGCAAGGCCGTAGTATGCCATTCCCGCGCCGCTGAAATCGATCGTTACGTGAACAGTATCGATAGTCGCACCGTTTTCAAGGTTCTGTGCCGGGGCAATGTTCGTGAGGGTAAGGTTTTTGACCGTTCCGCTCAAGTTGTTGAAGAGGTAGTGTACGCTCGCCCCCTCCGCATCCGCCTTAAGCTCGTGATCCAGGCCGTCAAACGTGCCTGCGAAGTCGCCGAGCGGCTCCCAAAAACGGGTGTAAGCAACTGCGATCAGGAGGTTGACCGTCTCGCCCCTGAGATGGTCCTCGGAGGATGCAAGATAGGTCTTGAACGCCTTCACGCCCTCCCAGCTCTTGATGAAGTACATGGGTTTTTGGTACGTGCCGAGGATATTGCCCGCTCCGTCTGCATGCGCACCGTAGTAGAAACCGAATTCATCGTCTTTTTCGATCCCTTCCTTCACCAGCGCAACGTCGCAATTCTTGTAGGCCACGGGATTGCCTTCCGTATTGGTCTGCATGAGGACGATATTCGCGTCCGTGGTGGCGCCGCTGAGGGAGCCGTAGAAAGTGAAGTTCTTTACCTCGCTTCCGTTGGCGCCGTCGTTCTCGAACCAACCGAGCGCCGCAGCCGTCGCACCCGTTCCGCTTATTTTGATACCTTCCGCGTAATCGTACTTGCCCGTGGCTTCCACTTTGATGTTGCTAATCGTGGCCTTGGCGCTGACTTTGCCGACGAGCCCGCCCACATGGGCATTCATACCCGAGGAATCTACGGCAACGCCGTTCACGGTGACGTTTGTAATCGCCGTTTCCGCCTCAACCGAACCGATGAGGCCGCCTACATTGGCGCCTCGCCCGTTGCTCGAGACATGTGCGCCGTTCACGGTGACGTTCGTAATGTGGGATTCAGCGGAAACCTTGCCCGCAAGGACGCCCGCATTGGAATTTTCCCCGCCGGCGGTGACGGTTGCATTTTCGAAGGTCAGGTTCCTCACGTCGCCCTGCAGGTCCGCAAAGAAGCCGACGTTGGCATCCGAACCATTGTTGCTTACGGTCATATCGCTGATCGTATGGCCGTGGCCGTCGAACGTGCCCTTAAAGCCCTTGATCCGGAAGTTCGGCGTGGCGGTATCTGCCGCCGCGGTAACAACATCGGGTTTCAGGTCGATATCGCCGTCGATGGCAACCGTCTGGCCTTCGAAGTGCGCCTCGATTTGCTGTCCGTTGTGCTCGGTTGCCTCATCACTGCTTGCAAGGGAGGCAAACGTCAGGAAGCCCTCTGCGCTGACGATATGCCACTCGTTATTAGAGTAGATGAAGCCCTTCGCCCCTTCGGGCACATCCAAATTGATCGTGACGTTGTCTTCGGTGTTCGCGTAGTCCTCATTCGCATTGGCCTCCGGATTGCCGCGGCCGACCAGCCAGCCCGCATTCTGCTCGGCGGCCTTCTCCGGTTCCGCATAGGTATAGTCCGTGCTGTATGTGCAGAAGGAGTCTTCGGTGTAGCCGCTCTGCTTGACGGTAATCGTCGTATCCTTTACGGTATTGCCCTCGAAGGTGCTCTTCGGGGTGTAGTTATCGATACCGACGAGGCCGCCGACGTCGCGGTAAGCGGTAAGCTTGGAATCTATAACCTTGTTGTTCTTGAAGGCGAAGGGGCCCGAACCATTTCCGCCGACGTAACCCACAAGGCCGCCGAGCTTATCGCCGTTATCGAAGTTCGCCGAGCCATCGCGCATCACCTTTTCGGGAACCACCTGCGCGGTGAGGACCTTAACCTCGCACCCGGTAATTGTAATCGAGGAGTAATCGTTCACGTAGCCGACGAGACCGCCGACCCAGTGGTGCCCGTTGACCGTTGCGGTATCGACTTTGACATTCGAAATCGTCACCGTGCCGTCCGCCATGCCTGCGAGGAGGCCGACGCGTTCGCGGCCCTCAGCCTTGGCGTTTTCGAGCGTAAGTTTTTCAATCGTGGCGTCCTTGATGTAGGCGAAGAGGCCCGCATAGTCGCTCTCTTCCGAGCAAGCTTCATCTTCCCCGTGCGCCTTGTGGTGCAAAACAGAGAGGTAAGAAATCTTGTGGCCCTCGTTCGAGTCTTTATTGATCTCGCCCGTGAAGGTGCCTTCGAAGGGATGATCTTTGCTGCCGATCGGGGCAAAGCCGTCGTCCGCGCCCTCTGCCGCGGGTTGCTCCGCCGCAAAGTCGATATCCGTCATCAGGCGGATCGTCTCGCCCTTATAGGTGTTGCCGCCGAGGACCTGCTCGCTGAAGAACTTAAGGCCCTCCATCCCCTTGTCGCCATTGTAATCCGTGATCTGATATTCGGCCGTTTCGGGCGAATCGCCATTCATCCACACCGTGATCTGTTCGAATCCGTCGTGGTGCACAACGTGCAAGTCGGAATTATTGATCTTAAGTGTAGCTTCCTTTTCATCCTTCGTGCTGCCGACAAGGCCGTAGTTCGCAAACTTCGTGGTAGGCTTGGAATCGCCGTAGAAGGTGCGGTTGAGCGTGCCCGTAAAGTGCACGTAACTCACGGTGTATGTGCCGCCCGACGCAAGTGCGCCGATGATGCCGCCGAGCTGAAGCGCGGTATCTGAGGTGACGCTCGACGCGGTGACTGTCGCGGCGGACCAAACGCCCTCATTCTTAGCGCCGACGGTAACGGTGCCTTCCGCAAGGCCGATCACGCCGCCGACTACCGCCGAGCCCCCGACGGTGGTCTTCTTATCGGCGTCGGGCTTGAAGACTTCGGCGTTCTTGTCGTCCGTACCCATCGTGCCGCCGACATAAACGTTCTTCACCGTGGCGGCGGTTCCATCCCCTTTCACATGGCCGACAACCGCGCCGATGGTGGATGTGCCCGTGCCGGAAATCGAAACCTCGTTGACCCAGACGCCCGAAAGCGTGCCGCCTTCGAGATAGCCGACAACCGCGCCCGTAGCCGCTGCAACGGCCGTTTCACCCAAACCGATCGTGGACCCGCTCACGTGAATGTTTTCAACCGACGTGCCCTTTGTGGTGGCCGCAAGCAAGCCGATATGGCGCGTATCCGCTCCGCTCTGATCGGAAATGGTGACCTTGAAGCCTGTGATATCGAGATTTTTGATCGCGCCGCCGACGGTGTGGCCGAAGAAGCCGACGGATCCCGCCGTGCCGCTGTAATCAAGGCCCTTGATTATCCAGTTGCCGGCCGCTTTGGCCGCCTCTTCGGTGTCCGTGCTGCCGTAAAGGCCGTCGAACGTGCCCTTGAAGGGATGAGTTTCGGTGCCGATCGCCTGCCACTCGTTTTCGCCCGTGTATTCGCCGAGGTCAAGGGTGTGAGCGTTGCCGCCCTCGAGCCCTTCAAGCTCAGCGCTGAATTCTTCCGCAAACTTCACGGTCTTGCCGCTGAAGCCGTCGAGCTTCCCGTTTGTGCCCTCGTTGACAAGCGCAACGAAGTTCCCGAATCCGAGCTTGGAGAAGACGTAGTAAGTGTTGAGATCGGCCTCTTTGCCGCCTTCGCCCGAAAGCATGTCGCTGAGTCTGCGGCCGACGTCCTCCACAACGACAATGTGAATATTGCCCTCACTGCCTTCGGCAACATATTTTGCAAGCGCCTCTGCCGCCTCCGCGTCGGCGCCTTCCCCGGTACGGCCGAAGATGAAGTTGCCGCCGGCGACTTTGCCGTCATCGTTAAGGGTGACGTTATAGCCGAGGAAGTCGAAGTCATTCTCTACAATGCCGTCGCCCTGCGTGACGAAGGCGTAATCGATCGTAACCTCTGTAAGTTCGGCGGCTGTCTGGCCCTTCATCACCGTGTTATCGCCCGTAATGAAGACTCTCGCATGCGCGTCCCCGGGGTTACGGCCGCTGCCGGATTCGGCGGAATAGAGCGTGAAGTCTTCGGCATTCTCCGCCTCGCCGAGAATATTGAGCGTATTCCCTTTGACATAAACTTCAAAAGGATGAGCCTGCGAAGGCGCAAAGTCGATTGCCGCTTTCATCTCGGTGACATGCTGCGCGTCCGCCCAGAAGGTGTTGCCTTCCAACGTAATCGTCGCGGGGTCATTTTCAGGCGGTGTGGCCGTCCCGAAGTCGAGGCACTTGATGACTGCGTTGTGGAAAGGACGATCCGCGGAGCCGAAGGTGTTGTGGCTGATAACGGTGCCGTCGGCAAACGGCGTCCACGAGAAGATCGCAAGCGACGCATCTTTGAATTGTTCTTGCACACCATCGGCCGTTTTATCGGAGATAATGACGTTATTCTGAACGTCAAGCCTCGTCGCATTCACGGAATTCCACATTTCGTATCCGACGATGAAGGCAGGCTGTTTCGGCGTACCGGCTTCACCGTTGCCCTTGAGTCCTGTGGCCTGTTCGGGCGTGACGTCGGCATAGCAATTCTTCATCGTAAGCGACGTGACGGGAGGCCTGTTGCCCTCAGTGTCGGAAGCGCAGAGCTGGATGAAGCTGTTGCCCGTGAACTTGATACCCGTGAAGGTAAAGTCCGCCGTGGGACCGGTTGTTGTAACAGTCCTGTGGAAGCCGCCGAGGCGGAAGATCTGGTCCGTAATGACCGCCTGATACTCGTGGTTTTCCATGGTTGTGCCGTCGGCGAACGTACCATCGTTCTTGGGCGTACCATCTTCATTGAGGGCAAGATCGTCGCCCGTGAAGGAGACATGAGAATTCTTATCTTTGTCTATCTCGGCATGGAAGGTGATATCATTCGAGAAAACGACGGTAACATTGGTATTTGTGACGGAGACGGTATCCGGCACGTCCTTGGAATCATCGGAACCCCAAGAATTATAGTTGACACTCCTGAAAGCATAGATGCCGAACGGTGCGGCCGCAAAGTCGTTTACCTTCAGGTTGCTGTCCGCCGTCACCGTGGCGTTGATATTGACGTTGTCTATCGTGACGTCTTCCTCCGCGTACACCGCAAGGAGAAGCTTCGCCCCATCCCCTATCACGCTGCCAAACGTGTCGCCGAACAACAAACCGTCGAGATTGAGATTCTGTACAGTGGCGCCTTGGCCGAGGTTGTAGAAGAGCGAACTCTTAAGGCCCATAATCGAGTAGACTTTCGTCGCGTCGGCATTGGCCCCGCCGTCGAACGTGCCCTTGAAGGGTTTGTCGGTGTAGCCGATACCCCGCCATGCATTGTTGCCTGTCAGTTCGCCCTCTCCGTCGTTCATAGCGATGTCGGCGCCAAGCCGGACGAGCTGGCCCTCGAAGGTGATACCGTTGACTACAAGCTCCCTGAGGCTTATAAGGCTCTTGGCAGTATACGCCGTGACGGTAACCCCATAACGCACGGGTTCTTTCTTCTCTTCGTCCTCCGCCTGCGCGGCCGCAGGGGACGGCGCAGCATTGCCGTCCGTCCATATTGCCGAAAGCTGAAGGTCGGTGGCGATGATATGCGCATTGAAGGAAGCCGTGAACGTGTTCTCTCCGTCCGCGCTGCCGATACCGATTTCCATGTCCGCGGCGGCGGCAACGGGGCCGTTGCTCTCGGACTTGTTTGCCCAGCTGTCCTCCGCGTACACTCCTTCGGTGAGCGTGGAGCCGACGAGGCCGTAGTTATACACGAGGTAGTTGAGATTATCGATACTATACTTATTGTTAAGGGAGGAAGTATCATCCGCGTTCCCGCCGTAGTCGCCGAAGGATACGCCCTTGAGCGTGACTTTGCCGCCTGCCGCACCGACGATGCCGCCAATGGAGCGCGAGTGCAGGGCGATATTCGTCGTGTCGACGTCGGCGGGTTCCGTACCCGTATCGGTGGGCATACTGAGCGTTAAATGCGTGTTTGTGACGGCCACATCCGAGATCGTAACGTTTCCGCTCGCGACGCTTGCAACCGCGCCGACGAACTTCTCCGCCTCGATTTCGGCGCCGTCAATGCCGAAGTTACCGATTTTGGCGTTTTCCCCGAGGTTGCCGAAGAGGGCAGCCTTAAGGCCCTTAAATACGGCGCCGTTGCCTTCGAAAGTGCCCTTAAACGGCTTGCTGCCTTCGCCCGCTTCGGCGTAGGAGCCGACGGAGACCGTCCACTCGGCAAGCTCCCAAGGTTCGACCGCGCCGCCGTTTTTCTTGAGCCCATCTGCCGCAATGACGACAAACTTTCCCTCGTAGTCATCGGGCGCAAGCATGACTTCGTCGCCCTGCTCGATGCCGTTGACGCTGTCGCGGAAGTAGCCGAGGCCCATTTCATTATTTATATAGTAATGATCTTCGTGATCGGCGAGGTGCTGGACGAACGCAAGAGGCTCTTCGTATGCAAGGTCGATAATCAGAATTTCTGCCTTGCTATCTTCGGCGGCTTTATCGTTCAAAGCCGCGAAGGCGTCCTCTTTGTCCTTGCCGAAACCGCTGCCGAGGTAGACGTTGGCTTTTATAAGTTTCTTGTCCTCATCCTCGGTAAACTCTGCGTTGAATGCGAGGAAATCGAAACTATTGTTTTCATCGGCCGCAACCGCCTTCACCCTGCGGTAGAGCACGGTTTCGCCGTTGAACTTGTTCGTCTCGCCGACGAGGTAAACCTGCGCGCGGCCCGTGCCCGCGAAGGAGAGGAAATACATGCCTTCTTCGTTTGCGGCCGCCGCTTGGGCCTCACCGCCTGCGGCGGGTTGGTCGACGGAAACCGTATTATTCTCAAAGGTGGCCTCATAAGTCCCTGTGCTGCCGCCGAGCACGAATGCCGAGAAATCTTTCTTTTCGGCGCCGCGGCCTTCCCGGGTGAGATTCCTCGTGCCGTATACGGTATTGCCCTTGAAGGTGAGCACTGCTTTGTCTGCCATAGACGCAAACTTGACCACAGCGGCGGTATAAGGTTTCTCCGCCGTGCCGAATGTCGTCCCGGTGATATCAACGGTTGTAACTTTCCCGTTGAGGAGAATCGCCATGCTGTTCGCGTCGGGAACCTGCAAGCCGCTGTTCAGAACGGCGTCGGTGGATATATCGGACTGCGCCGCATTTATCTTACTATCTTTAATGGTAAGAGCGAAATTTTCTGCGTTCGCGGTATCCCTGCTTACGATGAACGCGGCCGAACCCGTCCTCTCTTCGGCAACGATACCCGAGAGGCCGAGCTTCTTCAGATTTTCTTCGGTCGGCTCCATCATGACGGGAGTGCCGTTCGGATTCCTCTTGCATGCCTCGACGGGGTTGACGTCCTCCGCTATTACATTCTCGAGCGTAAGGGACTTGGCGTCCGTCACGTCGAGATAGCTCTTGCCCGTGAATTTAACATTCTTAAAGGTGAAGGCCGCATTGCCGAGCGCGAGAAGGCCGTTGTAGCCGTATTCGTCTCCGTTGATCACAAGCGCGTAATCGTCGTTGCCCATGACGGTGACGGTGACTTCGTCCTTCGACGTCCACACGATGGTGACGGTGCCTTCGTCGTTCGAGAGCTCGAGCGTGACATTCGTTATCTGCGCGCCATCGGCGATATTCTCTGCGAGGCCGAAAGTGCCCGTGAGAAGAGAGCCGAACGGGGGCTCGCTGCCTTCCGCGAAGAAGGTTGCAAGCGACGCAACATCGAGCTTGCCCTTGAGAAGGAGATTCTTGATTTCGGCCTTTTCCCCGATGTATCCGAAGAGCGGACCATTAAGATCCTGAATGCAATAGCCGTCAGCGCTACCTTTATCGTTTCCTCCGTCGAGTACGCCGTTGAAGGGGTAGTCAGTGGTTCCGACGGGTGCGAATTCTTCGGGCACCGAAATGGCACCCTTAAGGTGAGCGGTATCTTTCTCTTCTTCTTTATCATTAAATAATCTGCCCTCGTTTACGGCCTTGCGGAATTCGGTGAGCGCGTCAAGCGTGGGAATGTTGTAACCGTCGGGGTGCTCGTCATTATTCTCTGTCGCCATGTCTACAAGCAACGTCCAAATGCCGTTCTGGTAGACCCAAATCTTCATGCCCTTATTTTCGCTGAAGTCGCTGAACGTCTGAAGGTAGAAGTCGCCTTCGATCGCGCCCGCCGTAAGCTCATTAAAGGCCGACTCGTCCTCGCTGAGATTTGCGGGATCGTAAGAGCCGTGGAACCACTTGGTTGCACGTTCGGCCGAAAGGGTGCCGAGGCATTCCCACTGCGTGCCGTTAAACTGCCAAAGCGTATTTTCCTTCGTGTTGAAGTACACGTCGCCATTCAGAGCACTCTGAAGGCTTCCGTACATATCATCGCCCTCTTTGTACTCATCGGGATCCTTGTCGCCGCTGAGCCACTTGGTGCCCGCAAGAGGATCGTCGCCGTTCTTCGCCGTCCATTCGACGGTTCCCGTCTCGGAATCCTTCGTTGCCTCATAGATGACGCCCTTGCTTGTATCGAAGTACAAGTCGCCCGTTTCAACCTCTTGCGGATCGGGATTTTCGGACGTGGGCGCACCGTTGCCGCTGAACAGACGGGTGCCGCGCGCGCCTTCCTTTCCCTTGAGGATAAGGCCTTCGATCGCCTGCCAACCATCTGCGGTGTACTGGTAGACCTGCCCGTCGTCGAGATCGAGATACATGTCTCCCACGGCAACAAATTGGCCGTTGAGGTCGGTGTTGACCTCGGGCGAACCGTTACCGCTGAACCATTGATTGCTTCTGAGCGTAATTTCCGCTTCCCACTCGGTGCCCTTGCCCTCGAAATCGAGACCCGTGCTTACATTCTTATATATGATGCCGCTTTGGGTATCGAGATAATAGTCGCCGGGGAAGCCGGACTGAACTTTGTTCGGGTCGCCTACGCCGCTCCACCACTGCGCGACAAAAAGACCTGTGGGATCTCCGTTGATCGTCCACTGGTTGCCTATAAGTTTGAATGTAAGCGAAGTAAGGAACGTCCATTTACCCTCCTCAAAAAGGTAGACGTCGCCCGTGAGCGTATCCAGATAGAAATCGCCCTCGTTTGAATGCGGAACAAGGCGAGTAGGAGGGTCCTTCTGCGTGTCGGCATCGTCGGCAACGGGCTTGCCTTGTCCGGAATGCCACTTGGCGCCCGTAGCGGAAACATGCGTATCTTTACCGCCGATGAACCAGTTACCGTTCTCGCCGATCTTGGGTTCGCCGCTTCCCGCAAGCGTATCGGTTTTAACGCCGCCTATGTACCAATACCCGTCTTCGCCGATCGAAGGGGTAAGGCCGTCGGTCCCGGCCGCCTTGACGTTTGTATTTCTGTCGCCTATGTACCAATACCCGTCTTCGCCGATCGAAGGGGTGATTTCGTCCGCAAGCGGAATCGTTATCACGACAGACCAGCCGTCTGCCGTCTTCTGATATACGTTGCCGCTCGAGGTATCGAGATAGAAATCCCCCTCTTTGCCGGTATCCGCCGCGGGCGCGCCTTCACCGGAAGACCATACGGTCCCCGCAGCGGCGCCCGAGCCGGGGTTATCCGTCACACCGTTCGACATGCCGATGCCGAGCGTGGTGACGGCGGCGATCATGAGACAAGCGCACACGATGATCAGTACGAGCAACGCAATAAAGCCCTTGTCTTTCTTCTTGCCTTCAGCGCTCATGTTTTTCTCCTCTTGACATAGATTAGATTTTCTTTTCCTTCGGCCGCGGAGCCCTCCGCGCACGGCGGCATAATTCGATATACGCGCACGCGTGCGAAAGGGCAAAACCGCAGACGCTATGTCATACGTTTGGATTATATCATAGTCGAAGGGTAAAGTCAATGATTTAAAACTAAATTCCTTCATAAATCTCCCTTTTTTTTAAAAAAATTTTTTTGGACGGGGCCGATTTTGATAATTTTGAACATAATTTGAAAATATGCACAAAGAAACGCGGCGCGGCCGCGGCTCCGCCGCAACCGCGCCGCAAAGACGCCTCCGAAAAAAACAAAAAGAAGGAGACGCCCGGAAAGAAAACGGCGCAAAAAAAAGGCGCCCCCTCTGCGCCGCCCGAAAAAAGCGGCCCGCGGCCATAAGACTCATGGCCGCAGGCGCTCCGTATCGTATGCATGAAATAACATATGTTATATAACTTATGTTATTTATTGATTTTCAAACGCGCCGATCAGGCGCCCGCAAGAGATGCAAAGAGTTCCTCGGAGAGTTTTTCGCTACAAGGGGAAACGAGGCGGAGCGCTCCGAGCGCCTGAAGCGAACGGAGCTGGGCGGAGTTCTCCACGCCCGAACATTCCACGGAAATTTTGCCTTTGCCCGCTTCGATGGCGCGGAGCAAAAGCGGCGTTTCTCCCCTCACGCACACGCCTGCCGCTCCCCCCTCGCAGGCGGCCCTTGCGCCGAGCGCGACATCCTCTTCGCCGAGCGTATGGTCTTCAAGGGAAAGGACGACCTTACGCCCACCTGCCGCGCGGCGGACCTTGCTTATCTCCCGTTTGAGATAGGCGAGATTTCCGCCGGTAAGCGCGGAGTAGCAGGGCACGAGACGTATCTCCTCCGCACCCGCTTTGACGGCACGCTTTGCCTCGTACTTTTTGACGGCGGGAAGCGTCTCCCCGTTGCCGCCCACGAGGCAGATGACCCCCACGCCGCTCCCCGCGAGAATTTTTTTTGCCGCGGCCGCATTCACGGGCGAGACGAGTACGGCGCTCAGTTTCTCCTTCTTCGCAAAATCGCAGATTTTTTTCAGGAGCGGCCTGTCCGTCTCCCGCCTCGAGGCGTCCGAAATGAGTTTTTTTAGAGTCAGAAGGACTTCCGCCTCCCTTCGCGTACGTTTGAATTCCGTGAACGCGGCTTTCTCGTCGTCACCGACGGGAAGACTTTGTTCCGCATTCGTTTCGATAGGCATATCCATAGGTATATTTTTCCCGTAAAACCTCTTCCGTATGCCAATTTTTTTCAGAATGTGACAACACGCATGCGATAAACTTTTTTGTATGAACATTTTATCGATTCAGGCATGGGGAGCGCTCTACACGCTTATTTTGTTTGCGGTGTGCGCCTTTACCGTTCATCTCCTGAGGCTCGCGCTGTTCGGCTACAGGGCGGTAAAGAAAAAGCCGGACGGAAAAACGGACAAAAGCGAAGCGCCCGAAAAGTCTTCCGAACCCGTCTATTACATCGTCGAACGCAAAAAAAAGCGCCCGAAGACGGAATACTCCGACCCGAAGCGCATTTCGTTCAAATGATTCAGTCCGTGTAATGCTCCAGATTCTTTCCGCTGTCCCAGAGGCGTTCGAGATAGTAGAAGAGGCGGCTCTCTTCATTGAAGACATGGACAATGACGTCTCCGTAGTCGAGAACGCCCCATCTGCCCTCGCGCACTCCCTCCGTGCGTACGGGAGTCAAGCCGAGTTTGGCGAGTTCTTCGTCCACGTTTTCGCAGAGCGCCTTCACCTGCGTGGTGGATTTGCCGCTTGCGATGACGAAATAGGAACAGACCACCGTCTGATCGCCGACGTCGAGAATGACAATGTCTTCGCCCTTCTTGGCGGACAGCGCTTTGCAAATCGTTCTTGCAAGTTCGTAACTTTCCATCTTTTTTCCCTCTCTTTTTTGTATTTATTCAAAACGTTTATACGTTTTCAGCCAATCGAACGCCCGTTGCGTCAGCGGATAGACGGGTGCATTCCGCGCCTTCAGGTAGTTGAGCTGGCGTTTGAAACTGAGATACAGACAGAGGTCGATATCCTTCCAAAAAACCTCCCTTAAGGATTCGATTCCGTCGAAATTGCGGCCCTCTTCGAGCATATCCGAAAGAAAGATAAGCTTGCCGAGCGGCGTCATGTCCTCCCGCCCGCTCGTGTGGTAACGGATGGCGTCGAGAATTTCCTCATCCTTGATGCCGAAGAAATGTTCTGCAAGATATGCACCCGTAAATTGGTGCAAAACAGGCGCAGGAACGCCTTCGGGCGGCGTAAAGTGCTTTAGTTTCGGGTCGGATAGGGGCACATTTTTGCCGCAGTCGTGCAACATTGCGGCAGAAAGAGCCTTTTCTTCGGGAATATTAAGGCTCCGCGCCCTCCTGCAGGCCATGCGGGCTACGCGCTCGCTGTGGGCTTTCCGCTCTTCGGTCAGAAGGCCGAGCGCACCTTCGATGCACGGATAGCGGTATAGATCCCTCCTGCGGATGAGGCCGAAGACATCGGGCGGGAGAGCTTTTTCCGCGGCGGCAAAGTCCCCGAACGCCAGCGCGACGCGGATGTCCGTCGAGGAAATTTCCTTCCCGCAAAAACCGAGCCCGAGGTAGTCGGTGCCGAAGCGGGCACGAAAACGCTCATGCATATTTTCCGCATATATACATCCACGACCGCAGGCGGCGAGCCTGACGTTTTTCAGAATATCGTCGGGGTTTTTCCAACCGAAAAAATCCTCGAGCATATCGGCGCCGACGATGAAAAAGATTTCGGCAGAGGGAAAATTTTCCCTGAATTTACGGCAGGTAACAAAAGTATAGCTTGTCCCCTCCGCCTTCAGTTCGGTATCGTCCGCTTCCGCAAAGGGAAGACTGCGGCAGGCGGCGCGGAGAAGGTCCAGCCTGTCCTCCCCGCCCGCAACGGCCCCGAGCATCTTATGGGGAGCACGGTAAGAAGGAATAAAATACAGCTTATCGAGCCCGAGTTCCTCCTTTGCTTTGACGGCAAGGTTGATATGCTCCCTGTGGACGGGATCGAACGAGCCTCCGAAGAGTGCGATCTTCATGCATTGATTATACAATACTTTGCAAGAGTTTGCAAGTTTAATCTGTGAAATTTTCGGCAAAAATTATACCCATGAAACGTTTTTCGCCCGCGGATATATCAGACATCCTCTTTTATACGGTTTCCGCCGCATTTGTCGCCTTCGGCATACTGCGCTTTTTCCGCCTGAATGTATGGCTTTGCCTTCTCTTTGCTTTCCTCTTTGCCGCCGCAACATGCATTGGAACGGGACTGCTTCTTTCCGGGCGGCGGCGGAAAAAAATAAACGGCAAGCGGGAAAAGGAGGAGCGTGACGCCCTTCTGCTGCATCTCGCCCTCGAGAAAGAAGAGCGGGTGCGGGCGGAGCTTCTTTCCGCGCTCGTATCCGACGGCAGGAACGCCAACCTGAAGGGAGACGTACTCGAAGAAGACGGGGTTCTCCTCATTCCGCTCTTCACGATGGAGCCGCTCTCCGCCGACACTGTAGCGGTGCTTCTCAGAACGTACGGCGCCTCTCCCTTCACCGTTCTCTGCAACGAAGTAAGCGCCGAAGCGGAAAAACTGCTTTTACGCTTCGGAAAAGGGGTACAAAAGGGCGACGAGATTTATTCCCTCTTTGCGAGAACGGGCACGACGCCCAATCCGCTTATCTGCGGACAGCTACCCCGCCGCACATTGAAGACAAACTTCAGGCGTTCCTTTTCCAAAAAGAATGCCCGCCCTTTTTTCGTAAGCGGACTGGTCCTTCTCTTTATGAGTTTGTTTACGCTGTTCCCCCTCTATTACCTTATCTCGGGATGTGTTCTGCTTGTGACCGCCGTGCTCGTGCGGGCGATCGGGTTTGCGGAAACTGCATGACGGAGCGTATCGCCCCTGAAAGATACCTTACGATGTCCGTAGCGTCGGGGGAATATTCGTTCATGTCTGCGGCGGCGAGTTCCCCCGCGCGGCCCAGAAGGTAGGAGCTGACAACGGCGGCCTCAAAGGGCGGGACTCCCCGCGCAACCGTTCCCGCAAGGAAGCCCGCAAGCACGTCTCCGCTGCCACCCTTTGCAAGCACGGGCGAACCCGTGGGGTTGACCGCAACCCTGTCCCCTTCGGCGATGACGGTGCGGTTGTTCTTGAACACGACCGTGACGCCGTACTCCTCAGAAAAAGCCTTGGCCGCTTCGACAGGGTCCTTCAGAAGTTCTTCGGTGCTCCTGCCCGTAAGGCGGGAAAATTCCTTCGGATGCGGGGTGACGATGACGGGGCACTTCTTTTTGCGAAGGAGCCCGACGCCGTAATGTGAGAGCGTGTTCAATGCGTCCGCGTCGAGAATAAGCGTTCCGCACGCATAGGAAGAAAGAAGGTCTTCGAGCATTTCGCGCTGCGGAAGTCCCACGCCCGCGCCCATACCGAATGCCACGGCCTGCGCGAAAAGAGGTCCGCCCTTGTAAAAATCGAAAATACAGGCGGGATACGCGGCTGTGACGGCGGTACGGCGGAGCTCGTCCGTTTCACGGTTCTTTGAAGGCGGGAACCAAAGCCCGGTATAGCCTGCCCCCGATTTGAGCGCCGCTGCCGCCGCCATGATCGGAGCGCCGGGCGCACCGTAGCCCGCGAGAATGGCGGCAGAACCGTAGTCGCCCTTGTTCGAGTTCGATTTTTTCTTGGGAAAATACTTTCCGACGTCGCCGTCCTCCCAAACTTCAACCCCGCCCTCCGCGGAGATTCCGATGTCGGCGACGGAAATTTCCCCCGCAACGTCCGCCCCGTCCGAGAGGATGAGGGCGGTCTTTAATTGCCCCAAACAGACCGTTTCATCCGCCTTTACACAGAGAGGGAGCGCGATGCCCCCCTCCGTAAGTCCCGCGGGAAGGTCGCAGGCGATGATATACCGGCACGCATTGAGGAATGAAACAAGGTCGGCATTCACACCCCCGAGGGAGCGTGCAAGGCCGATTCCGAAGAGACAATCGACGGCAATGCCGTAGATCCGGCGGGGAATACGGCCGATAATTTCGCCTTTGTAACTCTCCTTTTCCCCGTTGCATGCGGGCGAAAGCTCTTCCGCAAGGCAGAGGACAGTAACATCGTAATTTTCGCTCCGAAGAAGTTCCGCGGCGCAAAAGCCCGCGCCGCCGCTGTTTCCGCCCCCGCATACAAAGACAATGTCCCTTTGGCCGAATCGGCCGATGGCGTTTTTCACGGCCTCGGCAAGAGCCTTGCCCGCGCGCTTCATGAGGACGGAAAGGGACGCGCTGCGCTCCGTCTCCCTGCGGCCAAAACTGCGCATCTGCGCATTGGAATAAGCAAATTTCATCCCCTCTCCTTGGGAAAAAATGAGATCTCCGCACTCGTCAATATGCGCTTTTCCCCCGCTCTTATGACCTCCAGCCTTCCGTCGGAAAGAATGCGGGAAGCAGTGGCGGTATAATGTTCGTCTTTCTCCGTAACGTCAATTTTTCGGCCCAAAAAACAGACATACGAGAGATATTCCTCAAAGGCGGAAGGCTTAAGATAATTATAAAGAAGCCTTTCCATTACTTCTTCCACCGTAGGCGGGGTCTTCAGAATCGAACGCATGGAGACGGCAATCCCTCCGAGAGCGGAAACGTCGTTTGAAACGTTCAAACCGATGCCGACGATGCTGTAGCCGATTCCGCCGCCCTTAAAACCGTTCTCGATAAGAATGCCCGCAAGTTTCCCGCCATCCGCCAGAATATCGTTCGGCCATTTGATTTCGGGGCGGATCCCGAACTCCTCCGCAGTGCGGCATACGGATACCGCCGCATGCGTCATGATGCGGAAAGAATTTGATGGGGGCATGTCCGCATAGAAGGTTAAAACAGATAGGTATACCCCACCCATGTCCGAAAGGAAACTTCTGCCTTTGGTGCCCTTCCCGCCCGTCTGAACGTCGGCAAATACGGCAATATCTTCCCCGTTTTCTATATATTTTTTGATGTATTCGTTGGTGGAAACAACGGAATCCAATCGCTCAATCTTCATCGCCGAAGCCCTCGAGCGCACGTCTTGCAACATCGTAACCGAAGCCTTTCGACAAAAGGTGCGCATATGCTTTCCGAATCACATTCCGGTCCGATACGTCCTTGCCGCGGAGATATTTTTCGAGAGCATTTTTCGCGGCTTCGTCCTCACACGAAATTTCCGAAATTGCCGCCCCGATTGCCTCGTCGGAAATGCCTTTTTGTTTCAATTCCATTGCAATCAGACGTACACCCTTCTTCATTGACATGCTCTCGGCATAGGCGCATGCATAGGCCTTATCGTCAAGAAAATTATACTCTTTCAGTTTATCGACGACGTAGTCGCACACACCGTCGAGATACCCCTTTCTCCTCAGAAAATCGCGGATTTCCCGCTCCGTCTTCATGGCCGCCGTGATATGAAAAAGAGCCTTATCGAGCGCGGTCTCTTTTTCGCTCTCAAGCTGGACCTCGGAAAGCATGTCCTCCGTCACTTCCATGCCGGCCTTGAGGCGGTACTGCATGACGGTGACAAGCTTCATTCCGCAAAAAAACCTTCCGTCAACTTCGATATTGCAACGGGTTTTATCTTTCTTCTGAGGTGTGATCGCGGTAATCTCGCCCATAGTCCCCTCTTTAACGCACGCCGTCCGCGGGCCACGTCCTGTTGTCCGAAAACCACTCGGTCTCTTTCAGAATCGTGGAATTGTTGCTCCCCGTCACCGTGATCTCCGTCCCATCCGAGAGTACGGTGATGTTGCCGTTCATGGAAAGAAATCCCGTTGTGCTCTTCTTTTCTTTGTCGACGATCGCAAGGGTCGTGACATAAATCTCTTTTGTGTACCGCGCGACGCGATCGATAAAGGCCTGCGACGGGAATGTGTTGGCGTCCGTTTTCGTATATTCATAGGAACCGGCGCAACAGCAGACACAGACAACTTCGGGCGTAACCGCTTGAAGGAGAATTTCGTTGCTTGAGGTAGGACTTCCATGGTGCCCCGCCTTAAAGAGCTTGCAATGAGGTAAATTATTCTCTTCAACGAGACTCTCTTCGCCCTCCTCCTCGAGGTCTCCCGTAAAGAGAAAATGATTTTCCCCCTGCGTAAACAATGTGCATACGGAATAGTTGTTTTCGTCCGAACTCTTTACCTCGTAAAATTTTTGATAGAGAATTTCAAAGGAAATGCCTTCGGCAAGGGTGTATTCTCTCTTTGCACCGTTTGTTTCGTTCCAACATTCAAGGGCGGTATAGTGCGTTGCGCCGTCCGAGGAAACTTCATTGTCGCGCGCGGCTTTGTAATCTTTCGAGATTTTGGAATCCGAGTCCGATTTCGCAAAATCAATGATGGTTCCGCACCTGAAATTCGCAAAAATGCCGTCCGCCCCGTTGTTGCCCACAAAGGCCGCGATATGGTCCTCGTGGGCGTGCGTTACGATCACGTATTCGAGCACGCCGTCCGTGCAATATTCGGTAAGGAAGGGCACGAGGACCGCCGCGGAATTCCGCTTGGAGCCCGCGTCGATGAGCACCTCGGTGTTGCCCGTCTTGAGTAGCGTGCAGTCCCCCGCGTTGCCGTTGCCGAGCTCGGGAAAAATAATCTCAAGTTCTGCGGTAACAGGTTCCGCGCCGCCGTCGCCCTTCCCGCCCTCGATATTGCCGCGCTTATTCCATACGCCGCTATCTTTGGTATAGACGTCCCACGTCGCATAATCGAGATAGAGATCTCCGTTCTTGCCGATAGAATTTTGGGGGGCGCCGCTCCCGTAGAGCCAGCCGTTCCCGTCTTCACCCTTATCGCCCTTATCGCCCTTATCGCCCTTATCGCCTTTTTCGCCCTTGATGGCCGCGAGCCAATCCTCATAGCTCAGGGGTTCCTCGCCCGATTTCGCACAGCTTTCCACATAGAGCCCGTAGACGGAGCGGATGGACGGATCTTCCGTTTGGGTCTGCTCCCCGCCCGTATTGCCGCTTTGATTTGAATTTCCCGGGAAAAAAGAACATGCGCATGTGCTTAATGCGATAAGCACAGAGAGGATAAAGACCGGTAATATCCTGATTGATTTTTTCTTTTTCATAATTTTTTCTCCGCTGAATTTTTTCAAACAAAAACTCTGTTGAACGCCGTCTGCGGGCCACGTCCCGTTGTCCGAAAACCACTCGGTCTCTTTCAGAATCGTGGAATTGTTGCTCCCCGTCACCGTGAGCTCCGCCCCATCCTACAGCCTCACCCCGTTCTTCCTGAGGAGCGCCCTCGCGGTTTCCACACTGTCGACGCCTTCCCTATTCTTAATGGGAGCGAACTCCCTCTCGCGTTCGACCTCAAAGGGAAGGCAACTGTCCATAAGACGGACCATGTCGAGAATCAGCGTCTCAAACTTATAACCGTTCTCCGCTTCCGGTTTCACAAAGTTGCCGTCTTCGTCGATATACGGGATTTTTTTCTTGACAACGTGCACGGGAATACGCTCCTGCGCGATCTGTCCGAGTTTCTTGGCGGAGAACAAATAGTTCAGAATGACGCCGAAGGCATAGGACAAATTATCGTCCTCTCCCTTCATGTTCGCCATCTCTTCGGTCATTTCATAATATTCGATGACGGAAGGTTTTTTGTCCTCAAGGCAAAGAACCCCTACTTTCTCGTCGGGCGCCGTCTTGCGGACAACCTTTGCACCGCTGTTCATGCCGCTTGCTATGACCGCACCCACAAAGACGGGGTCCGCACTTCTCTGCAATACGTTATCTACGCCATAGGTATTGTACCATTCAATATCGGGAAAATCCCTGTCCGCCCCCGCGCGCTTCATGGAAGAGTACCATCCGCCGTTGCCGTTGGGAGAGAGCGCAAGCTTTCCCTTTGCCTCCAAAAGAAGTTTTCCCGTAAAACCGACGCTCGGCGACATGTCCTGTTCAAAAAAACGGATATACGATTCGGGATAACCGAAATAAGCGTGTTCCCTTAAAAATTCGCGGGTTATAGCGTCGTTTTTGTCACTCGTCATGATCAGGAGCGGTACATAAGCATCGCATGCCGCGCACACTTCGAGAAGGTTCATGATCTGCATCTCGAAGATATACAGGGGATGGGAAATTCCTATATCGTAAATGCCCTTGGGAGCGTCGGAGCCCAGCCGCGTCCCCTGCCCGCCCGCAAGAAGGACGCAGGCAACTTTGCCCTTTTTGATCGCTTCGGCGCCAAGGGAAAAATATTCTTCCCGATGGGCCGCGATTTCCTTCAGGGAGAGGCCCCCGATAGGTTCCACTCTCCCCTGTCCGCTGAGATCGTCGGGGTGCTTCCATACTTCCAGCATATCCCAATCGATGTCCATAATCTGCTTGGTAAAATTCTTTTGTTCCGTCGGCGTAAGTTCTTCAAAGCCATTTAAAATGTGGCTCTGTCCCTTCGCGGCGAGCAACCTGCCCAGCTGTTCCATTTCAATTCTCCTTATCATAAAGCCTTCAACGCGCCTGACGCCCGCACGCTTCCTATTTCAAAACCCTGACGGCTTCGCGGACGACGGGAAGGCCCTCCGCATAGCGCCGCGCAAAGGTTTCGAAGCCCGCGGCGTCTTCGGGATCGGGATCGAGCGTGACGCCCTCCTGCCCTTTAAACACTTTATTTTCGAGATAATCCCCGAGCGTCTCACCCCCGTCTTTTTGAATCATGTAATTTGCGAGAACCGCCATACCCCATGCGCCGCCTTCGCCGGCCGTCTTCATAACGGTGACGGGCGCATTGATTGCCGCGGCGAGATAACGCTGTCCTACGCGCTCCGTCTTGAAGAGTCCGCCGTGGCCCGTAATGCGGTCGAGCTTTACGCCCTCCTCTTTCAGCATGATATCACATCCGATTTTAAGCGCGGCGAACGCCGAATACAGATGGCAACGCATGAAATTCGCGAGGGTGAAATTGTCGTCCGCCTTGCGCACAAAGAGAGGCCTGCCGTGCTCCACTTTCGTGATATTTTCATTGGAGATGCAGTTGTATGAGACGAGCCCCCCGCAGTCCCTGTCTCCCTTCTCGGAATCGAAATAGAGCAAATCGTAAAGTTTCCATTTCGGAACGTCTGCGCCCAAAAGCTCCGCGAATTCTCCGAACAGATTGACCCAGCCGTTGAGATCGGATGTGCAGTTGTTGCAATGCACCATACCGACGGGATCTCCGACGGGCGTCGTAACAAGGTCGATTTCGGAATAGGGCTTCGAAAGCTCCTTTTCGAGCACGATCATCGCAAAGACGGACGTCCCCGCGGAGACGTTGCCCGTACGTTTCCCGACCGAATTTGTGGCCACCATGCCCGTGCCGGCGTCTCCTTCGGGCGGACAGAGCGGGATCCCCGCTTTCAGATTTCCGCTTGGGTCGAGGAGTCTTGCCCCCGCTTCCGTCAATGTGCCCGCTTTTTCTCCCGCAAGCAGGATTTTCGGAAGGATGTCTTCCGCCTTGAAGGGAACTTTGCCCTTGACGAGCCCGTTAAACTGCCCGAGCATGCGCGCATTGTATTGCTTCGTCTCCGGATCGACGGGAAACATACCGCTCGCATCGCCGATGCCGATGACTTTCTCCCCCGTCAGGAGCCAATGAATGTAGCCCCCGAGCGTCGTCTGAAAGACAATGTCCCTGACGTGCGGCTCCCCGTCCAAAATTGCCTGATAGAGATGCGCAATTGACCAGCGGGCGGGAATATGGTAACCGAAGAGCGCGGTAAGCTTTTCCGCCGCTTCCGCCGCAGTGTTGTTGCGCCATGTGCGAAAAGGCACGAGGAGATTGCCGTCCTTACCGAATACCATGTAGCCGTGCATCATGGCGGAAATACCGATCGAGCCGATCGAAGTCAGCGTGACGTTGTATTTCCCTTTCACGTCGGCGGCAAGACGGGCGTAACAGTCCCGCATGCCGTCCGTAATGTCATCAAGCGTATAAGTCCAGATGCCTCCGGTATGGCGGTTTTCCCAATCATGGCTTCCCGAGGCGATCGGCGCGTTATTATCGTCCACAAGCATCGCCTTGATGCGCGTGGAACCGAATTCGATGCCGAGCCCCGTCTTGCCGTTCGCGATTTTTTTTGCAATACTATCCCTATTGTTTTCGCAGATACCCATACCAATGTATTATAAAAGAAATTTCGATAAATTTCAATAGGTACGCGCAAAATTCTTGGGAAATTTTACACATAATTATCCATCCGCAATGCGGGCGGATTTTGATTTTCCGGCACAAGCCCGCAGGGCGAAGCGGCTCATCATTCTCGTATCGGGCCGCCGGCAATGCGACACTTCGTAAATCGGAAAAGGAAATAAAAGTAAAACGGGCGGGAATTTCCCGCCCGAGAAAGTTAAAAGCGTCATTCGGCTTCAAAATAAATATCCGCTCTGAGCACCGCATGATAAAAAAACCGCCGCTTCCCTGCGGCGGTTTTTTTTATCTTTTAATTCTTCTGATCCGTATGTACGTCGATTTGAGGGAAAGGCACGGAAATTCCGTTCTCCTCGAACACCGTCTTGATCGCACCGCGCATCTGACGCTGTGCCGCAAAGAAGTCTTCCTCTTTGCAGGTCGCACCGAAGTGCAGGTTCACGCTGGAATCCGCAAGCTCTTCCACGCCGTTGAAGTCGATATCGCTCAGAAGGGACGGGCACATCTCCTTGATTTTGTCTTTGTTCGCATCGAACACGTCTTTCACGTGCTGAAGATTTTCCTCATACGGAACACCGACGATGACCGTAGGATAGGAATTTTCACGGCTCTGATTGACAAAGACTTTGATCGTGGAGTTGTTCGCAACGCGGATGTCGCCGCTGTAATTGATAAGCTTTGTGTTGCGGATGCCGATTTCCTGAACCGTTCCGCGCCAGCCGTCGATCGTGACGATGTCCCCCACCTGAAGGGTCCCGTCGCAGACAAGGAAGATGCCCGCAACGACGTCGGCGATAAGGCTCTGCATGCCGAGCCCGATTACAAGGGTGAGAACGCCTGCGCCCGCGATGAGAGCGGCCACGTTCACGCCCCACACGGCAAGGACCGCAATGACGCATACGGCCCAAATGAGGACCTTAACAATGCTGTTGACAAGTTTCCCGATCGTAATCCTTCTCGGTGTGCCGCAAAATACCTTTTTGATGACCGCACAGCCTATGTAGAGCACAAGCAAGGTGATGAACAGGATCATGCAGCTGCCGATAATATTGGGGATAAGGCCCAATAAGCTGTTAACAAGCGCATAACGCGTGGGGTTGCTCCTGCACCATGCGTCGTCCGGAAAGATGCGTTTGTAGAATACAAAACCGAAAACCGTGGCGACCAAACAGATGACAAGAAAAATGAGCCCGGCGGTAAATGCTTTATGACCTTTTTTCTCTGTTTCCTCCATTTTTTTACCTCCGAAGGACATTATAGTCCGTTCTTTTTTGTTTGTCAACAAATTAAAAAATATTTTAAAAAAATTTTTATGATATAATTCCGATCCGTTCCGGGCCGAAGACGCGAACGGCGGAAAAAAATGCTCTCCCGAAGGAGAGCCGAAATTGTCTTGATCTTATAAAAGAATACAGATGACGCCGCCTTTGCCTTCGTTGACGATGCGCGTGACGGTCTTGCGCATTTTTTTCCGCACCGTTTCTCCCATCGCGCGGTTTTTCTGCAGGAGTTCCTCGCCGAGCATTTCCTTGAGCGTCTTGCCGAACATGTTGGTGTTCCACGCGCTTGCGGGTTCCGCCTCCATGCCCTCCCGAAGCTGTTTTGCGAACTCCTCGCTCTGCTCCTCGTTGCCGAGCGTGGGCCGCACTTCGCCCTTAATATCGACACGGATGATATGGTAGCTCGGCGCGTCGGCTTTGAGATCTACCCCCACTCTGCCGTTCTTTTTGACGACCGTGGGCTCCGAAAGACTCATTTCTTCGCCGAGAGGCGGCACGATGCCGTAGCCGAATTCCTTGGCGTCCTCAAACGCTTGCCCGACGCGTTCGTATAGCTTTTTTGCCTCCGACAGACGGGTGCAAAAACTCATCAGCGCGCAATCGTCCCCGATTTCCTCGCCGCACTGTGCGGAGAGAACCTCGTAAAAGGCCCCTTCCTTGGCTTCCACCCTGCAATGCGCCGTGCCTGTGGATGCGTCTATTTCAAGAGATACGGGCGGAAGCAGGCGGTTGCTCTCCGCATAGAGCGTATCCAGAAGGGCGCAGTCGCTCATTTTCATGATCCTGGGCGCAACGGCGCGGATACCCGCGAACACTTCGTCCAGAACGGGTGCATCGGGGTCAAGCACACGCATCCAGTCCGGGATATCAATGTCTATGGAGAGCACGGGAAATTCATAGAGAATACGCTCCAGAACGCCGCAAATATCATCCTTCGTCATCGTTTCGGCATTGACGGCGAGAACGGGTACGCAATATTTCTGTTCGAGCGCAGTCCGCAGGTTTTCCCGGGACGCGGGATCGGAACAATTCAATAAAATGACGTATGGTTTTCCGATTTTTGCGAGTTCTTCCGCCGCCCGTTCTTCCGCGGCCTCGTAGCCCGCACGGGGAATCCCCGTGACGGAGCCGTCCGTCGTGACGAGTATGCCGATGGTGGAGTGCTCCCGTATGACCCTCTCCGTCCCCTCCTGCGCCGCCTGTTCAAAGGGAACGGGCTCGTCGTTCCAAGGGGTCCTGACAAGACGGGGCGCTCCCTCTTCCTCGAAGCCGTTCGCCCCTTCCACGGGATAGCCGACGCAGTCAATGAGGCGGACTTTCGCCGCCACTTCCTTTACCTTGATGTCGGCCCCCTCTTCGGGCACAAACTTGGGTTCGGTCGTCATGACCGTTTTACCCGCCGCCGATTGCGGAAGTTCATCCGTGTAGCGGCTCTTTTTCGCCGCGGGGACGTTCGGAAGCACCAACGCTTCCATAAATTTTTTGATGAAGGTCGATTTGCCCGTCCGGACGGGCCCCACCACGCCGACGAAAATTTCTCCGCCCGTGCGCGTTGCGATATCCTCGTATACGTTGAATGTTTCCATAAAAAAGCACCTCCGCCGTTCAAGGATATGATATGGCGGAGGAAAAGGCTTTATGAATGAAAAGTTGAAAATCCGTAATGAAAATAAAGGGCGGGCGGGGGCGGAATATTCAATCTTCGCCGTGAAGTTCCCTGAAAAAGGGGTCCCCCGAGAAGTCCCTTTCCCTTGTATATTCGCCGCCGAGGGCCTCGATGGCGAATTTGAGTTCCCGGTATTCGAGATAACCGATGTCGTCGCGGTCAATGACATTTAACAGAACGGGAAGAGCGCGCGCGTCACCATAGGCCGCAAGATAGCTCGCGTGCATGGGTATTTCGCCGCTTGTTCTGAAGGCGTTCAGAAGGAGTTCGTACACTCTTTCGTCCCGTTCTTTGCAACGGGAGAGAATTTCGAGCATCAAATCGGGTTCCGTCCCCTCTTCATACAGTTTCAGCGCGCAATCTTTTGCGGCATCCGCATTGGCCTTAAGCTGTTCGGTGACGGCATCTTTGAGTTCGCCGTCTTTGCTCGTGCAAAGGATCCGGAAATAGGAGGGAAAGGCCCTTGTATCGGACCCGGCAAGGTTAACGGCAAGAAGCAGGAGTTCCCCGTTATCGCCGTCCAAAAGTCTGATGAGGGCTTCGGGGCAATCGCGTTTTTCGAGTTCTCTGCAGAGAAAATCTGAAACGGGGACACCTTCTTCCACGTGGCGGCGGAGAGAGTCGGCAAGCTCCTCATCCGTCATGGCGGCATAGTACCCTTTGGGCGTGTTCCCCACCGACGGAATCGGGATGTCGCCGAACCGGCGGTAGAGTTTCGGAATCATATCTTCCCACTGCTTTTCGGAATATTTGCCCGCATTCTTCTGCATGAATTCCGAGAGTTTTTCATCGAATATGGAATCGAAATCGATCAGTTTTTGCATGGTTGCCTCACATCAGATAGTCTAAAATTTCTTCCGTCACATAGCGGTCGGCGTCATACATCTCGCAGATCTCCTTTAAGGATTGCAAACTGCCCGGGAGCCTTGCCTCGCGGTAGATCGCCGAAGCGAGCGCGGCCCTCTCGTCCATGTAATGCCACGCGCACGCGTTCTCGAGCGCAATATAAATATCCTCCGCCGCCGCGCAGAGTTTCCCTTCGTTATCCTCGCCGAGAAGGCCGTATTTCGAATAGACGTCGGCAAAGGCGGCGAGAAATTCTTCTGCCTTTTTGGAACCGATGTTGATGGTGTGCGTGAAAAATTCCCTGTACAGATTGAGAAAGACCGTGCCGAAGGAATTTTCCTCGTTGCGGACCGTTAATTCATGCAGGATGGAGAATTTTACGAGATCGTTACCCGTATAGTCCAAAAGCTGCTCCCTCAAAAAATCGTCGTTACGGGTACGGGCGGCAACCTTGATTGCAATCATCTGCAGGTTTTCATCCCTGCCCTCGAGCTCATCGAAGGCGGCGCGGAAACAATATTGAAGCTCCGGTGATCCCGCAAGCATATGGATGGCGCTGTCATCCGCCCTTAAAGCCGAAAGCAGATAATTGCCGACGCGCCCGTACTCCTCCTGCGGAAGACGATAGAAATAGTTCATATCGAGTTTTTCTTCCTCTCCGTCGCGGATACGGCGGAGATGCCTGAGATAGTACCCTGCGATTACCTTGCGCGGAAAGACCGCCGTAAGCGTTTCCAGAGAAGAAATTGCCGCCCCCACCTTGCCGACATGGTATGCCGCAACGGCGTAAAAGAACAAAACGGTATCGTCATAGGGAAGCCGCTTTCTGAGTTCGGTCAGGACTCTGAATGCATCCTCGTCGAGACCCGTCTCGCACAGGGCCGTTGCAATGCGGTACAGATCTTCCGTGGCGTCGGAACGGAGCTCCGCAAGATGCGACGCCGCCTTCTTCGCCCTCTCCCGGTCTCCGCGCGCGTCGAGAACGGCAACATATGTCGTAAGCGCCTGAATGCTGTCCGGATATTGCGGCAACAGTGCCTCGCATTCCTTTTCCGCCTCCTCTTCTTCTCCCATCATGAGCAGACACATGGCGGCAAGTCCCGCCGCCGAAGGATAATCCGGGCTGTCTTCATCGACGAGGAGGAAACGTTCCCGGGCCTCCTTCAGCCGCCCCTCACGCATGATTTCAACTCCTTCCTTCAGCGCCTCCGGATCGGCATCCCCCACGATATGGAGTTCGGGCGGCCTCTCCGCGGGCGTATAATGATCGAGGAATTCCACAAGATCGTCCATCCCGTCCTCCGGATCTTCGGGATAAGCGCGGCTGTAATAGAAGGCAGATTGCAAGTCGTTACCCATGTTCATAAAGGCAACGGCGAGGCCCTCGTAACCCTCGGGAAAATCCGCCTCGTTGCAGACGTCGAGGAAACGGAACCATGCATCCGCGGCGAGTTGCCAAAGTTCGAGGTCTTCATATATATCGGCATAGAGCGCCCATGCATCCGCGCTCGGCGGATAGAGCTCCGCTCTCCTGTTGAGCATTTTAAGCGCACCGGAATAGTCCCCGTTATCCAGACGCTTCTCCGCGCTTTCGATCAGGAACTCGTCGCTTATATTCCATGTCTTTGTTCCGCCCTTCATGCTCCCTCCCCGAAAAGACGTTTTATATCCTCTTTGGTAAAAATATAATCGGTATTGCAGTAATGGCAATGCACGGAAATCCGCCCCTGCTCCATAAGCAGGGCCTCGGCGTCCTGCTTGCCGAGAGATAAAAGCGCACTTTCCGCCCGCTTCCGTGAACAATGACAGCGAAAGAATATCTCTCTTTCGTCAAACGGCTCCTCCGTAAGCATACGCAGAGTCCCCTCCGCCCCCTTCTCTTCGATGAGAGCGGAAATGTTCCGGAATTTTCCGATTTCGCGTTCGCAATAAGAAACAGCCTCTTCGTCCGCTCCGGGAAGGGGCTGCAAAAAAAACCCGCCCGCGCCACGGACCACACCGTTCCCGACCCTGACGCCGAGGGCGACAGCCGTAGGCCGCTGTTCGCTCGTCAGAAAATAGGCCGAAAAATCTTCTGCAATCTCGCCCGAAACGAGGCGGCTCGTACCCGTGAAGGGCATACCCGTGCCGTCATCCGAGACCACGGTCAGGGTGCCGTCCCTTCCGATGAACCCGCCCACGTCAAGTTTGCCGTCGGCACGGGGCGGAAGTTCTGCCGCGGGATGTTCGGCAAAGCCGCGCATGTTCAGGTTACTGTCCCCCGCGATGCAAACCTTTCCGCCGGGGCCGCCGCCGTTGACCGTGACCGAAAGGGAACTGTTTTTGCCCTTCAGCCAACTGCAAAGATAAGCGGAAGCCGTCAGGGTCCGCCCGAATGCAGCCGCCGCAACCGCCGTAAAGCGATGGCGGCGCATGGCCTCGCACACAGTCTCCGTGCTGTCGATGACCGCAAGGGAAACGTACCCCCCGCAGACCAGTGTTTTTAAGATTACACTCTTTCGCATATAAAATTCAGCCTGTCACTTTCGTCCTTGTTTTCGCCCGGAAAGCCCTCGGTCTCCGCACGGAAACCCGCCGCCGTAAGAGCGGCAAGCACCGCCTCCGCGGTGTGGATATAACGGATGTGCTTTTCGTCGTAGCGGCGGAAAAGTTCCCCCTCCCGCACGAACAGGGTGACGTCCGTCTCCACCCTGTTCCCGCGGAGCGCATTGAACTCGATATATGTGACGTCGTCCCTGTCGTCACCGAACATATTATTTGCAACTTTTTCCCTTAGCTTGTATTCCGAACTCACATCAAACCAAAAGATACCGCCCCTTTTGAGGCACTTTGCGATATGGCAAAAGGCGGAAGGGAGTGTTTCCTGCGGCAAATAATTGATGCAATCGTTTGCGGAGAGAATGAAATCATAACGCGCGGCCGTTTTCAAATGCGCCGCGTCCGCCTTCACGAAGGGAATCGGAAGCCCTTCTTTCCTTGCAAGGAAGACGGCTTTGGAGAGCATGGCGTCGGAGACGTCTCCCCCCGTCATTTCAAAGCCCGCCCTTTGGAGAGCCCGCGAGAACGCTCCGCTGCCGCAACCGAGTTCGAAACCCCGTTTTCCCGCGTTCCTCTTCCTGAGCCCGTCAATAAAATACTGCGACCACTTCGGATAGTCGCAGTCATCATTTAAGAATTCAAACCAATCGGCAAGATGGTCGTAAGCCTGCGTCATCTCTTATCGTTGCGCGTCAGCATCTTCGGACGGCCCTTCTGATTTTTTTTCTTCTTTTTCTTTCCGTCTTCTTTTCCGTTCTCCTCTTCGCTCAAAGCCGCCTCCAGCGCGTCGAATTCTTTGTTGTAGGCAACATACTGCTCATCCCCTTTGTGTTCCTCTTCATAGGCCCTGACGTCTTTTTCCATAGATTCTTTGCTCTCGCGGAGTTTCCGCAGGTCTTCGCGGGAGAAAGAATCGGGCAGCTGATAGGGATCCCCGCCCTCGTCGATAGGCTTCACGGGATGGGAAACGAGTTTGCTCCTGCCGTTTAAGACCATCTGGCGCCTGTATTCGCGCAAGGCGGCGCTCTGTGACTCCGTCAAGGTTGCGGGCTCATTCATGGTGCCGCTGTCCTTGTTGTAAAGTCCTCTGCCCGTGGAAATGCCGAGCCCGGGATTGATATATTTATCGAATGCCCACTGGCTGTAATCGAGCCAAACGAGGCCCGAATAGGAGAAACCGATAAGAATCAGGAACAAAATAACGAGAACGCCGAAGAAATTCATTCCCAAAAAGATGGAAAGAAAATAGGGCCAGAGTGCGAGAGCGGCAAAAAATACCGTCTGCGGTAACGTCCCTATTGTCATGACGACGGCATTGCGGAAGAGTGCCCACGGTCCCTGCTTATAGTTGATGCCGAGAGAGATCATCCAAAGGCATACGAGGAGCGTGAAAGAGACAATGATATATCCCACGACCTTGGACGCGACCATCCACCCCGCCCCCGGTGCATTTGTCGCAACGTAGAAATCGGCCAAATCCCCCATGATACGCCCCACAAAGAGCACGACGGTGAAAATGAGAACGGCTTCCAGAACATTCCAGAAATTGCGCCTTATGCCGCGGAGAAAGTCATTTGCGACAAAGATTCCCTCCGTCCAGATAAGGTTGCGGATGATATAGAATCCGCCCGAGATCCCCAGCCCCGCAATGATTCCCGCAGGTATAAACAGGGAGAAAAAAACAAGGTCGCTCTGAAGAATCATTGCTTCGGCATTCCCCGCAATATCGGGAATAAAGGGAAAGGACGGGCCGAGCCCTGCGCCGAATGCGCCGCTCATCCCCGCTCCCCCGATCTGGAGATAACGCCAGACAATGACCGCGATGACGGGAAGAGCCGTCAGGAGAATGAGAAGGTTGACAAGCACAAGCCGCCCGAATCTTCCCTTCAATATATCCCAAAACAGCGCCCAACGGCTTGTGGGAAGGGTAGACCTCGCGTAGTCCTCGCTTCGTTCCTTCCCGATCAGCCAGCGGGCGACAAGGCCCTTTTTTTCTTTTTCTGCCATAGATTTGCTCCGGAATTTTTCTAATCGTAAACGGCCTCTTCGCGGCCGTAGGGATATTATACCGCAAATGGAAAAATTTATCAACGGAAATGCGGAGAATTCTTTGAAAAAGTTATTTTTTTCATAAAACGGAACATCCGCGGGGCCGTCGCTCCGAAAGAAGAGCGGGAACGCGGAAAGTTGTCCGCTCCGCAGTGCCCGTAAACTCACGCATAAAATGTCTTGCAATTTCCCCGTTCCTATGATAAAATGTTGTGGAAATTATTTCGGAGAAAGATATGAAACGGTATCGCGTCGGTATAATCGGTGCCACGGGCATGGTCGGGCAGAGATTCGTAAGGCTTCTTGAACATCACGCATGGTTCACCCCCGTATGTCTCCTCGCAAGCTCCCGTTCCGCGGGGAAAACCTATCGGGAAGCCGTCTGCGGCAGGTGGGCGTCCGACGATCCCATCCCCGCCTACGCGCGCGACATGCCCGTGCTCGACGCCGCCGATCCCTCACGGATTTCGGGAAAAGCAGATTTTGTCTTTTGCGCCGTCAACATGAAAAAAGATGATGTTTCCGCGCTCGAAGAGGCCTACGCGAAGTGCGGGATTCCCGTCGTATCCAACAATTCCGCCCATCGCTTCACGCCCGATGTGCCGATGGTGATTCCGGAAGTCAACCCCGAACATCTTTCGGTCATTCCTTTCCAAAGGGCGCGGCTCGGCACGGAGCGCGGCTTTATCGCCGTGAAGAGCAACTGCTCCCTGCAATCATATATTCCCCTCCTGCATCCCCTCCTTCCGTTCGGCATAACGGAGGCCGCAGTCTGCACCTATCAGGCCGTTTCGGGCGCGGGAAAGACGTTGCAAACAATGCCGGAAATTCTCGACAACGTCATCCCCTACATCGGCGGCGAAGAGGAAAAGAGCGAACGTGAGCCCATGAAGATCTGGGGCACCGTGCAGAACGGAATAATTGTTCCCGCAAAGGAGCCCGTCATTTCGGCGCAATGCCTGCGCGTTCCCGTATCCGACGGGCACATGGCGGCAGTGTTCGTGAAATTCAAAAACAAACCCGCAAAAGAGGAGATCCTTTCCGCATGGAAAAACTTCGTAGGCGAGCCGCAAAGGCTTCGTCTCCCCTCCGCTCCCAAGCAATTTTTGCACTACTTCGAAGAGGACAACCGCCCGCAGCCCAAACTCGACCGCATGACGGAGAACGGCATGGCCGTCATGGCCGGGCGGCTCCGTGAAGACACTCTTTTCGATTATAAATTTATCGGCCTCTCGCACAACACGCTGCGCGGCGCGGCGGGCGGGGCGGTGCTGCTTGCCGAACTTCTGGCGGCCAAGGGCTATTTCGGCTGACATAACGGGATTTTGCCGACATAAAAAAAAATAAGGACAGGTAAAAAAATGACAGGATTTTTAAGGGGCGTGGCGACGGCCCTCATCACGCCGTTTTCGAAGGACGGAGTAAACTACGATACGCTCCGGGATTTGCTTGCCTATCAGGAGGAGGCGGGGGCGGATGCGGTTGTCATCCTCGGCACGACGGGAGAACCCGCCACCATGACGCAGGAGGAAAGGGAAGAAGTTATCCGTTTTTCGCGCGCGCATGTGCACAAAATGAAACTCATCGTCGGCACGGGCGGAAATTGCACCGCAAGCGCCGTAAAAATGACACAAATTGCCGAAAAATCGGGGGCGGACGGCATATTGGCCGTTACTCCCTATTACAACAAATGTACACAAAAGGGCCTTGTGGAATATTACGGGACCATATGCGCCGCGACCGGCCTCCCCGTCATCGCCTACAACGTCCCCGCAAGGACGGGAGTCAATATACTGCCCTCCGCAATGGCGGAAATTGCCGGAATTCCAAACATGGCGGGCATCAAAGAGGCAAGCGGGAATATGCGGCAAATCATGGAGACGGCGGGCCTTATCCGCGGCAAGTGCGATCTTTACTCGGGCGAGGACGCGCTCAATCTTCCCGTTCTGGCGGCGGGCGGCGCGGCGGTTATTTCCGTCGTTTCCAATCTCGTCCCGAAGGACATGAAAATTCTGGCCGACTGCGTTGCGCACGGCGATTTAAAGGCGGCAAACAGGCTTTCCGACGCGCTTCTTCCCCTCGTGAAGGCATGCTTTGCCGAAGTCAACCCCATTCCCGTAAAGGCGGCTTTGTCGCTTCTCGGCTTCGACGCAGGCGTTCCGCGCGCTCCCCTTACGGAAATTGAGCCACAGCACCTCGAACTTCTGAAGACGGCCATGAAAGAGTACGGGCTGGAGGTCAAAGCATGAAGATCATCCTGTTCGGCTGTTGCGGCAAAATGGGCAAATATGTCACGGAAGTTGCGGCGGAACAGGGCCACGCCATCGTCTGCGGCGTCGACCTTCTCCCCTCTCCCATGCCCTATCCCGTCTACACCGATCCCGCCGAAATCACGGAAAAAGCGGACGTCGTCATAGACTTTTCTTCTCCCTCCTTCACCGAAGCACGGCTCCGCTTCTGCGGGGAGAGGCAATTGCCCATCATCCTCGCAACGACGGGTTACTCGGAGGAGGAGCAGAATCTTATCCAAAGTTTTACGGGCAAGACCGCCATATTCAGGACGGGAAATCTTTCTCTCGGCATTAATCTTCTGCAAATGCTTGTGAAAAAGGCCGCGGAAGTGCTCGGCGAAGAATTCGACGTTGAAATCATCGAGCGGCACCACAATCAGAAGAAGGATGCCCCCTCCGGCACGGCGCTCATGCTTGCAGAGAGCGTAATGGAAGGAGCCATGGAGGAAAAAGAGATTGTCTGCGGCCGCCGCGGCAACCGTTGCGCGCGGAAGAAGAGTGAAATCGGCATCCATGCCGTGCGCGGCGGGACTATCGTAGGAGAGCATGAAGTCATGTTCGCGGGCGACAATGAAATCCTTACGCTTTCCCATTCGGCGCGGAGCCGAAAGATTTTTGCTACGGGAGCGTTAAAGGTGGCGGCGTGGATCATCGGGAAAGAGGCGGGCCTGTATTCCATGGACGATCTTCTCAAAGACCTCCTGTAAATTTAAGAAAATTTTCTTTTTTGCTCCGATTATCGCTTGACTTATTCCGCACATTTGAATATACTTATAAAGTGTCTGCGGCGCAAAATAGCGCATGGCAAGGCGGCGCATGTATTAAGGCTTCCGAAAAAGATTGCAAGGCAAGATTTTTCGGAATAAGGAGACATCGCCGCACAGAACAGCCTTTTGCCAAAAAGGCGCAAGACAGCGGCGCATGCATTAAGGCTTCCGAAAAATATTGCAAAGCAAGATTTTTCGGAATAAGGAGACATCGCCGCACAGAACAGCCTTTTGCCAAAA